>NZ_CP048020.1:331131-662262 GCF_010365865.1 Treponema vincentii | reverse complement strand
CGAGGAGACGGTCAAGTCCGATCGAAGCGCCGACCCCGCTCACCGTATCTTTCATGTAGAGTCCCGTTAAATTGTCGTAGCGGCCGCCGGAGCAAACCGACCCGAGCTGCGGAAGGTCGGTTAAAAAGGTTTCGTACACAATGCCGGTGTAGTAGTCAAGGCCGCGTGTAATGGAGGGGTCAAGCACAAAGCTGTCCGCGATACCTGCGTCGCATAGGAGCTGATATACGTCCCGTAAGCGGCCGGTATCGGGGGCAGCGCCTCCCGCAAGTGCTTCTATATGCGCGAGGATTGTTTCAAAATCGCTGTCTGCCGAAAGCCTGCTGCCGTATTGCACGATTTTTTCAGTCTTTTCAGCTCCGGCAATTTCCGCGAGTTGTTCGATTACTGCTTCTTTGCCGATTTTTGCTAATTTATCGACAATGCGGAGGATGTCTTCGCTTTTATCCTTTAGCTCCAGCCTGTCCAAAAACCGGTTGAATATGCCGCGGTGCGAAATATGAATACGGAAGTTTGTAACGCCGAGCGCTTTGAGGGCGTTATACATAATTTTCAGGATTTCAAAATCGGTATAAGCACAGTCTGAACCGACGCTGTCAAAATCGCATTGAATAAACTCGCGGTAACGTCCCGCCTGCGGTTTTTCGCCGCGCCAGACTTTTGCAATATGATATCGCTTAAACGGAAAATATAATTCGCTGTAGTGCTCCGCAATAAAGCGGGCAAAGGGAACGGTCAGGTCAAAACGGAGTGCAATGTCGCGTCCGCCGTTATCGTTAAAACGGAATACTTGCTTTTCGGTTTCCCCGTTGCTTTTGCGCAACAGCACTTCGGAATATTCCAAAGCAGGGGTGTCGATGGGTACGAACCCTGCATTTCTAAATACATTGGTAACGGTTTCGATTAAAAGTGCCCGCCGTATTTCGTCGCGCGGTAAAAAATCTCTAAATCCTTTAAGAACTTTCGGTTGTATCAATTCACTCATTTTTTCAGTATAGCGAATTTTTATACCTGTTACCAGTGCGCACTTGCATAAGCGGGGAAAGCAGGGTATTCTTTTAATATGACTGCACATAAACGCCTCGGCATTTTAACATCGGGGGGCGATGCTCCCGGCTTAAACGCCGCTATCAGAGCTTTAGCTCGGACAGCGATGAACCGTTACGGAATGGAAGTGGTTGGTATTGAGCAAGGGTACCGCGGCCTCATCGAAAATAAGTATCATATATTGACGGAGCAAGATCTTTCCGGCATCCTCGCGCGCGGAGGGACTATTTTGGGGGCTTCCCGTGAAAAACCGTTTAAAGACCGCGGTTGGCGTAATGCGGACGGCAGCGGGGCGGTTGATTGTATTAAAAAAAATTACAAAGACTTACGTTTAGACTGTCTCGCCGTCCTCGGCGGCAATGGCTCGCAGACTACTGCCGATATGCTCGCAAATGAAGGACTGAATATCATCGGTATTCCGAAAACCATCGACAACGATATTGTGCATAATGATATGAGCTTCGGCTTCCACACCGCGCTTGATATTGCAACGGATGCTATTGACCGGCTGCATACGACGGCGGCGAGTCATAACCGTATTATGGTGATAGAAATTATGGGACATAAGGCGGGATGGCTTGCGCTCTACGCGGGTATTGCCGGCGGCAGCGATGTTATTATCATCCCCGAAATCCCCTACCGGATTGAAGCAATAGCCGAGCACTTACTGGAACGCCGTAAAAAAGGAAAACATTTTTCCGTAATTGCTGTTGCCGAAGGTGCCGTATCGTTTAGCGAAAAGGATATGAACAAAAAAGCCTTAAAGGAAGCACGTAAATCTATGGTCGGTTCGATCGGATATCGGGTCGCAGGGGAGATAGAAGCGGCTACCGGTGCCGATGCGCGGGTTACGGTGCTCGGCTATTTGCAGAGGGGCGGTACCCCCTCCGGCTATGACCGTATATTGGCAACGCGCTTCGGCGCTGCTGCTGCCGAGTTCGCCGCAGAGGAACGGTACGGCGTTATGACAGCTCTGCAACAGGGGGGAATCACCGCCGTACCCCTCAGTAAGGTCGCCGATAAGGTCAAGAAAGTACCGGAAGACCACCCGATGATTCGCGCCGCGTGGGATGTCGGCACCTGCTTTGCCGGTTAACCGGTTGTTGGTCGGTTAGCTGCCGAGGCCGCCTTTTTTAATTTCAAAATGACTAAAGCTCATCGTAAAAGAGGCGCGTCCCTGCGTAACGGAGCGTAAATCGGTAGAAAAGCCGAAGAGTTTCGCCATCGGCGCTTGTGCATGAATGACATCGATATTCGGCTTCGAATCCATGCCGAGTACCATGCCGCCGCGCTGCGTCATCTGACTCATCGCATCTCCGACAAATTCCTTAGGACAGAGAATATCAACATTCATCACCGGCTCAAGCAGTTCGGGAGCGGCTTTTCGGCACGCCTCGTCAAAGCCCATCGCAGCGGCGGCTTCAAACGCAAAGGTTGTCGCAGTCAGCTCGTCGTATTCGGCATCGATGAGCGTTACGCCGATGTCTACGCACGGATAGCCGTATTGAATACCCGAATTAAAGGCGCCGCGGATCGCGTGCTCCACCGCCTCGATAATATCTTCAGGGAGGGAATGCGCCTGCGGAGTGCCGCCCGTCGAGACCTTAACCGTGTTCTTAAAGCTATTCCCCGAACCTCGTTCAAGCGGCTCTACACGGAGCGTGAGCTGTGCCGCCTGCTCTTTACCGGCCAGCACCTTGCTGAATCGCTCGGTGTGTTCTACCGTTTGTGTAACGGATTCGCGGTAGGTTACCTGAGGCTTGCCGATACGGGCTTCCACCTTAAAGTCCTGCAGCATACGGGTTGTAAGAACATCCAAGTGCAGTTCACCCATACCGGAGATAATCAGCTGTCCCGTCTCCGCATCCTCACGGCTTATAAAGGTGGGATCTTCCCGTGATAGAATCGCGAGTGTTTCTTTGAGTTTATCGCTTTCCGAAAGACTTTTCGGTTCGATGGCTACGGAGATAACCGGTTCGGGAAACTGCATGGATTCAAGGAGTATCGGCATCCCTTCGCTGCCGAGCGTATCGCCCGTTTGCGCCAATTTGAGCCCGACAAATACGGCAATATCTCCTGCTTCCACGCTATCCATCGGCTCGGATTTATTGGAGTGCATCCGCAGGATACGGCCGATCCGCTCCCGTTTTTTCTTGCCGACATTATATATCTGATCACCGGATTTTACCTTTCCCGAATACATACGGACATAGCAGAGCGCACCGGCCTCTCGATCGTATTGAATCTTAAAGACTAAACCAAGCGGCACACCGCCGCTTTTACAGGGAACGGAAACCGCTGTACCTTTTTTGACCTGTATTCCTTCGGCAGGAGCAACTTCGTCGGGTGCGGGCAGATAGTCCACAATTGCGTCGATGAGCGGCTGAATACCGATATTGCGCCGCGAAGCTCCGCACAAAAATGGAATATAATCACGCCGGAGTACCGCCGCTCGAATTTCTTTTTTGATCAATTCTGCCGGAATGGGTTCTCCCTCAAGTATTAAATCCGTTACCGCATCAGAGTAGGCGGAAACAACATCCAGCATTTTTTCACGATATTTTTCAGCCTCCGCACGGTATTGGTCGGAAAGCGGGCTGCGAGTAAATTTTTCGCCTTCGGTGTCCGCATCCCAGCGGATTTCTTCCATTGTTATAAGATCGATAACTCCTTCAAAACTTTCCGCGCTGCCGATGGGAATTTCTAGCGGCATCACCGTACAGCTGAATTTTTCTTTAACATCCTCCATCGCCGCAAAAAAATCGGCGCCGATTCTATCCATTTTGTTTACAAAGCAGATGCGCGGTACATGGTAATGATCCGCCTGCCGCCACACCGTTTCCGTCTGCGGCTGTACCCACCCTACCGCGCAGAGTACGGCAACTGCACCGTCGAGTACGCGCAAGGAGCGCTCCACCTCAGCAGTAAAGTCGACGTGCCCCGGAGTGTCAATAATATTGATTTGGTGATTACGCCAATAGGTTGTCGTTGCGGCACTTTGAATGGTGATACCTCGGTCTTGTTCCTGCTGCATCCAGTCCATTGCCGCAGCCCCGTCATCGATTTCTCCGATACGGTGAATTTTTCCGGTATAAAAAAGAATACGTTCGGTTGTCGTTGTTTTTCCGGCATCGATATGCGCCATGATGCCGATATTTCGCATAGTAGTAAGGTTACACACACACTGCTCCTTTTTAATATTCCAATATTCTGTGAGCACTATTTCGATCGAGCCGCATCAGGGATAGCCGGTATGTCAGTTACAGTCTGTTATCTGATCCATCGTCGTATCATAAAATACAACTTTATTTCTTCCCGTCTGTTTTGCGCGATAGAGGGCGCAATCCGCTTTATGGATCATTTGTTCAAAAGTATCTTTTTCGGTAGGTTTCCCCGCAAAGACTCCGATACTGATAGTTGCCTGTCCTACCATTTCTGTGGCGTACCGCCCATGCATTGTTTCTATTGTTTTTCTGATTCCTTCCGCAATATGAATCGCCTTTTCAGGAGGCAAATTATACATTACAATCAAGAATTCTTCTCCGCCATACCGACCTATCAAGTCTGTCTCCGTTCTAATGCGCTTTTTTAAATCTGCTCCAATCAAACGCAGCAGTTCGTCACCTGCTTGATGGCCGAAGCGATCATTATAATTTTTAAAAAAGTCGATATCGAACATCATAACCGCTATCGGAACATTATGCTCTATCGCCATTTGCCATATTTTTAAACCGAGCATATCGATATACCGGCGATTGCCTATTCCGGTTAAGTGATCGAGCAGGGAAAGCTCTTTGAGGGTAAAGTTATCTTGTATGAGCACTAGTTGTTTTTCTTCGAGCAGATCGGTATATCGCTGCAACCAATACAACTTATGAATCTTATATGCTAGGAAAACAATCACAGATACTACGACTATATAAAACCAAATCATAACGGGAGAAATAAGAAAACTCTGCCGTATGGTGAACGAAATGCTGTCGTGTACGGCATCTTGTCCCTCTGCTACATTTTTTACTAAGAACGTATACGAACCGGGGGAAAGGTTAGTGTATCGTACAAAATCCCTATCTGAAGCAACAACCCAATCTTTATCAAAGCCTACCAATTTGTAGGCAGCGATTGGCTTTTTATGCTGAGAAAAGTAGGGCGCTGCAAACGAAATTTTAATATCCTTTGTTTTGTAACTGAAGGTAATTGATTGCTTTCTTGTATAAAGGTTAATTGACTGGCCGTCTGCAGTCAATGCTCGTATTTTAATGGGCGCAAACTGGAGTCTGAATGCATAGAGCTTTTCTTGAGATATTTTTAATATACCCTTATCGGTGCCGAAGAAAAACAATCCCTTGTCTTTTAAAGCAATGGGCGCACATGAGAAATAACCATATCGGCGTATATTGGTGATATTATATGCTTGAGCCGTTTCATGTGCTATATCGAATAAATTTAAATATTTGAGTGCTGTTATCCATAGAAATCCGTCATCCGCATCGGTAATACCGATGATCCGGTTAGAGGAGAGACCGATACTTTTTGTATAGGTATGGAAGAGTTCTGTTTTTGGATCGAACCGGCAAATACCGCCGTCGTTTGTGCCAAACCATAGAAATCCTCTTGAATCTTCGCAAAAAGAATCAATACGATTGGCAGAAATTCCCGTAGGCTTATTTACGTCGTACAGGTACGAAATAAAATCGTCTGTCTCCGATACATATCGACAAAGACCTCTATTTGTACCTACCCACAGTGTACCGCGACTGTCTCGATTGGTAAAAAAGATAATATCGTTACTTAACGAACGGGGAACGTCTGAATGACGGTATTGTGAAAGTATTCCCTTTATGGGTGAAAAATGGACAAGCCCCGCACCGTACGTACCGATCCAGAGCGTATCATCAGCGTCTTGATAAACAGAACGCACCAAAAAACTTGAAGTATCGGATATTCTGCCGTTATATAAAGAAATCGGCGTAAATGAAGCCGTATTTGAATCAAAGAAGTACAGGCCTTTATTAGTACCTATCCAAGCTTCCGTATCGCTGATAACACTGATAGAATAAATAATCACACCGTTTACTTGATCTTTACTCACTATGAACGGGAACTCTTCCGGTTCCAACTGATCAAGGTCGTATCGAACAAGGATGTTATTGGAAGCCGCCCAAATATAGTTCGTACTGGATGCTAAACAAGAGATTGTATCGTCAAGATGCGATAACTTTTTTTGACTTGCAGCACCTTCGTCATAGAGCGGTACGGCAATATCGCCTGAAAGGCGGCTCAAATCCGCTATATTGAGCGCATCAGCGGTCCCGACAAAGAGCATATTGTATTTGTTTATAAAAAGTGAATATACGACATTATTGGTCAGAGCCCCCGCCAGGTTCTGATTAGCTTTATATGGGGTTACTTCTTTTGTCTTTTTATTGATGACGTACAGACCGCCGCCCCACGTACCTACCGCAATGTAATCGTCGGTAATAAAATTATTATAGAGTGTATATATTCGCGCATCCGGTAGCGAATAGATTTCATATTTATTTTTGTCCGGTACAATACGGATAAGTCCAACTCCCCAAACGGAAAGCCAATATACGCCGCTGATGTCTTCGATAAAATGGTAAACAACACCGTTTTTTCCGGGACATCCCTCAGGTATGAGGCTGCACGGCTCAAAAGACCTCTCTGTTTCATTGTATTGCCACACCCCGTCATACGTTGAGGCGTAAATGACACCGCGAGAGTCCTCGCTGATTGATCTGATGGTGTTGTTCCCGATAAAAGAGTTATATTGATGGTTATTGAAAGGGGTAAAGTTCTTACAGCCTCCATCGCGGCAAAAATATAATCCATTAATTGTCCCTATCCATAAGTGCCGCTTTGAATCGCGAAAAACCGCTGTAATCACATCATCGCTGACAGGAAAATGGGTGATTGTTCCATTTTTAATATCGAAACGCTCTAATCCGTTGTATGTGCCAAGCCAAAGTATGTCATCGGCGTCCATATAGGCTGTCTGAATCTGACTTGAACGGATCGTAGTATTATCAAAAGGCAGGTGTTCATATTTTTCGGACGTAATCCCGTTATACTTAATAAGACCAGAACGGGTAGCAAAGTACAGACAATCATGGCTGTCTTCTGCAATGCCGACAACTTCGTTAAAGGGGAATAGCACCGGTTCGGTATAGAATGAGAGTGGTGTTATATCCGCACAGAATACTAAACCGGCCATTAAAAAAAGTGTGCTAACGAATGTAATAAAATATTTCATGCCTACCTGTACGCTCCTTTTATAGAGGAACAATCCTAGAATGAAATAGAGATATATTCATCTCGCCGCAACTTATTTCGATTCATATTCCAAAAAACAAAAACAGTTATTAAATACAACAGTTCTTTTTAATGAGACGTATTATTAGCTGCCGCCTCTTCGGAAGATCGAGGATCGGTTTCGGTATTTTCCGTAGTATCGGTTTTGCCGGAATCGGAATCTTTCTCTTTCCACCATTCCGTTGCTGTTTCCGCCTGCTGTATTTGAGCGTCTTGCTGCAAGCCGGAATCGCCGGGACTTTTGTTCAGCCATGCAAGGAAAAAGGTAACGACAAAGAAAAGTGTTATCAGGGTATACGTTGCCCTTGTCAGAATGTTGCCGGAACGTGAGCCGAATGCGGAATTCGATCCACCCGAAAAAAGACCGCCTAAGCTGTCTCCTTCTTCATTCTGTAATAATACCAACCCCACAATTAAAAAAGCAACTATAATGAAAAATACCAATAATGCAATGCTCACTCCGCTCATAGACAGATACTCCAGAAATTTAGTAAATTATCACGCATTATATAAAAATAGAGAGGTTTATGCAAGACTTTGCAAACGCTCCTATCTCTTTTTGATGACGTCAAATCCGCAATAGGGCACCAGTACTTCGGGAATTTTGATACTGCCATCCTTCTGCTGATAATTTTCTATGATGGCGACAAGCGCACGGGACACGGCAATCGCCGTACCGTTCAGCATATGCACATATTTATTTTTTCCGTCATCGTCTTTAAACCGTACATTGAGGCGGCGCGCCTGATAGTCGGTACAGTTTGAGGTAGAGGTAACTTCTCCCCATTCCCCGCCGTTGCGCCCGGGCATCCATGCTTCCAAATCCCATTTACGATAGGCGGGAGCGCCGAGGTCTCCGGTACAGGTGTCGACAACGCGGAACGCAATGCCTAAACCGGTAAAGATTTCTTCTTCGATAAGACGGAGTTTTTCGTGAATGGCATCCGATTCTTCGGGGGTGCAGTATACGAACATCTCCAGCTTGGTAAATTGGTGTACGCGGTATAATCCCTTGGAGAACTGCCCCGCAGCTCCAGCCTCGCGCCGAAAACAGTGCGAAAGTCCGCAATACATCAACGGGAGCTTTGCTTTTTCGAGTATTTCGTCCGCATGATAGCCACCAAGCGTAATTTCCGCCGTGGCGACAAGGCAGGTACCTTCGTCTTCTATAGTATAGACATTCGATTCGCTTCCGCGCGGATTAAAACCGATACCGCGGAGAATTTCTTCTTTTGCGACATCCGGGGTAATAAACGGGGTAAATCCGTGCTTGCGCAAAATATTCAGGCCATACAGTACCAGCGCCTGTTCCAAAAACACTGCTTCATTTTTGAGGTAGTAAAACTTTACACCGGAGACCTTTGTCGCAGCATCAAAGTCGATTAAGTCGAGCGCTTCCGCCAGTTGTACGTGATCCTTAGGCTCAAAATCGAACTGAGGAACGGTACCAACTCGCTTTACTTCGCAGTTCTCCGTATCTTCTTTGCCGATCGGAGCATCAGGGTGCGCCATATTCGGAATCTGCATCATGGCCGCATCAAGCGCCGCTTCCTTTTCTTTTAATGCTGCTTCGGCAGCTGCAATTTCAGCCTTGATCGCCTTACCCGTTTCGATAAGCGCATTTCGTTCTGCGGCGTCCTTTGCCTTTTTCATTGCAAGGGAGTTTTCATTTCGTTTTGCCTGAAGCCCTTGCAACGCAGTTACCATCTCAGTTCGCTCGTCAAAGAGGCGGACGGCAGCTTCCGCATCGGCATGCATCGCACGGTTAATAATATTTTGTTTAACCGCTTCCAAATTATTTTTGATAAATCGATAGTCAAGCATGGTATTCCTTAAAATTCAACAGTTGAATAAAATGTGTATTTTGGAAACTGTTGAATTAGTGCGCGAAAAGCGCACATGTTTAATAAGCGATGTTTCGGCTTTGCCGAAACTCGACGGATAACAAGGCAGCCTTATTGTGGCCGCTGAAGTTACTCCGGTATTTTATGAAGTTCCGACACTTTATGCAAGCGTTTCCTTATTTTTCAACTTTATACTGCGGATTTGCTTCGTAAAAATCTGCAGGTAGAATATCCATCAGGATGATATTGTGATATTCCATATTTCGGGTTAAACCGTCGCGGATTTCTCCGATTTTTTTAAAGCCGACTTTTTCGTAGCAGGCAACGGCACGCCGATTAAAGTCATACACTCGTAATAGAATATTATGCAAGTTGAGCTTTTTAAAAGCGTAATCCAGCAGCAGCGACAGCGCTTCTCGCCCGTATCCCTTACCCCAATAGCCCTTATTGCCGATGAAGATACCGATTTCCGCCGTCCGGTGAAGGTGATTGATGTCGATAAAGCCTACATTGCCAATCAGTTCATTAGTCTTTTTGTCGATGATACCGTAATTGTGATCTTGAGCGAGCTTTTTTAGAAGCTCTCTTTCTCCATCGACAGGAATAATCGACGAAATTAATTGCAGATTTTCGGTCACTTCCATATCGTTGAGCCAAACGGCATACTGTTCGGCATCTTCAATATTGAGCGGCGCAAGATAGCATTGGGTGCCTATCAATTTTTTTATGTACATACGAGTCTCCTTTTCTCCGTTTGAAAATATACGGCGCATCTACTTCGTTGCTGCGCACAAATTAATCCTCAACGTATCATAGATACGCCTGCGGTTAATTTGTGCTCGCGCCTCGTATCTGCATCGTCTATTTTCAAACGGCTTACGAAAAATTTATTTTCAAAAGCACTTATTTATCCGTGCCGCTTCTGAAAATGCTCACCGTATCAGAACCGCCACGGATGACGGGGGAGTAAATCAGTAATGAGTTTAGACGTAAGGCTAAACTCGTAGCCACAGAATGTACAGGACGTACATTCTGTGGCGTGCATCCGTTTTATTTCGGCTAGGCTTCTAGCGTCTGCTCCACCTATTTTTAAAAGACTTACGTAAAGTTTATTTGCAAAAACACTTATTTATCCCTGCCGCTACTGAAAATCCTCAACGTATCATAGTCATATTCGGCTGCTAACATTCGCTTAATCTGCAAATGGGCATAATCCCGTTTGTCAGCGTTGAAGCGGATGTTAGACAATTTATGCATATGCGTGCATTTTTATTGTTTCAAATTCTCGGGAGTGATTATTGTTTTCTTCTTCTAAATCATACAAATTCTGAAGATTGAGCCAGAATTCTGCTGTCGTTCCAAAGAATTTTGAAAATCTGATAGCGGTATCCGCAGTAATTGAACGCTTTCCGTGAATTATTTCGGAGATTCTTGTTTCAGGAACATTGATTTCTTTTGCCAGACGATATGCAGAAATGTTCATCGCATCTAAAAAATCTTCTTTAAGAATTTCCCCTGGATGAATATTGGGTAATTTTTCATCTTCATCAGTGATAATCTGTGATTCTAACATTTTCTGCACCTCCATTTTCAAACTTAAATATAATTCTCCATTGATCATTTATTCTGATTGAATAAAATCCGTCTAAATTCCCAACAAGTTTTTCTAAACGATTTCCCAGAGGAATCCTTAAATCTTCTACCACTTTTGCAGCTTCAATCATTCGAAGTTTTCTTCTTGCAACATTCTGAATTGTCATCGGTAACTTTTTACTTTTATTACCTTTGCATATTGCTTCTGTTTCTATATCATCAAAACTTCTTATCATACTTCTATACTAATGCTAAACAGAAGTAATTGTCAAGAAGAAACCAATATTAAAATACAAAAGTGCAGTTTGCTTTTTCTTAAATAGATGACTAAGCTCGTTGTTTAAAGAAGATAGGATGGGGCGAAGGGGATGGAAATAATTTTGCAATTTGTAATGGGTAATAATTGGCTTCTGCCGCCAACATCGATTACCCATTACCAATTATCAATTAAAGGAATTATCCATTATGCATTGAATTAAGGATTAAGCTGCGTCAGCCCTTCAAACTTTGCTTTTTTTTCGGCTTCGGTAGTGCCGGGAACAACCATACTATGGAGCGCTTTAGCTGTAGTGTAGTTGCCGTAATACGCTTGCGGTACTTTTATGCTCTTTTCGCCGAGGGCAATGCAGCTCTTGAATGCACTGACAAACTTACCGTCACCATAATTGCATTTAAGCGTAACGGAGGTAAGCACTTCACAGTCGAGAAAGCAGCCTGACATCTCCGTAACGCTTGCCGGTATTGCCGGAACCTCCGTAAGACTTGTGCAGCCCCAAAAGCAGGCTTTCATGTCCTCAACGCCTTCCGATATTGCCGGTCCCTGCGTAAGACTTGTGCATTTTTGAAAGCATTGGCTCATATCTTTAACACTTGCCGGTATTGATGCAGGAGCCTCTGTAAGACTTGTGCAGTTTTCAAAGCATTGACTCATATTTTCAACACTTGCCGGTATTGATGCCGGAGCCTTTGTAAGACTTGTACAGTTTTGAAAGCAGTAGCTCATATCCTTAACGCCTTCCGGTATTGCCGGTGCTTGCGTAAGATTTATGCATGAGGCAAAGCAACTTTTCATATCGTCAACGCCTTTCGGTATCGCAGGCGCCTTTGTAAGGCTTGTACAGTCTCGAAAGCAGCCGGTCATCTTCGTAACGCTTTCCGGCAGTACCGGCGCCTGCGTAAGGCTTGTACATGAGTCAAAGCAGCCAGTCACCTTCGTAACGCTTTCCGGCAGTACCGGCGCCTGCGTAAGGCTTGTACATGAGTCAAAGCAGCCAGTCATATCCTTAACACCTTTCGGTATTGCCGTTACTCTTACAAGGCTTTTGCAGCCGTAAAAGCAGAAGGGCATATCCATAAGAGCTGATACGCTTCCGCCTAATTTAAGTGCAACCTTTTTAGTCGGGTGGGCTTGCAGGATTGCTCCGAGCGGACTCGGTTTAGGGGAATATCCGAAATCATCCCCTTTTAAGTGCTCTGCCTCAAGACCGGTTACTTCGATTTTGTTTATCTCTGTGGTTGAAGCAGTATTTGCAAGGTATTCTGCAAGTTTGTCGTAAGCGACGGGTGTGTACTCAGGCATCGGTGTAGGCGACTCCGGTGTCTTTGTTGCATTGGGACAGGCGGTAAATAAAACCGATGCGGCAAGCATCAGCACCGCTGCCCAGCCTAAAAACAGGTTCGTCCTTCCATTTTTATCCATTAATATATCCTCCTAAAGATTTGGACGCGTTGAGCAGTACTCAGTATACACACTGCTCGACAACGAAGCGGAAATTAGAATATAATATCAAAAATCTTCTATACAAAAAGCGATTCCAATAAAAAAGAACCTTGGTTATGTAAAAAGAACTATGGTTGCAGACAAGGGGAGTGAGGGAAGAACACGGCCTGATGCGGGTACCTGTACGCAATCCTAGACGAGATATAAGGTTTATGGACATCTCTAAAAGCTCGGTTAGCTTTTTAGAGATGTCCGACGACCTCACATCAGCTGTAAGCCTTTCGTCCGGCCGAGGATAAACGCATCAGGCGAAACTTCAACTCCCGACATGCACGGATGTAGGTCAGAAACAATGGGGATGTCCCAAAAGTTGGTTAGTTTCGAAACATCTCCGACGAATTTAAAATTAAGTCTTTATACAGCAACGACTTAATTTTAAACATCGTATCTAAATCTAAGGAAGCTGTCCAAAAACTGAAATTTTTAGACAGCCCCATGTTTACCGTGCGCCCGGAATCTTTACGACGATGTTTGCAAGCTCCGGTTTTTTTTCAAGGTCTTTTTTTAAGCCTTCCGCACGAGCCTTGTTGACATAGTCGGGCGATTGGAATGAATAGGTGAACTTGGTATGCACGTCGTAGGTTCCCTTCATCAATGCATATGCGTCTTCCGTCATAACGAGCTCTTCGTCGGTGGGGATAACAAATATCTTTACCGGCGAGTCATCAGCACTGATGCAGGTTTCTGCATTGCGGGTGCGGGCAAGCGCATTCTTTTTGGGATCAATCTTGATACCGAGATGGGTTAAGCCTTCGCAGACGGCGAGCCGGGTGTCAAAGCCGAATTCTCCTACACCGGCAGTGAAGACGATTGCATCCGGTTTTTGACCAAGCGCAGCAATATAGGCGCCAAAATATTTTTGCAAGCGATATACTTCCATATTAAAGGCAAGCCGTGCCCGTTTATCGCCTTCCCCCATAGCTTCTGAAACATCGCGGCGGTCAACATATTGTCCGGTAACACCGAGTAAGCCTGATTTCTTGTTCAAGGCAGTATCCATTTCCGCCGGTGTCATGCCGGTTTTTCGCATAATATAGAAGGGAAGCGCCGGGTCGCAATCGCCGGAGCGGGTTCCCATGACTAAGCCTTCCAAGGGTGTCAGTCCCATCGAGGTATCGAAACTCTTGCCCTGCTTAACGCAGCACATCGAAGCGCCGTTCCCAATATGGGCGATGACGATATTGGTATCCTCAGGCTTTTTTCCAAGAATGACGGACGCCCGCTTTGCTGTGTATAAAAAGCTGGTACCGTGGAATCCGTAGCGGCGGGCATAGTATTTTTCATACCATTCATGCGGAATAGCATACATAAAGCTGGTCTCGGGCATCGTCTGATGCCATGCCGTGTCGATAATCGCGCAGTGCGGGACATTCGGTAAAATCTTCTGAGCAGCCTCGATACCCATGATATTGGCAGGGTTGTGGAGCGGGCCTAAATCCTGTACTTCGCGGAACGTATTGAGAATTTCGGGGGTTACGATAACCGATTTGATAAACTTATCTCCGCCATGGGTTACACGGTGCCCGACAGCCTTAATCACATTCATATCGGTGATAACACCTACGGACGAATGCGTCAACGTTTTAATGATGAGCTGAACCGCATCCGTGTGGGTTGGACAAGGACTTTCCAGCACATACTTGTCTTTTCCTCTTGCCTCGTGGGTAATCACGCTGCCGGGTTGGGTTACCCGCTCTACAACACCCGATGCGAGGACACTTTTATTGTCCCAATCATACACCTGATACTTTACCGAAGAACTGCCGCAGTTCAATGTCAAAATAATCATAAAAACTCCTATCATGAAATAATAAATGTAGAATACCGATAGATATTCTCTCTTTAAGAGAATCGCTATCATCTATGATGATTTCAGTATATAGCGAAATCGGGGGAATGTCAAAAAGGAAGATATATTCTAAGAAAGTATTGGGAACTGCTAAAAACTTCATGTTTTAGAAGTTTTCTTTAGATGTGACTTGCGATGGATATGATAAATATCTGGTCTGAGTATTTAACCTCTATGCCGAACATAATCTTATGGTGAGGTGGAGTGTAATTTCATCTTCTCGCCATCAAACATCATAGCAAGATTATCAATTTGTACTTTTGGTACCGAGCGTATTATTAATTATGTATCCTATAGATTGAATGCGATTTGTCTTTATTCTATTTAGCGAAGATAGGCCTAATCTGGCTGTTGATGATGTGTTCCGGTGGGTACTATGGAAGAAAGATTTAATTTCTTATCTTGTAACAGTTTAGATTGCGAACGAGTAGTTTTTATGATATTATGAGGAAGGGCTGAAACAATGTTATGTGGACTGCTCGCACTGGAGCACAGAAAATAAATGCGGAGTAAAAAAAATGAAAAAAGCTATCCTTTTTTTGTGTTTGATTTTGAATTTCAGCGTATTTGCCCAAAATAGACAAGGATTGGTAATTGATAATGGAGTACGATTAAGAAGATGTCCCGGTCTTAATGCTGAAATAGTGGGGAAAAAAGATAAAAATTCAATTATAAACATTTATTCATATTCAGGGTTCGGTAAATTTGTTGATGGTATTTTAGATTATTGGGCATGTATTTCAGAAAATGAAAATGTTTGGATAAATGCATATTGGATTACAGAATTAGATTTTAAAGTAAAATACCACCATCCGTTAGACGGAGAAGTGTATCTGACATTATTCTCATATAACCGGTCAGATGATAGTTTTAAATGCGTGTATCAGAAAGAGTTTGGTAATAGAAAAGAAATAACAATCAAACGGGCAGACAGTTATTCGTATACTTTGGAGTATGCAAGAATCAATATGCTTATAAAAAGATTTGATTCTATAATAACAGAATACGAAAAGTATAATGGTCAGATATATTTTAATCATAGAGAATTTGAGATTGATACAAGGTACTTTGAACTTCTATATGGTATAAAAGTCGGAATGAAGAAAGAAGCTCTTTTTAAAATTTTAGGGAATGACCTTTACGTTAATTCTGACGGACGTTACCGCTGTTCTGTTGACTATCACGATAATGGAATAGATATGTTCTTTATTTTTGATAAGAACGATTGTATTAGTAAAATTATTTACGAAAATCCTTATGGCGGATATATAAGATATGAGGATTTGCTGTAATGTATATTCCATTGATCTATATTATTTGACGGATACAGTATGTCCATTTTGAAACATCACATAACAAAACTTCAAAACGGATTTTGCGGTCAAGCCGCAAAACCGTTTAAGTAGTTGTTATGTGGACTGCCCTTCGGGCAGCTATTATGGAGAAAAGAATGGCATTTGATTTCAAGAAAGAATACCGGGAATTTTATCTTCCCAAAAATAAACCAGAAATTGTAACAGTTCCAAAAATGAATTATATTGCAGTTAGGGGAAAAGGAAATCCAAATGAAGCAGGCGGCGCTTATCAGCGGGTAGTTGGAGTATTATATGCGGTAGCGTATACTCTAAAAATGAGTTACAAGACTGATTATAAAATTAACGAATTTTTTGAATATGTTGTTCCTCCGTTGGAAGGTTTTTGGTGGCAGACCGGGATAGACGGCGTAGACTATTCAGACAAATCAAGCTTCAATTGGATTTCGGTAATTCGTATTCCAGATTTTGTTACAAAAAAAGATTTTGATTGGGCTGTAAAGACTGCTGCTGAAAAGAAAAAAATCGATTGCTCCTCTGCGGAATTTCTATCGATTGAAGAAGGCTTGTGCGTTCAGATAATGCATAACGGTTCTTATGACGATGAACCGACAAGCGTAAAAATTATGGATGATTTCATTCGATCAATGGATATGAAAACGATATGACGGAAAAACGGTTGCATCATGAAATTTATCTTTCAGACCCCAGAAAAAGTTCTCCTAAAAAATGGAAAACGGTCATTAGGCATCCGATAAAAAAAGCATAATTTTGTGAAAAATTGTTTGAAATATGGTATAATGAAAGTTGGAGGTGCGATATGTCAGATACCGCTTACGCAGATTTTACGGAACAAGTGCTTTCTCTTTCCTATGAACAGACAATTATTTTAATGGGGAAAATGCTCGAGTCTTTGAAAACAAAACGGAATGAAGAAAATTATACCGAAATGGAAAATGATATTGCCCGAAGTTCAATGAACACTATGTGGGAGGAATTAAAAAATGACACATGGTGAGATATGGACAATTGATTTTGGGCAGCCGGTAGGCAGCTTGCCGTCAAAAATACGTCCTGCCGTCGTAATGCAAAATGATTTGCTCGGAATAAAAGATCTGAATACAGTTGTGGTAATTCCTTGTTATGTGTACAATGCCAGTGGCGGCGTTTGATTATCTATTGAATTATGGAAAAAAAGAATAAAATTGTTTTATCAGTAATTGTATTTTTTATTGCCTCATTGTGTATCTTTTATATATCAAATAAAAAAACTAAATTTGATAAAAATAAATGGGATAAAGTAAGTCATAGATTTGAAATGTCTGATGATTTAATTCAAATATTAGAAAAGAAAAGGCTAAATAAGGAAAAAGTTTTAGAGTTACTTGGAACTACAGCCGTTGAAATGGAATACACTCAAGATAATGAATTGTCATATTTCTTAAAGCAAGGATCTATTTTTACCCTTGGAATGCCTTTTACCTATTTATCAATTAAATTCGATGATAGTGGAAATTATATTTCATCAAAGATATATTCCTTTGAATTTTAATGAAACTTCGGTTTTTAACATTAAAGAATAGACAAAAAGTATATTGACGTACGTAATAGTGTACATTATACTAATGATAGAGGTCTTATATGCATGCGATGAACGTAACTCAAGCGAGGGCAAAGCTTTTTCAGCTTATTGCAAATGTAAATTTCAATTCAGAACCAATTACTCTTACAAATAGTAAAGGAAAAAATGCTGTATTAATTGGCGAAGATGATTGGAATGCGATTCAGGAGACTTTATATTTAAACTCGATTCCAGGAATGTATGATTCTCTTAAAAGTGGAATTGAAACTCCATTAAGCGAATGTGTTTCAGAGAAAGATGTAGAGTGGTAAATGTATAAAATTGTATATGAAAAACAAGCTATAAAGGATATACAGAATTTGAAATCAGCAAAACTGGATAGTAAAGCCAAAGAACTGATAGAAATTGTTAGAAAATATCCTTTTCAAAATCCACCACCATATGAAGCTTTGGTAGGAAATCTGTCAGGTCTTTTTTCCAGAAGATTAAATATTCAGCATAGATTTGTCTATCAAGTTTATGTTGGAAAAATGGTAGAAGATAGTATTGAATATGAGGGCACAGTAAAAATTATTAGAATGTGGTCACACTATGAGAATTTGAAATAACACATAACACCGTTTTCAAAGCTGACATTGCGGACAAGCCGCAAATGCAGGTTAAGCAAATGTTATGCTCACACGCTATAGGCGTGGTTTTCAGAAAAAGGGGGAATAGGATGGTTTTTCCAGGTTTAAAAAAATTGGGCAAAGAATTTGGATTCAAAAATAACGGAACATATTTTTATGGATTTATAAATAATACATATGTTATGTTTGCAGATGGGGCGAATCAGAAAAATGTGAATTTCATATTTCCAATTGAATTAAATGAAGATGATAAAAAGAAAATTTTATCTTGGAAAAGGAAAGGATATGCAAAAAGTATAGATTTTTTTGACGATCAGTCTTTTGATGTTCATATTGTATTTACAGAATATTTTTTACCTTTCAAAATTTCAAAAATAAAAGAAGTAATCGATGACATAACTGGGTATATTAAACAAAAATACCCACAAGAAAAATCAAAATGCAGTGGAGATAACTGTACAGCAACAGATGGACTTAATATATTTGATGTTGATGGTATTCCGGTTCCAATGTGTTCTTCTTGTACAAAAAGATTAGAAACTAAAATTAACAATGCGTATGAAGATTTTAGGCTCCAACCAAATAATTATCTTCAAGGTTCAATAGCAGCAATAGTTTTTTCTATTCCTGGAATATTAGTAACATTCATTTTATTTTTGTTAGGTAGAATCGCAGGTGCGTCAGGTTTAATATATTTTTATCTTTCACAAAAAGGCTATGTTTGGGCAAAAGGCAAAATGAACAAGATGGGTGTACTTATAATTTCTTTAATAAGTTTGGTATATACGGCTGTTGGAGTATATTTAAGTTATATTGCTGTTATTATAAAAGAAGTATTAAAGCTTCCAGAAATAAAAGGGTATCCAATATTTGAAATTGTAAAGCTTTCTTTTGAATCAGTAAGAGAACCTGAAGTCAAAAGAGAATTACTTACAAATATATATTTATCGTTGTTTTTGTGTGGTATTTGTATTTTACTAAATATGATTCAGTTATTAAAATCAACTGGCAAGGTAAAAATAAAAAAAGCATAACAAGGTTTTCAAAGCCGATAAAACCTTTGTCACAAAAGTTGCTTTCCGCAGCTTTGCGCCGCTTCAACCTGACATTACAGACAGACCGCAAGTGCAGATTAAGCGAATGTTATACGCACTGTGCTGAAAGTTAAGGGGTAAAAATGTATTATTTTATTAAAGATCATAATTTGTTATCCTCAATAAATTACCTATTGATTTCGTTTGTTTTAATATGTGTTGGATTATGTGTGACAATATTGTGCAATAAAGTGAGTAAAAAGAATTTAGATGCAAGAAAAAAATCTAATATTCAAAAGACTGATGAATTCACGCACGAAAATATTGAAATTTATGAAATGCTTTTAAATAATTTATGGAAAAATAAGAAAAGAGAATATTTTAGTTATAAAGTCTCTATATATTTAATTGTAATTTATGTTATTCTTAATATAATTTCTTTTATTTTAAAGGGTCAATTATTTAGCAACAAAGCAATTTGCATCCTATATAATCTTTATTGGATGATTTTGCTGATTCTACTAATTAATACATATAATTTCATTATCGATAAAAAAGAATGGAAATTTTTACAAACAAAAAGTTCGATAACTTTTACAGATAAATATGTTCTCGAAAATAATGAAAAAATAAAATTAGTAGTATATTCTAATGAAGATGAATCTTGGCAATTTTTATCTGGCAGACAATTGAATACTGAAGATGCTAGAGTTGTGGCATTAGAAGAAATAATTATTAAATATCCATTGTATGAAGTAATGTATATATTGCCAAAAGGCTATGTTGCTTCAAAAGCAAAAAATAAATGGATTATTACTAAAGAACAAAACGTCTAACACCGTTTCCAAAGCCGATATTGTACTTTCATGCAATGCGGTTTAAAATAATGTTAGGTTGACACTTACGGCGCGGAGGAGAAAAAATGAGAAAATTTTTTTTATTATTAGTATTGGTAGTTATCGGAAACTATGGTTTTTCCAATGAGTATGAACCTGAAAAAATGCTTACGGAAGTGAATGATGATGTTGCAATGTATTTGGGAGGCGTGGTTGCAAAAGGAACAGGGGTAACAGCATTGCAAACCAATATCGTACCTCAAGGAAAAGCTGATATTGTAATAACATCTGCGGCAGGAAAAAAATTTGAAATAACAGGAATGAAATGCACTTCTATGGTACAAGCCTTGGATGCGAGTAATAATGAAGTAGCTTATATGGTTACATTATTTACCGTAAAAGAATCTTCACTCAACAAACTGAATAAACAAGTTAAGAAGAATCAAGTAAAGTTCTCCACCTTGCTTAATACACTTGGCGAAAAGGATTTAGATTCAGAAATGGCAGGAACTGCAGAAGAACCGGATACGAATACTTTTGCTAAACTTAGAAATTTGCAGGTATATGATATCTTTGTGAAAACATTAGAAAGCAAAGAGATACATCTTCAAATTTATGTAGAAAATTTCCACGACGCTAAGGATTTGTAATTATTTGAAGCAAAAAATAGGCGCTCAAGCACAATTTGCGGGGTATATAATCCGAACAACTCTGACATCACTTTTTATATTTCGTTGAAAAATACTTCCAATCGAGCTTAAACTACAAAATAATTAATTTTATTATTGTTATTATTGGTCATATAGTTATTACGGGTTTTATGATTAAACTTTATATAGAACTTATGTAGTAAATAAAAAAGCCGCCCTATTAAGGACGGCTTTTTACTACTCATTACCAATTACCGGTAAATGGAATTGCTTTACCGAACATTTCCGCTATCGTGCGTATTCGATAATACGTGTTTCGCGGATGAGCGTTACCCGAATACGGCCAGGATACTTCAAATCGTTTTCAATCTTTTTCGCAATATCCCTGCCCAAGGCCTTTACTTCTTGATCGGGTATCTTTTCATTGTTTACCAATACCCGCAGCTCACGGCCTGCTTGGATTGCATACGCTTTCTCAACGCCTTGGAACCCTTCTGCAATTGCTTCAAGGTTTTCAAGCCGTCTGACGTAATTGTCCATCGTTTCGCGGCGGGCGCCCGGCCGTGCGGCGGAAATAGCATCGGCAATCTGTACCAGTACGGATTCCACACAGGACGGCTCAATATCATTATGGTGCGAACCGACCGCATTGACGATACGCGGATCGAGGCTCATCTTCCGCGTCATCTCCATACCGACTTCGGCATGGTTCTTGTCGGAATCCGCTTCGGCACCCTTACCGATATCATGCAGTAAACCGCCGCGTTTTGCGATTTCCACATTCGCGCCGATTTCTGCGGCAAGCGTACCTGCCAAAATAGCAACCTCTTTGGAATGCTGCAATACGTTCTGTCCGTAGCTCGTTCTAAAATGCAGGCGGCCGAGCGCACGCACCATTTCCTGTCCCATATCGTGAATACCGAGGTCAAAGAGCACTTTTTCCCCTTCTTCATACACGGTTTGCGAAATTTCGCGCGTAACCTTCTGTACGATTTCTTCAATTCGCGCAGGGTGAATCCGGCCATCTAGGATAAGCCGCTCCAATGCGATACGGGCAATTTCTTTCCGCACCGGATCAAAACAGGAAATAACCACCGCCTCGGGCGTATCATCGATAATAATATCGACACCGGTCAAGGTTTCCAGCGCACGTATATTGCGCCCCTCACGCCCGATAATCCGCCCCTTCATTTCATCACTCGGCAAGCTCACCGTAGAAACGGTTATATCGCTTGTTGTCTCCGTAGTCAGCCGCTGAATGGTTGTAACCAAGATATCACGCGCTTTTTTTTCAGCGGTAAGGTTCGCTTCTTCTTCTATTCTATTGATAAGAACCTGCGCATCCTTCTTCGCCTCATTTGCAAGGCTCTGGATAATTAAATCCTTGGCCTGCGCCTGTGTTAAACCGGAAATCCGCTCCAGCTCTTCCTTATACCGTTCTTCCTCCCCATCCAAGACTTTTTCACGTTCGTCAAGCGCATCCTCCCGCTCAACGAGTTGCTTTTCATTTTTTTCTGCCAATTCCAGCCGTTTATCCAGCTGCTCTTCTTTTTGGGTTAAGCGGCGTTCCATCCGTTGAAGGTCGCTTCTCCGTTCGCGGTTCTCTCGTTCTTGTTGATTTCTTTCCCGAATAAGTTGTTCTTTTGCCTCAAGAAGGATATCCTTCTTTTGAGCTTCAGCCTCTTTTATAGCCTCCTGTAAAACCCGCTCTGCACGCTGTTCAGAAGCAGATAGTTGAAATCTGGCATACAGCCAGCGAATCGTCCATCCAAGAATTAAACCGATAATTACGAGAGCAATACACACGATCACCATCATGATTCCAGACATGTTTGCTCCTTATAACAGTAGATAACTGTCATCTTAAACTTTATACTGAATACCTCAAAATGTCAATAATTTTCTTGTTTAGTGATAACTAATAAGTAATTGATACGTTAAGAGGCTGAAGAGGTACCCTGTTCAGAAACGGAAGTTTCCGGGCAGGTTTAATATGTAAAACCTCGAATATCAATGTAGCGGATTATAAAAAACTATAGTAGTATATATTTATGACGTTTTAAGAATGTGAGTTAACTTGCCGAGACGTCTGTAAATAGGAGGAATCATGAATACGATGGTATTGGTCATTGTCGTCGCATATCTTTTATTGATGCTTTTTATCGGCTGGATATCTTCAAAAAAGATTAAAACGAATGAAGATTTTATGGTAGCCGGAAGGCGGCTGGGGCCGATTTTAATGGCGGGAACATTAACCGCGACGGAAATCGGAGGAGGAAGCTCGCTCGGTGTGGCTGAGAAGTCCTTCACCAACTGGGGATTGAGCGCATTTTGGTATGTTGCAACGATGGGTATTGCGTATATCGTGCTTGCCGTATTCGCACCCCGTCTGCGCCGGACAATGGTTAAAACCGTACCCGAATACTTTAGACGCCGCTACAGCGGTTCGGCAGGACTCATTACCGCAATTATTATGATTTTACCATTGATCGGTTTGACGGCCTCTCAGTTTATCGCTTCGGCCACAATCGTTTCTTTTATGCTGAATATCAATTATCCCGTAGCGGTCATCATTGTTGCCATTGTCGTTACCGCGTATTCGATTATGGGAGGTTTATGGAGCGTTACCATTACCGACTTTGTGCAGGTGTTCTTGATTATCATCGGTATGGCACTTGCACTGCCGTTCTCTCTCAATCTTGCAGGCGGTATGCAAGCAGTTGCGGCAAATGTTCCGCCCGACACATTCAATCCGTTTAAGGGAATCGGTATCGGCGCGATTATTTCGATGATCGTTATGTATATTGCATCGTTTTCGGTGGGGCAAGAAGCGGTTTCTCGCTATTATGCCGCCCGTGATGAAAAAGCTGCCGTACAGGGCTCAATCATTTCCGCAATACTGAACTTTGTATATGCCTTCATTCCGACGCTTCTCGGTATCATTACGTTGGCGCTTATCAATATGAAAAAAATAGACGGAGATATCATACTGAGCCAAGGACTGAAATACGCGCTGCCGCATTTGGCGATGGCAACAATGCCTGCATTGATTGTCGGACTTCTCTTTTCCGGTATTATTTCTGCAACGATGTCGAGTGCCGACTCTGACTTACTGGGCGCCGGTTCCATATTCGGAAACGATATTTACAAAATTTACATCAAACCGAATGCGACAAACAAAGAAGTTATGCGCGTTACGCAAATCACTATGCTGATAGTCGGCATATTCGGTATGCTCATTGCACTGTTTAACACCGGCAGCATCATTAAACTGCTGCTATTCTCGTTTACACTGCGGGCGGCAGGCGCTTTTTTCCCGTATGTTATGGGACACTATTGGAAGCAGGCGTCAAACATCGGCGCTATCGCCTCGCTCATTGCCGGAAGTATTGTCGTCATCATCCTGGAGCAAACAAAGACCTCACTTTTCGGCCTTGACCCCATCATTCCGGGATTGGCACTCAGCTTTATCTGCTTTATTATCTGCAGTAAGATATTCAAACCGAATACTGAAAGCCTTGATTTAGCGGAAGAAAACGGCTAGGACATCCGAAAAAACTCGGTTAGATTTGCTTTGCATCCTTCAGGATAGAAGATGTCGCATCAGCAAAGCATCGGGGTATTAACCCCTCGCACGAATAAAGGCTTACGGATAGGGAAAATGCGTATAAACCGCCCCGAAGAATGCTTTAATAACGGCAAACAGCTCTCTCCGCCGCTCGGAATCTACCGTATGCAGCTCTTTTAAAATATGCAGCGAATGACCCAGTCCATTAGCCGTTAATTCACTGAGCGTTTCCGCACCGGTGCCGAATAGAACGGCAAACAACGTTTCGATAAATTCTTTCCGCTCGGTATCGTTAAGATGAGAAAGCCATTCTTGCATGGTTTTTTCCGCAAAATAGCTTTCCTTTGTCCGCCCTTGCTGATAGGTTACAAACTCATCCCGTTTAATTTGCCAAGAAAATGCATCATGCTGCCAAAAAGTGTTGGTTTCGGCGCTTTCAATAACGGTATAATGCGGCAGATAGGATAACAGCACACCGACAACGGACGACTGCGGAATAAAAGAGGCGGTTTTAGGGATAATCGCTTGAAATCCGCTCCGCTGTTCAATATCAAAGGCAAAGCCGGGGCTGTCAAAACAGAACACCCGCTCAATCCGCTCCCGTACCGAAGCGGCGGCACTCCCGGCCGCATAGAGCGCAAGGTTTCCGCCCTTGGAATGCCCCGCAATGTAAAGCTTTTCGGTACCGCACACAACGGCAGCTTCCGCAGCCGCCGAAAGATAATCCGCTGCTGCAGCGTGAGAGGGAATGGGGGCGGAAAGGCTCAAAAGGCAGTCTTCTTTCCATCCGATTATACTATCGTCCGTACCCCGATAGACAACACAGATGCACCCCGTTGGAAGCAGGGCGGTAATCGCTGCAAACTGCTTATCCGCACTGCGGTCAATCTCATTCACAAAGCCTTTTAAAAGAATGGAGCCGAAGCGCTCCGTTTCCCCAGCGGCTTTAAGTAAATCGGCGGTGAGCGGGTTGATTAACACACCGAACTCTTCGGGAGTTCCGCGCGTAGAATCTGCGGCATAGATACGGGCAGCTTCCCGCAGCGTAATACCGCCGTCAAATTGGGCTGGGACAATATCGGAAAAGTTAAGGTAAGAAAGTTGACACAGAACCAGCGTATCTACCGCATTGAACGGGCGCACTTCAAAGGGAAGATCGCCCCGCCAAACTACATAATCGGAAAGGTTTGCCATCGGATGTTATGTTCCTGCAATATTATTTTGCAGCAATTTTATTATA
This sequence comes from Treponema vincentii, assembly GCF_010365865.1. Taxonomy (NCBI): domain Bacteria; kingdom Pseudomonadati; phylum Spirochaetota; class Spirochaetia; order Treponematales; family Treponemataceae; genus Treponema; species Treponema vincentii. Next base: position 636,964 of record NZ_CP048020.1, on the reverse strand, counting down.
TAGCGCATCAAGATCCGCCTGCGAAAAGTATGAAATATGCACGATGCCTTTTTCAAGGTCGCCTTTAATTTCCACCTTTGTGCCCAGCGCATCGATAAATTGCTGCTCAATATCTTTGACTGCAAGCTGCGCATCGTCCGCTTCCAGCCGACTTACCGGCTGCGGTGCCGTGTTTTTCTGTCCGGCGCGGCTGCCGTTTTTCAACTGAGCTGCCTGCATTTCCGCTTCACGCACCGAAAGCGACTGCTCCGTAATGCGGGTAAACAGCAGCGTTTGATCCGCCGGATTGATAAGAGAGAGAATTGCCCGTGCATGACCTGCGGTGATGGAGCCTTTTTCCAGCGCTGTCTGCATTTCGTCGGGCAGCTGTAAAAGCCGCATCGCATTGGCAACAGCCGATCGGCTCTTCCCTACCCGCTTGGCGGTCTCCTCCTGATTGAGGTTGGACAGCTGCATAATCTCCTGATATGCCTTCGCCTCTTCAATCGGATTGAGGTTTTCCCGCTGGATATTTTCGATAAGCGCAATTTCAAGCTTTTTGCTATTTTCAAATTCACGGAAGATAACCGGAACCCGTGTAAGCCCCGCTAAAAGCGCCGCCCTCGTTCTCCGCTCTCCCGCAATAATATAGTATTCATCGCCGTTTTTTTCCGCGATAATCGGCTGAATAATCCCGTGTTCTTTGATGGAAGCGGCAAGCTCCTGCAAACTCTCTTCGTTAAAGGTGCGACGGGGCTGAAACGGATTGGGTTTTAATAGCGCGGGGTCAAGCTCAACCGGAGCAGAAACCGCAGTATGGTCTTGCGTATCGGACAGCTGCACCACTCCCGTTTGTCCGTTGTTCGTTTGTTTATTGTTCGAGTGTCTCTCAAACGGCTGGCCATCGTTTGATTGCCCTGCGCCGGACTGTCCGGTACTTGGTTGTACATCCGAAGATTGTGCAGCAGCATCGTTTGAATACAAATCCGTAATGTCGGGAGAAAGTAAGGAGTCGAGTCCTTTACCTAATGCAGCTTTAGGCACGGTCAAGCACCTCCTGAGCGAGTTTTGCATAGCTGCGGGCGCCGATACAGGAATCGTCATACTTGCAGATGGGAAGCCCGTGGGAGGGCGCTTCGGAGAGGCGGACGTTACGCGGAATAATCGTGCTGCATACGCGGTCTTTAAAATAGGCGGTAACCTGCTGCACAACTTCCTGCGCGAGCTTTGTACGGGAATCGTACATCGTGAAAAAGATACCGCCGATTTTAAGGCGGGGATTGATTTTTTCCTGTACTCTTTTAACGGTTTGCAAAAGGAGCGTTAAGCCCTCAAGCGCAAAATACTCACACTGCAGCGGAATAAATACCTCATCCGCAGCGGCGAGTCCGTTCAGCGTTAAAATCCCCAATGACGGAGGGCAATCAATTAAAATATATTCGTATTCTTCTTTAAGGAGCGCGAGATTGTCACGGAGAAAAAATTCTCGAGATTGCTGATCAACCAGTTCGATGGTCGCACCCGATAAATTGATATCGGCAGGGATTGCATACAAGTCCTTAACCGCCGTCGGTCTGACCGTTTTTTGGATAGGAATTTTTCCGGCAATTGCATCATAAATACTCGGCTGCTTTTTGGAAATACCGACGCCCGACGACATATTTCCCTGCGGATCAAAGTCCACAAGCAGCGTTTTCTTCCCTGCCTGTGCAAAGTATGCGCCGATATTGACGGCTGAAGTGGTCTTCCCTACCCCGCCTTTTTGATTAACAAAAACGATACTTTTCCCCATGAGGGTCAGTATACCGCATTTTCTAAAGAGATAAAAGGCCATTTATTGACTTTTCGCTGAATAATGACGATATTTAAAGCTATGAATTCAGATACTTCAAAGACTTTAGATACGCCGAACGCGGCAGATACGTCAACTCAACAAGACGCAAAGGCGGTTATTCCAATCGAAGAACTTTTGCCTAAAAAAATCAATCTTATTCCGCTGAACGGCCGGCCTATTTATCCGGGGATTTTTACCCCGCTTTTGATAAACGACGCCGATGATATCCGCTCTGTCGAAGAAGCGTACGGCAGTACCGGTTTTATCGGGCTCTCGCTGTTAAAAAACGAGACGGAAGATCCGGGTGCCTCTGATGTATACCAAATCGGAGCTGCGGCGAGGATTATCAAAAAAATCAACCTGCCTGACGGCGGGATCAATATTCTTATTTCAACCTTAAAGCGGTTCAAAATCCGCAAAGTTGTCAACGAGAAAAAACCGATTGTCGTAGCGGTTCAGTACCTCGAAGATGAGGAAGAGAATACGGTTGAGGTAAAGGCGATGCTCCGCGGGCTTATCGGAGAGATGAAAGAACTTTCCGAAAATAACCCGCTTTTTACGGAAGAGATGCGGCTCAACATCGTCAACATCGACCATCCGGGAAAGATTGCGGACTTTACTGCCAGCATTTTAAACATCCCGAAAGAGGATCAGCAAAAAATACTGGAAACGATCAACGTCCGCGAACGGATGGAAAAGGTCTTTGTGCATATCAAAAAAGAAAAGGAATTGCTGGATGTCCAGCGGAAGATTCAAGCCGATCTGAATACGCGGATTGAAAAAAATCAGCGCGAATACTTTCTGCATGAAGAACTCAAAAGCATCAAAAAAGAGCTGGGCTTGAGCTCCGATCCGAAGGATGCCGATGAAGAGAAATTCCGCAAGCTGATCGACTCTTTCCATTTTGAAGGTGAAGTAAAAGAGACGATAGAAGCTGAGTTTGAAAAATTCAAGTTCCTCGAGCCGAATTCACCTGAATACATTGTCGGACGGAATTATCTTGAAACCGCGCTGACACTCCCGTGGAATCCTCCCGAACCGGAAGCGTATAATATAGAAGAAGCGAAAAAAGTTTTGGACGCGGATCATTACGGGCTGGAGGATGTAAAGAAGCGGATTATCGAATACCTTGCGGTACGGAAGCTGAAAAACGATACGAAGGGCTCGATTGTTTTATTGGTAGGGCAGCCCGGTGTCGGTAAAACGAGTGTCGGCAAGTCAATTGCCCGTGCAATGAATAAACCGTTTTTCCGATTCTCGGTGGGCGGTATGCGGGATGAGGCTGAAATTAAAGGTCACCGCAGAACGTATATCGGCGCGATGCCCGGCAAGATTTTGCAGGGATTAAAAATCGTGAAAACAAAGGCGCCGGTCTTTATGATTGACGAGATCGATAAGATGGGGCAAAGCTATCAGGGCGACCCTTCCAGCGCTTTGCTTGAAGTGCTCGACCCCGAACAGAATGTTTCATTCCGCGATCACTACCTCGATCTGCCGTTTGACCTATCGCATATCGTGTTTATTCTGACGGCGAACACACTTGACGGTATTCCGCGCCCGCTGCTCGACCGCGCCGAAGTTATTCAACTCGCAGGCTATATCGATTCGGAAAAGGTAGAAATCGCAAAGAACTACCTGTTGCCGAAAAGCCTTGAGAAAAACGGCTTAAAGAAAGCGCAGGTGAAATATTCCAAGCAGATACTGCTGCATATTGCGAACGGCTATGCGCGGGAGGCGGGGGTACGCAACTTTGAAAAGAACCTCGATAAGCTCCACCGGAAGATCGCCGTTGAGCTGGTTACCGGCGAGCGCGGCGAAAAAGATGTGTTTGCGCCGGATACCGCCGAAATCGAAAAGATGCTCGGCAAACCTATCTTCCGCGACGACGATATCAAATACGCGAAAGTCCCCGGTACGGCGATCGGGCTTGCATGGACGAGCATGGGCGGCGATACCCTGTTGATAGAAGCCTTATCGAATAAGGGCAAGGGGCAATTCCGCCTGACCGGTCAGATGGGCAATGTGATGAAGGAGTCCGCATCGATTGCATGGACATGGGTGCGCCACTTTGCCGACGCACATGGCATTGCAAGCGTTAAGTGGTTTGAAAACCACGTTATCCACCTGCACATTCCGGAAGGCGCAACTCCCAAAGACGGCCCCTCCGCCGGCATCACGATGACCGTTGCGCTGCTTTCGCTGTTGTCCGGTAAAGTCATTAAACCGAAACTCGCCATGACCGGCGAACTCTCACTGACCGGTCAGGTACTCCCGATCGGCGGCTTAAAAGAAAAAACCATCGCCGCCCGCCGCAACGGCATCAAAGAGATTATCATCCCCGCCGCAAATATCCGCGACCTCGAAAAAATTCCCGAGCATGTAAAGAAAGGCATTCAGTTCCATCCTGTTACGAGGATGGAGGAGGTTATACAGAAGGCCTTCCCTCATACCTTTTGAAATAGACGGCACATCTACTTCGTTGCTGCGCACAAATTAATCCTCAACGTATCAAAGATACGCCTGCGGTTAATTTGTGCTCGCGCCTCGTATCTGCGCCGTCTATTTTCAAAAGGCTTACGGAAGGGGCATCTACTGCGTTACTGCGCAAAAATAAATGCTCAACGTAGCAGAGCCGCCACGGATGGCGGGGGAGTAAATCAGTAACGAGTTTAGACGTAAGGCTAAACTCGTAGCCACAGAATGTACAGGACGTACATTCTGTGGCGTGTCTCCGCTTTATTTTTGCTCGCGCCTCGTAATTTCAAAGCGGACAGGGATGGCCGTGGTTATAAGCAGTAGCGAGATTTGTGTTGTACACAAATCTCGTCGTTAAGCAGTTGTACACGGATGTACAACTGCTTAACAGTCTATTTCAAAAGGCTTACGGAAGGGGCATCTACTGCGTTACTGCGCAAAAATAAATGCTCAACGTATCAAAGATACGCCTGCGGTTAATTTGTGCTCGTGCCTCGTATCTGCGCCGTCTATTTCAAAAGGCTTACGGAAAAGTTATAACCGAGTGCGGCTTCTGAAAATGCTCAACGTATCAGAACTGCCAAGGAGGGCAGTGGTTCCAAGCGGAAGTAAGTTTGCTCCTGCAAACTTGTAGCCCAAAAATGAACAAGGATGTTCATTTTTGGGCGGGGATGTACAACTGCTTAACAGTCTATTTCAAAAGGCTTACGGCAGGGGTGCATCTACTTCGTGATGCACAAAAATAAATATTAAACGCTATCAGTACGTTTTAAAGCAGGTAGAGAAGATTTTTCTAAAATCTTGCAAGCGATAAAAAAAGTACCCAACAGAGCTTGGATTCCGGCTCAATGCTTTTGGACTATTCCTGCTGTTGCCTGAAAACGATTATGGTCTTTTTATTCGCTTACTTTATGGAACGGGAATGAGGTTGATGGAAGGCTTGCGGTTACGGGTACAGGATATTGATTTTGATAAAAATGAAATTACGGTACACTGCGGAAAGGGAGCAAAAGACCGTAAAACTATGCTGCCGGTATCTTTGAAATTTCCGCTGCAAAAACATTTGGAAAATGTCCGCCGCATCCATGAGGCAGACTGCAAAGACGGTTTCGGTTTAGTGCCGTTGCCGTCTGCCCTTGCAAAAAAATATCCTAATGCCGGTAAAACGTGGGCATGGCAGTGGGTGTTTCCCCAAGCACGCCGATGGCAAAATAAAGAAACCGGTGAGCAGGGACGGCATCATATTGATCCTTCGGTTATTCAGCGCACTCTGCACGAAGCTGTTTTACAGTCGGGTATTCCGAAGCCAATCGGCTGCCACACGTTCCGCCACTCATTTGCAACGCATCTACTGGAATCCGGTTACGATATCCGCACCATCCAAGAACTTCTCGGTCACAGCGATGTTTCAACCACTATGGTTTACACCCACGTCCTCAACCGCGGCGGTCTCGGCGTTCAAAGCCCTGTCGACCGAATGTGATTTGTCTTTATATCATTTAGTGAAGATAGGCCTAATCTGGCTGTTGATGATGTGTTCCGGGTAATACTATGGAAGAAAGATTTAATTTCTTATCTTGTAACAGTTTAGATTGCGAACGAGTAGTTTTTATGATATTATGAGGAAGGGCTGAAACAATGTTAGGTGGACTGTGCACTGAGTTATGGAGGAAAAAAATGGAGTATGTTATACCCACAAAGGAACAAGAGAAAACTCTTTATGTTGTAGAGGATTTTCCTTTAGAAGATTCGTTAAAACCTGTATTTAATTATAGGTTTTTTTATGCAATTGCATATTGTAATGATTTAAGTATAAAAGAAGGTCTCACACCTTGTTATTATTTGAATGAAAAACCTATAAATCTGTATAATAACTATAATACAGATGCGAAAGGCTTTGTTTTAGATAAGAATGCAAATGGTTATCGACTTCCAACATTAAAAGAATATAGAAAGGCATCTCCAAATAATCCTTGTTGGGCTTGGGGTAAAAATGAAATATCTCAACGGCCAATAATTCATTACAAAAATGGAGAAGAATTAATATATTGGACTTCGGCTGATAATCATAGTGAAAGAGTTACTTTTTATATGGTAAAAAATAAATGACTAAATTAAGCAGTTTTTAATATAAAGAGAGTAAGAGTACTTTAGCAATAAATAGGAGAATGATATGAATATAGGTAGGTTAATTCCTTTTTTGCAAGAAAAATGTAAAGAAATAAAAACTCATTGTGCAACTGGAAGTGATGATATATTTGAGCCAAAGTATGCATTCCTTGAAGGAAATTTTAAAAATTGGCAAGAGAATCAAAGTCAAAAAAACTTTGGGAGAAAATATATATTGTCACTAATTTATTGGAATAAAGATGAATGGCTTTTTGCTGGTATTTATGAAAGTGTTTCTGTAAGTGAAGAAAATAGTAAATATAAATATGAAACCTGTTTGCTAAATGTAGCGAATGAGTTCATTGGTAAACTGATTATTAATTTTAAGAAAGATTTTAGAGCTTCATATTTACGATTAGAAAAGTATATAGAAAATATGAATGTTTTGGAAATTAAGAGAGAATCTATAAAAATTGATTTTCCAGGTTATGACAAAGTAAATGTAAGCTGGAATGAACTTTCAAACTTAATTAAAATAGATTCATGGAAAACTGCGTTGGAAAATCAGAAAGGCGTATACTTAATAACAGATATAAATTCTGGAAAAATGTATGTAGGTTCAGCCTATGGAGAAAATATGATTCTTGGAAGATGGGAAAATTATATAGCAAATGGACATGGAGGAAATAAGGAACTAAAAAAAATAGAGTTTGAATATATAAAGAAAAATTTTAGATATTCAATTTTAGAAATTTTTAAATCAACCATTGATGATAAAATCATATTAGCAAGAGAAACGTGGTGGAAAGAAACTCTTCTAACAAGAAAATTCGGGTATAACGTTAATTAATAACACCTAACACCGTTTTCAAAGCCGACAAGTTGCTGTTGCAACTTGCGGTTTAAAACAATGTTAGATTGACCTGCCTAGAGGCAGGCGGGCGCGGAACAAATCGAAACAGTCCTTCGACCGAAAAATAAAACTCACAATGAAAAAAACATTGCAAAAGAAAGGTTGAAAGATGAGAAATAAGATTAAGTTGTATAGCTTTTTATTTGTTTTGATTATTGAGATATGTACGGCGTGGGGGCAGGATAAAGAATTATCTGCAGGCCAGAGACAATACATTCCAATCGAGTATAACGGTGAAACCATATATAAATGGCTGTCCATCATAAAAGTAAAAGAGTATGATGGCGAAGGAAAATTAATATATGAAGGGAATGGCTCTACTGATAATACATGGTATGAATATGATGGGCAAGGAAATAAAATTTGTTGTAAGATAGAGAGTCAAAGGCGGGGAGAAGTTTATTACGCGGAAGAGCGTTATGAATATAACACTAAAGGTCATCTAATACGTATGGATAAAAAAGGCTCTGGCGAACAGCACGAAGTGACATATCAATACTATAAGGATAAAGGTATCTTATATTGTACGGATTCGGACGGGTTGATATATGCATATGATAGTAAAGGGTACCTACTTAGTAAAAAAAGGAAGAATTCCAATTATGGCGGAACAATTGTCGCAACTTTTAATGATGATGGTACTGTTACCATGGGCGGTAAAAGTACAAACGAATTTTCTGAAGAATATTTATACAAATATGATACTATGGGAAATATAATCTATGAAGAGTGTAAAACTTCCGGTCAGATTCAGAACATACAATTACATAAATATGACTATATAAATAATCGTATTTATTCTTATAGGAAATGGTCTACAGGTAATTATTTTTTAGAAAGTATTCATCTGCTTGAATACTACAAGGATGGAAAAACATTAAAAAAAGATACTCAATTATTCGTAGATCGCGACTATCAAGGATTATGGTATCCTTTGTACTAGAATTTTATTCAACAACTATTTTAAGTTATTTCATTTATTGCCTTGATAAGGATGAGAATTTTATAAAGCAAAAATCTAACACCCGCTTCAACCTGACATTGCCTTTGCGGCAATGCAGGTTAAGCGAATGTTAGACGGACTCGTGCTACTGCACGAGCTGAATTTTTCAGGTATAAATCTAGATTTAATATTAAAAAAAGGTATAATAGAAGTATGAAACCTAAAGAAAAAAAAGAGATTTTTCATTTCTTAGAATATAATAAAAACATTCTCCAGTCCTATGGCGTAAAAAAAATAGGTCTTTTTGGTTCTTATGTACATAATAAACAAAATAAAAATAGCGATATTGATATATTAGTAGAATTCCATGATGATAAAAAAAATTATAATAACTTTATAAATTTAGTTTATTACTTGGAAGATAATTTGAATGCAAAAATAGATTTATTAACCATAGAAAGTTTAAGTCCTTATATTGGTCAGAGAATACTCAATGAGGTTGAATATGTATCGATCAAATGAAGAGTTATTTAAGCATATTTTTGATGAAATTGTTTTTTTTTGGAATCTGAAATAAGGACCATATCAAAGGAAGTATTTTTAAAAGATGAAAAAAACGCAACGAGCTTTTGCACGAAGTATTGAAATTATCGGAGAAGCCGTTAAAAATATTTCAAGTGATGTAATAATTAAATATAAAGAAGTTCCATGGAGAAATATTGCCGGTATGAGAGATAAACTCATTCATGGTTATTTTTCCGTTGATTATGAAATTGTGTGGGATGTTGCAAAAAACATTATTCCTGAATTTAAGAACCAGCTGATAAAAATTATGGATACAGAAAAAAAGAAAAATGACAATTAAAGAAATAATAACAGAAATCAATAAAATAGAAATAGATATTGCTGATTTTATAAGTAGTTACAAAAGTGAACAACTTGTCAGTAATTATGATGATTGGAATTATAAAGATGTCATTGCGCATCTTTTGGAATGGATTATGTTTTCAAAAAATAAACTAAACGCTATTGTACATAACCAAGATTTTCAAGAAATAAGTAATATCGATATATTCAATAAACAAAATTATATAAAAAATAAGAATAAGCATATTACAGAATTACAGAAGAAACTAATCTTTGAACTGAATGAATATAAAAATATTGTGCTACTGTATACAGAAGCAGATTTACAGAGAAAAGATTTTCCAACAGGTTTTTCATTTGAATTATGGCGGTATATGATAATGGATACTATTATACACCCTGTAATGCATTTATTATATTATTTAATTAAAACAAAAAACTATAAGTTATTTTTCAAATTGTGTAAAAAATATAATGAAATATTTTATTGTTATGCAAAAGGAAATCTTGAGGTATATTCTTTTTATGAATATATTGAAGATAGTAAAAAATTTATTGAGAATATAAAAGAATTAGGCAAGCAGTATAAAAATGATGATATGATACATGTAGTTTTAAAAGCCAATAAAATAGATGGAAACATCTAACACCCGCTTCAACCTGACATTGCGAGCGAGCCGCAAATGCAGGTTACGCAGATGTTAGGACGACACGCCTAACGGCGTGAAAAATTCAGGAGAATTAATGAATAAGTTTTCAAAAGTTACAGGATTAATTGCATTTTGGACAGAACTAAGTTTACTTATTGCAATAATTCTTTTAATTTTTTTTCCAAAAAGTATTGTAGGAAGATATTTGTCATCCTTAGATGAGTATAAAGATATATTTATTGTTCCGTGGCAAGAAATTATTAAGAACTTTATTTTTTTCCTTTTACTGGGAATTTTCTGTTTAAAAAGTAATTCAAATGAAAGGGAGTATGGAATTCTAACACTTTATTTTTATATTCTCATAACAATAATATTTGATAATCCTTTTTCGGTTTCCGCCTTATTTATCGCTGTGTCACAGAAAGGAGTAAATTACCTTACATTTTTTTCTGCATTTAATTCTGCACAGAATTCCATTTTATATATATTTATTCTGATAAGAAATATTTCTTTTATTTTATCAGCAGGTAGTATGATTGTAAAGAGCGAAAGCCGATATTTGGAAATAAAAAATAATAAAAGAATTTCACCAAAAAGCAGAACTTATTTAATACTTTATTCTGCATTTTTAGGTTTTTTAGGAATTGATAGATTCTATATAGGACGAACGGTAATAGGTATTGGAAAATTATTACTTGGATTGATTATTGTTACTGAATTTTTTTTGGTTTTTCGCTATTGGTATACACTTCTTTTTATAGATAGAAGTGTATTTATTATATTATTAATATTATTAATAGGTTTTGTAAGTATATCAGTGCTCGTAAATAGCATAGATTTCATTCTTGCAGTTTTTGGAAGAATGAAGGATTCTGAAAAAAACTTAGTGAGAAATTGGTAGATTGTCCTAACACCCGCTTCAACGCTGACATTGCGGACAAGCCGCAAATGCAGGTTAAGCGAATGTTAGATTGACCTCTTCAAGGCGAAAAAATTGATAATGCAAATAGATATTAATCAATAGCTAAGGAGGAATAATGAAACACATCATCAGACTAGCCGCGGTGCTTTTCACAGTAACTGTTTTGTATGCGCAGAACACGCTAATCACTGAAAAATCATTCATCGTTGTACGGAATGGAAAAGAGGTTACTGCAACTTACGGAGGAAAGACTTTGAGCGGCGATTCTTGGAAAGATAGAACAAACCCCTCGGCTGTACTCGCCGCGTTCTTTGTCAGCTATTTTAAGCAAACTGACGACTGGCATGATTTGATCGTGAATAATACATTTTATGAGATATTAGTCGACGAAATGAATGAGGCTTATGCGCAGTTCTACGGAATAGTCGATACAATTTCCATTACAATTAGTCCTGAAAAATTTATGCTTAAGGGGGACGCAACCGCTTTTTACACGATAAAAATCGCATATTCCTACGAGGACAAAACTGACGAAGGTGAAGACGAAGTTACTATGAGAAAAGACAAAAAAAGCGGTGAATGGCTTGTGGCGGAATTGCCTTTGTAGAAACGCTTTCGGTTCAGGGTCGCTTCCATTTGCTCTCGTCAAAAAAATAGCCCACTGCCGATAAAACATGAGCATGGCAGCGGGTGTTACCTCAAGCACCTCGATGGCAGAATAAAAAGACAGGAGGACAGCATATCGAGCCTTAGGTCATTCAGCAAACCCTGCATGAAGCTGTTTGACGGTTAGGTATTCCGAAGTCAATCAACCCTCCCGATGCAAATCCTCCAAAGTGTTGTTCTTACAAAGTGGTTGCAGCCGGTTTTCATGCCCTATCAACCGAAAATGTATCCTATTTAGTGAAGATAGGCCTAGTCTGCCTGTCGATGATGTATTTCGGCGGATATTATGGAAGAAAGATATAGTTGTTTTAATCCACGATAGTTTAGATTGCAAATGGGGCGTTCGTATGATATTATGAGGAAGGGTCGAAAAGGTGTTATGTGGACGCCTTCGGCGCCCAGCGCCCAGAAGAGAAAGAAAAATTTTGTTCATACTGAGAAAAAATAAAATTCTAGTAAAGACAAAAAACGATAGTTATTTTGTCCGTTACCGCGAAAATAATAAGGAGATAAATGAAGATGAAGGTAAAAAAGTCTTATAAACTAAATACAATTGTTTTTTGCTTTGATATTAATTATTGTAAGTGCGGTCTTATTATATATTACCTATAATTATATACAGGATCCAATTGCTATTGAAATATGTAAATCAATTGCTTATTCTATAATTACTGCTGCTTTGTTCACAATTATAATAAGTATTTTTGAAAGAAATCATTTTGAGGAAACATTGCGGACTTTGCTTGAGAAAAATCTTCCTTTTTTGGATAGACTTGAAAAAAAAGGATTAGAAGGTTTTGAATCAGGGTTTCCACTAAAAAACGATACTTATGAAGAGAATTTTATCGAAAGCGAAATCGTTACAGTAGTAATGAATGATGGTAAAAGATTTTTTGCTAATAATATTGAATTATTCAGAAAAAGATTTAATCAAAGTTATAAAACGACAAGATTTATTTTATTGGATCCCGATGCGGCGGACTCAATTTCTGTGTTAACAAGGAAAATGATCATGAAGGAGATTATTACATAAATAAAATTAATGATTTTATTAAGGAACTGAAGAAAGAGTCTATAAATAGGGATCATAAATTAGAAATTTACACACAAAATTTATATACAACTATGGCCGTTATTTTAATGGATGATTATGCAATGATAAGTTTATACAGAATATCACCGGGACAAGACGAGGTTCCTCATTTAGTATTTAAAAAGAACGAATATGATAATTGTGACTATGAAAAAATAAGAAAGGATGTCGAAAGATTATTGAAATATGGAAAAATTCGATAATCTAAAAAGTGTTATGAATAACTATAGTTTTTCATAACAAAAAAAATGTCTAACCCCCGCTTCAACCTGACATTGCGGACAAGCCGCAAATGCAGGTTAAGCGGATGTTAGACAGATTGCCCAATGGGCAACAAGAAAGAAAATGAAAAAATTATATTTATTATAGGATTTATGCTTATGGGCTTAATATCATGTTTTGTAAAGACAAAAGAAGAAAAATTTTGGGGTTGGTTTTGTAAAAACTCACAATTAATATACAATTATGAAATAAATCAGGAAAAAATTTTTAATGAACTTCAAATTCAATTACATAAAATAAATCCTGATCTAACGTTTGAAATTAGTTCTGTAAAAAATGGAAAAAGAGATTTTGTAATTAGTGCAGATGGAATACTAGATGCATTTCCTGCAGTCGAAAAATTGTATTCATTAAAACCGGAATTATCAGAATGGACTTTTATAAGATTCCGCCCGAGAAGAAAAATAGAGAATTCAATTAAAATAGAAGATAAAGAAGTTTGTCCAAATGATATAAGGTTTATGTTTATAAAAGATGAAGATAAAAGTAAAATAGGAATTGTTCTTTTTTGTAATGGATACACTGAGATCGAATGTGAAATTTATAGTCAGATTGGATTTTTATTTCTTGATGAATGTCTAGGAGAATATGATGTAGAAAAATTCATCGGAACAATAATAATACAAGGCTTTGATAGCGAATATTTTAACGATTCAATAAAACTAGAGTTTTTACCAACTGAGTTTGATAAAATAAAAGTAAATATAATTAAATAGTATATAGTTATATTTAAAAATAACGTCTAACACTCGCTTCAACCTGACATTGCGGACAAGCCGCAAATGCAGGTTAAGCGGATATTGAACGGACGCTGCACGCATAAAAGATGCGGGGAAGCATTTTTCTTTATAGTATCCTAATTGAATCGATTTATATTACTAGAAGTTCAAAATTGCTTGATATAACATACAAATAGCTGTATATTATATGCAGAAGGTGATTATATGCCTTTATTACAAGTAAGAGAATGTCCGGAAGATATTTATAGAAAAATTTCATACGTTGCAAAAAAATGAAAATAGAACTATAGCTCAACAAGTAGTAGTTTTACTTGAAAAGAGTTTAGAGCAACAAGAATCAAATATCGGAAGACGTAAACGATTGATTGATAGACTTGAAAAGAGACAGATAGCATCTGAAATTAAGAAAATCGATCCGGTTTCTTTTATAAGAGATGATCGTAACAGATGATTGTAGTTTTAGATGTAAGTGCATCTATATAGAGATTATTTTTCAAAGAGAAAAAGACAATACATTTAAGAGTATATATCATCAAGGTACTTGGATTATTGCCCCCGATTTGTTTATAGCCGAAATTACAAATGTTTTATGGAAATATTATAAGGCAGGTCGCATATCTCATATTGATTGTATTCAATATGTTCAAGATGGAATTGATATGGTTGATGATTTTATTGAAACAAGAGAATTATGGAAAGAAGCTCTAGCAGAAGGAATGAAAAATAATCATTCGATTTATGATATGTATTATGCTGTATTAGCAAGAAGGAATGATGCGACTTTAATAACAAATAATGGAGCTTTAGCAAAAGTGTGTGAAAAATTGTCTATAGATATTTGTGACTCTGTGAAAGTCTTTCTGTAAATTCCTAAAAAAGTAGGTACTGTGGTAAAATAAAGACAGGAGCCAACGTATGGCAAAAGAAAAAACACCACCACACAAAGTTGTAATGACTGAAGGCAAAAGAAGAGAGATTATTAAAACTTTGCTTTCAGAATACGACATCCAGTCAGCGCAGGATATTCAGGAAGCACTGAAAGACCTTCTAGGCGGAACCATCAAAGAAATGATGGAAGCAGAGATGGAGGCTCACTTGGGATATGAAAAATCTGAGCGTTCTGACAACGATGATTACCGAAACGGTTACAAGTCAAAGACTGTAAAATCAAGTATCGGAGAAGTTGAACTGGAAGTTCCTCAAGACAGAAAATCAACTTTCGAACCGCAGGTCGTAAAAAAAGGCCAGAAAGATATTTCTGACATCGATCATAAAATCATATCAATGTATGCAAAGGGAATGACAACCCGTCAGATTTCAGACACCATCGAAGACATTTACGGCTTTGATGTGTCTGAGGGTTTTATTTCCGATGTCACAGATAAGATAGTTCCGCAGATTGAAGAATGGCAGAACCGGCCGCTTGATGATGTTTATCCGGTCATTTACATCGATGCCATTCACTATTCTGTCAGAGACAACGGAGTGATTGTCAAAAAAGCCGCTTATGTAATTCTTGGACTTACCTGTGACGGGCGTAAGGAAGTGCTGTCGCTTGCCATAGGCAAAAATGAAAGTGCTAAGTTCTGGCTGAACGCTCTGAATGAGCTTAAGAACCGTGGAGTGCAGGATATTATGATTATCTGTGCTGACGGCCTTACAGGTATCAAAGAGGCCATCTATGCCGCATTTCCAAAAACTGATTATCAGCGCTGTATGGTTCACATGGTCCGCAACACTCTGAAATACGTTGCATCAAAAGACATGAAATCTTTCGCTACTGACCTGAAGACAATTTACAACGCAGCCTCCGAAGGTGAAGGGCTGAAAGCTCGCGACCGAGTTGTTGAAAAATGGTCCGCAAAATATCCGAACTCCATGAAGCGCTGGATAGAAAACTGGGATGTTGTCGTGCCTATTTTTAAGTTCTCTAAGGATATCCGGAAAATCATTTACACCACGAATGCGATTGAAAGCCTGAATTCCAGTTACCGAAAACTCAATCGCCAGCGCAGTGTATTCCCAAGCGACCAGGCTCTGCTCAAAGCTTTGTATCTTACAACTTTTGAAGCAACAAAAAAATGGACTCAGCCGATTCACAACTGGGGCCAGGCCTACGGAGAAATGTGCATAATGTACGAAGGTCGCCTGCCTGACTAATCTATAAAAAAAGACAATTTCACAGCAAGGAAGCTGTCTTTAGTATTTAACTCTTGATAAAAAATCAACAGTATTTTATATTCAAAAAATAAACAGTAGCTGTCAGCTACTTGTGGGATATACCCGCATTAAAACTTTTTACCGCAGCCTACTGAATTTACAGAAAGGACTTCACAGTCTCATATTTGTAACTAGAAAATCATCTAACACCCGCTTCAACCATACATTTGCTTTGTCGCAAAAATTAATAACACATCTTCTTATACAAGACTTTCTTCCCATTCTTTTTCTTTAAAGCCGATAAGAACTTTATTTTTCGTAATAATAAGCGGTCGTTTTACAAGCATGCCGTCCGATGCCAAGATACTATACATTTCATCATCAGTCATACCGGAAAGTTTGTCTTTAAGTTGTAAACTTTTATACAACAATCCGCTTGTGTTAAAAAATTTTTTCAGCGGCAGTCCGCTTTGCCGATGCCAGGTCTGTAATTCAGCGACAGATGGATTATCTTCTTTGATGTGCCGCTCAATATAATCAATATGATGATCACCAAGCCATTTTTTTGCTTTCATGCACGTTCTGCATTTAGGATAATAGATAAAAGTCATATATCTTCCTTCGAATTGAAATCTGAGCATCCGCCATACTCTATATTGCTTACACTATGGAAAGAAAAACTTAAAGCACAGACACTTATTACCTTTGTGCTAAAAATATATCCAATTCCTCTTCCAGACTTATAAGCTGAGCTTCTACTCTTTTAATCTTTTCGAGTATAGCTTGCTTTTGTATTTTTTCCAGCTTGGCAAATACCGTATCGAAGAGCTCTTTTTCCGTAACTTTGGGTTCAGTATCAAGATATTCTATTTTATAATATCCGATCCACGCCTCGAACGGCTGCTCGTTTTCTTGCATGTAAATCTCCTTATGCTAACCCTAACATATCACGTAGATGATCTTGAAACTCACCGGATGTTGTCTCTCCGTTCAAAAAAGCTTTTATTTCTTGTTTTATTTCGGTAGGGAAGCGCCGCCAATAAGAGCCCGTCCAATCATGCATTGCAGCAGTAAGGTTGCGCTGTGTTTCAACCGGCATTTCTCCCAAACTATAGGAAACAAACTGTATAACCATTTCGTATAACAGATCGGCAGGCACCCCCTGCACCGAACCGTTCTTTACCAAAGAAGCGCGACGTTTTTTACCGCCTGCCCCGCTCGATTGCGGAATCCATGAATCGATCAGACCGGCAATCTGTTCCTTAGAAAGTTCCGGCGCTTCTTTTTGCAAGATATCGGCGGCATAATCCCGAAAAGTATGCCGGACACCATCCATACTTGCATCAATAGAAGCGTAGATCGATTCCGACATTTTCTTGGCTGCTTCTTCCGGAGTAAATGGGATGCTACTGTTTATCGCTCCCTCAAGCTGAGCTTGCCGGCGCTCAACCGCTGCGGCAAATGCTTCAATCTCGCGTAGATTCGCTTTATTCAATATATAATCAAGCGCAAAGAGAAAATCTCTGTCGGTTTTTGTATTGCTCATGAAGAAAGCATATACTATTTTGTGGGATTTTTAAAGAGGAGGGATAACGGCTATCGCAATATAAAAGTCAAATTTACGACAAGGCATATACGGATATGCGTCGGAGCGTATTGCCACGCCGTTCCGCATTACACTCTGTTCTATTCCAGGAACGATAAGCGGTTATAGCTTCTACATCAGAATTTGAAGCTACGAATAACAAAGGCGTGGCGACCGCAAAAAAGATAAAACAAATTTATGACTCGCGGTGCTTTTCTTTTTTTGATAAAAATTTTGCGCGAACTGAAGGATCTCTCCATATTTCTTGTAGCGCGTTTAAGAGAAATGCCAGAAAGATTGAAAAGAACAATCCTGCGACAAAAGCAATGATATATATTTTTGTCCGCGGCGGATTTGATTTTCTTTCGGGTATTTCCGGCATAGCCAGTATTTGAAATGCGGGATTTTCGCTTGCAATTATTACTTTTAAGAGTTCATATTGTACTTTTAACTGTTCGTAAACCTGTTCTTGGATAGCAATTTCACGTTTAATTTGCTTTATCGCAGGCACAACGTTCTCTCCCCCACCTGAACGAGATTTTTTATTTTCCAAATTATCAACTTCCTGCTCCAAGCGTTTTATTTCATTAAAGGATTGTTCCAAACTTTTTTCCAAATTTTCTTTTTCTCGAGCCTTCTTATTCAAACCGAGCTCCGCAAAACACTTTTCGTAATAATCGACAGCGACCGATACGGCTTTTTGCGTAAACTTAGGATCAATATGCGTAGCGGTTACTGAAAATATTCCGCTTTTTTCGTCCATCTTTACCTTAAACAGACCCTTTACTATATTCCTTGTCTCTGTTTTGACAGAATTTTTAATCCCATATTTTTCGGCGATATGCAATTCATCGGCAACAGTATCAAGAAATAAATTACTCCCTGCAATATAAAGTACTATTCCACTGCCGGCCAATTCAGCTAGATTACTGGGATTACTTTGCCGCAGCATTGACACCAAGGCATCACTCGCAGCGCCGGCATCGATCTGTACCCGTATAAAAGCCGTGCTGGTATATAGATCCGGCATATATGATTTTTCAGGCGCCATTTTTTTACCGATAAAAACATAAGCAAACACAGCCACCGATATCAAACCGGTTACTCCGACAATAAGCCATTTCCACCGCCACAATACGGAAATTAAATCCAGCAAAGATATTTCATCGACAACATTATTTTCATCATTCATAAATATACCCTCTCATTTTTGCAAGTATAACATAATCATGCTATCAACGTCTGCTGTAGTTTTTTTCAATCCACTTTCGGTATTCACCGGAACGGACATTCTCAATCCAATCTTTATTTTGTAAATACCAGTCAACAGTATGTGCAAGACCTGTTTCAAAATCAAACACACGCTTCCAGCCCAGCTGCGTTTTAAGCTTTGTACAATCAATAACATAGCGCCGGTTTTTTTAATCTGGTCTTTTTAATAAGGTACAGATAAAATTAGACCCAATAAAGCCGGCATCGCCTGTGATAAGAATATTTTTTAAACGGCGCATTTAGAACACCTCCTTTAAGATGTTTTAGCGGTAACATCAACTTCTTTGACAGACTCAAGCCATTGTAGATATATGCATCCTATACTACAATTTCACTTGTACGCATTTCTTTAAGATCCTATAAACAAAACTATTAGGTACCTCGTAACATTATTGCATCTCAAAAGATTTTGAGCGGTTGTTCTGTATAAAATTATAGGTATTATTCACTATAAAAATTATGCCCTTGAACCTTATCAATAAATTCGTATTTAACCGTATTATATAAACCATCTTTCAATGAAACAGGAGGCCTAAAACTAGTCTTTTGAGTATTAATTGAATCAAAAAGGGTGTTTGCGCAAAATTTTTTTACCCTAATAGAGCTGATAGCTAATTTTTTTCCAGTTATTTTGGCAAGAAGATCAAAACAAAGACCTCCAAAATACCCCAACCAATACGGCCAATGAAAAATTTTATGATGCGGTTTTCCAAGTATAGCATACACCTCTTTGGTAAGAGTATTCATATCAAAGTCCGGCTTATCTATATAGTTAAATAAGTGCTCCCCAGAAGTATTATTAAGAGAAAATTCAATAAAAGCGGCAATGTTTTCAACATACGCCATAGACTTTCTGTTTTTTCCATCACCGATAAAAGGAAAAAATCCGGAACTAATTTGTCTTAGAAGATTATACACATTGCCTCTGTTCTGTTCGCCAAAAACAACAGTAGGGCGAATAATTGTAAGTGAGTTATTCGTATTGGAATTCAGCCAAGCACGATACTTTCCCTCTGCAAACCATTTTGTTCTTCCGTAATCATTAAAATAGTTTATTGCCCCCGTCTCGTTCGTATTTAAAGGAGCAAAGCCATAAACAGCAACAGAGCTTGTAAAAATAATTTTTTTTATGCTGTATTCCGAACATACTTTACATACATTTTCGGCACCGTTAACATTCACCTCATCATAGAGGCTCTTAGGTTCAACATCATCACGATGCTCAGCAGCTAAGTTGATAACACACTCGATATTCGAACTTAAACCTTTCTGTAGAGAATCAATATCTCTAACATCAGCAAAAGCCCGTAATTCATGATAATACTTACTATCCTGCTTATCAAGTATTTTAACAGTATGTCCGGCAGCTAAGAGCCGTCGAGTCAATCTTGTTCCGATAAATCCGGAACCGCCTATTATTGCAATAGTCATTCTTCTTCCCTTGTTAGGTTAAAAATTGTTTTATATAACTCAGCGTATTTATGATACATAGTCTCAAAGGTAAAATAATTAAGATATTTATAAACTGATATCTGTTCCATCTGCTTTAATTTCTCTTCATCAGCTAATAACTGATGTATT
The DNA here is from genome assembly GCF_010365865.1 of Treponema vincentii. Taxonomy (NCBI): domain Bacteria; kingdom Pseudomonadati; phylum Spirochaetota; class Spirochaetia; order Treponematales; family Treponemataceae; genus Treponema; species Treponema vincentii. The sequence goes on along the minus strand of NZ_CP048020.1, from coordinate 616,893 downwards.
GCCATAACAGCATCTTCATCGTTTTTCACCAACATTCCATTCGAATCATCTACAAGTTCTGGAATCCCGCCTACAGCAGAGGCAACAACAACTTTTCCTTGAGCCATGGCTTCAAGTATAGTCATCGGTAAACCTTCATAATTCGTCAGCAAAATGAATAAATCACAATACACTAAAAGCGAGCTTGCATCAGGATAATCACCCAACAGTAACACGTTTGGGGGAATAGTATACTCTTGTTGCAGGTCATCCAGTGTTTTTCCTGCCGCGCCGCCGACCCACACAAATAAAAAATCTTGCATTTCATGATGAGATGCCACTGTAAGAAACCCGTCAAATCGTTTCTGCGGCGAAATACGAGCAACCGTCATAATAACTTTTTTATATCCACTATTATCAAATGGTCTTAAAACAGCTGTTTTAGGCGACTGTACCCCGTTATGAATAGTCAAAACATTAGTATATATTTTTTCCTTCTTTAAATTCATTTCATCATAACATGAAACAGCAACAATTGCTGCGCAATACCGCTGTAATAGCCGCTCTAATGGTAAAAACACTCTATGACGAAGACGAATAGAGTCAAACCCGTGAACAGTATAGACAATACGATCTTTATATTTTATTCCAGCAATACGACCTAATGCGCCCGCTTTGCTAGAATGCAAATGAATAATATCAGGTCTAAAACATCTAATAATTTTTTTTAATTCAAAATAACAGCGTATGTCTGGAAAGAGGCTAATCGGCTTCACCATTGTTTTTACCGGGTAACGGATAATATCAGGATGTAATTGATCCCATAAATATCCACCAGGCATACTAGCTACAGCAACGGTATTTTGTTCTTGAGCTGCTGCATTTGCTAAAAAAATACAAACGGATTGCGCGCCTCCCAATTCCGTATTCGTTATAATATGCAATATTCTCATCTATACATTCCACCTTACTTACTCTACACAGAATATTTCAAAATTGCAAAAACTATTCGAAGCGGAATGCATCGAGCAATACAGAGCGCTCCATAATTGATAAATCTTCCCGACAATCTTTTATACAAAAAACATTTATTTTGCATGAAAATACTATTTATCTTTCTATCTTTAACATCAGCTTTGATATACGCAACTAAATTAGCTAGATATAAATTTGCAATAAAAAAATTTACTTCTTTTTTAACCGTAGCATAAGCTGTGGAATTTTTTAAAATAGCATCCCGTACAATTTCAAATGACTTCATTCTATCCATACTATAACTTTTATAGCCCTGCATCACAGAGTCAGCCCGTATTTGATAGATAAAGCACAAGCGATTATGATAATACAAACACTTTGCGGCAGTAATTGCTTGTATCATAAAGACAATATCCTCTCCAATTTTAATGCCATTGGGAAAGAGAATATTATTATCTACGATAAAGTTTCTATCAAAAACACAACTACAGATGTGCCATGGTATTTTCTTTGCAAAAAAATATTTTTTAATTGTATCGTCATATATTTTTGTTTTATGCAGTTTATTGGAAAAAAGATGCTTGACAACTCCATCAAGTCTATGCAGTTCATAACTGAACACAAAGAGCTCTGGCGTTGTATTATCATCATGTCGACTCAAGATACTACGAAAAAAATCTAAGCTACCATCAGTAAGACTGTCATCAGAATCAAAAAAATATAAATAACGACCATGTGATTCTTCTATACCCCTATTTCGCGCAGCAGAAACCCCTTGATTTTCTTGTGAAACGAAACGTATTTCTGAACAACGGTTTGAGAAATCACGACAAATAGATTCAGTGGAATCAATAGAACCGTCATTTATGATAATAACTTCACAATCATCAAGACCTTGCTGTACAAGCATTGACAGCGTTGCAGGCAAAAAACGCCCGCTATTATATGCCGGAATAATAATTGATAATAAAATTTCGTTCATATACTATTTCCATATATCAGAATAACAATTGATACGGTATAACACCATGAGCACCCCGGATGACAACTGTACCAATATAAAAAAGCATAGCATAGGCAACCAATAAAATGCAAATACATTTCTTTTCCGATTTTGCAATTTTTGATATAAAGAGAGGATAAAAAATAATTTCACTAATTTGAAATCCATAGTTCAATCGCATCAAAACATTAGTTCCATTAGCTAGATTTGCTATACTAATTGAAAAGACAAATAGTTTTAGCCAGAATCTCTCATACTGTCCATTAAAGTATTTTGAATAAATAAAGGAAACGATTACAAGAATATTAGGCAGTATCAGTTTAAGCATAGAAAGTTGAGAAGATTTCATAAAAAACTGCGAATCAAAATAGTGTGCATAATAAAAAGAATTCGGTACTACCTTCATAATCACTGTCTGAACAGGGAAAATAATAAATGGCAGTAAAATGCCCCAAATACATATAAGCGATCTTAGTTTAATGTTCTTCAAAAACGGATATATAAGCCCTAGCAGCATTGTATAGTGAAACAAAGAAGCAAATAATGTTATTGCTATAAACTTTAAATACTTCTTCTGAAAAATGTAATCTACGCCTAATAAAAAAATAGAAATCGCCATAATTTGACGAACGACATTATAGGTTATGAAATAATAATTCAATAGTATATACAAAACGAGAGAAAGCATTGGATCTATACTATGTTTCTTTATAAAAAACAACATAAATACATTTGTAAAAAAGGCAAAAAAGAAAACACTAAACGCATAAGGTAATTTTAAATGAACAAATAAGAGATTGATATACTTATACCCAATCTCTATATTATAATTGGAATATCCGTCCTGCAGACTCGAATAAATAGATAAATAATTAAGATAATCAGTACCAATATTATAACGAAAACAAGCCAAAAAGATAATAAAAATTCCCAGGATATACCATCCAACAAGATCCAGCATTCTATTAGTGGTTGCAGCTAAATATAATATTGTGATAATAAATAAAAACTGTAGATAGAATATCATAAAAAGACTTATTCCTGTATTTTAGTTAATTCATTATCAATTCTTGCTTTCCAATCAAAAACATCAGAAACGTTATTATTTTCTCTCAAAAATTGAAAATGCTGTGTATGCAAAAAAGTAGATATGGTATCCGTAATACAAGCCTCTCCATCATCATTAAAAAGGAATATCCGATCTGTCTCTATATTTTTCAAAATAGCGTCAAGATTATCATCATGAAGGGTTATTACAGGCTTATTAAGATACAACGCTTCAAATACCGGATTAGTAACATTTGTATATTTATAGAGCGACACCATGATATGATTTTGATTATATACATCAATCAAGTCATCATGCTCAACAGCTCCATAAAGATGTACATAGGCGGACAATCGATATTTTTCTATCAAACCCTGCAAAGCTTTAATTTCAGAGTCGGAACCATGACCATAAATATGCAAAGCATAACGATGACATTTTAAAATATTAACTAGCTTATGCATTACTTCGATGGATAGATATATCCGTTTCCATCCAATAAGACGTGACAGTGTAAAAAGATTAATCGTCTCAACACTATCAAATGTATTATCTATACGGATATTCGGTTTAATATCTTGAATGTAGTGCGAAATACCATTTGGTTCATACAAAATTTTATCTCTATCAACCCCAAAATAGGCTAAAACTTTATCACCATTTGTCCCATCATTGGTAATCGAACACAAATCAAATTGATTACATAATTTAAATGCTTCAATATCAGTACTATAACGCTTGTAAATAACAGAATCACTAACTTTGTGATAATCGAACCCTAATACTGTTCCTTGGAATTTTGCTAAATATTTAATATTCTTTTGCTTACACCTCCTTTTTACTTTTAAAACAGGTTTCACTGCAAAAACTTCATAAGCACAAATAACCGAAGGATTGAATTTTTTAATTGCATAAAGTAATTTCCGATATAAGAATACTGCTGCAAGATTTGAAGAAAGTATATTCAATTTACCATAAGTAGTGTTGACAAAATTTCCAGACGCTTGTTTATTCTTTTGTTTTTTAACAAATGGTACGAGCAGAAATTTTATTACAGCAGGTAGTATCTGATAAACATGGAGAAAAGTTATATCTGTACCAAATATATCCAATGCTTTTTTTACGTCCATATAATAATTATTGTGTTTTGAGGCAGATGTAATAAATACAATATGATATTTTTTAATATACTGTTTCACTGTCTCTAATAAAGATTGATTCCCAATACGATTAAAAAATAGAGTCGAAACAATAATCATTACAGGCTTGTCAACATCACTTCTCATTACAGTTTAAAAACCTTCCCATCTTCAATGTGGACACTTTTTACTGCATTGCGTAAATCCACCACTAAGCTCGATTTTGCTACAATATGCTCAATATCAAAACATGAATGATTGGTTGTAAATACAACGCAATCTGCTTTAGATAATAGGACATCAGTTAAATCCGTACCGACCCATTTTTTTCCGTGATCGTCAATACATTCAGGGATATACGGATCATGATACAGGACATTTGCTCTTTTTTTAGCACATTCTTCCATAACAAGTAAGGCAGGGCTTTCACGCGGGTCATCAATATCCGGCTTATATGCGACACCAAGGAATAGAATTGTTGCACCATTCATTGCTTTTTGCTTGCGATTAAGCGCATACATAATCTTATTCATCATTTTATGCGGCATCTGATTGTTGATATTGCCGGCAGTATTTATCATTGTTAAATCGAAATTAAAGCCTTTTGCAATATGCTCAAGATAGAACGGATCAAGCGGGATACAGTGTCCGCCGATACCGGGACCGGGATAAAAGGCCTGAAAACCGTAGGGTTTCGATTTTGCAGCGTCTATCACTTCCCAAATATTAATATCCATTTTACCCGCTAAAAGAGCTAGTTCATTGATAAGTGAAATATTGATAAGCCGATAGGTATTTTCAAGTATTTTAACCATTTCCGCCACGCGGGGACTTGAGACAGGATAGAGATGCTGAATCGCCTTGCTGTAGAGAGCAATTGCAATTTTCTGAGCATCTTCGCCTAAAGCACCAACTACTTTCGGCGTATTATCAGTCTTATAATCTTTATTTCCCGGATCAACCCGTTCGGGACTAAAACAAAGCCAAAAATCTATACCTTCTTTTAAGCCTGATTCTTTTTCGATAATTGGCTTCATAAAATCTTCGGTGGTTGTCGGATAGGTAGTACTCTCAAGCGAAATAAAAGTACCTGCTTTCATATTTTTTCCAATATCTATACAAGATTGTTCGATAAACTTCATATCAGGTTTCTTAAAATGATCAAGCGGTGTCGGAACGCAGATAATGACCGCATCGCATTCTTTAATTCGAGAAAAATCAGTTGTTGCAGAAAGCTTTGTTGTTTCTTTTACTACACGGATTAAATCTTCATCTTTTATATCACTGATATAGTTTTTTCCGGTATTCACCAATTCTACTTTTTTAGAGCTTTTCTCAAAACCCAAGACTTGTACATCCTTTTTTGCAAAAGACACGGCAAGCGGCAATCCAACATACCCCAAACCGATAACACCAATAACTTCGGTATTACTCTCAATTTTCTCTATGATTACGTCAAAGTTTGGCATAATTAAATCTCCTATAGTCTATCGTATTCTTTTTATATATCAGTATTGACATAGTAAAACCTTCATAATCTTTTCTGCCGTATGCCCATCACCATAAAGCTGAGGATAATTCTCTGGAGTATGAATATTCCCAATAGCTGATATGATTTTTCCAGTATCAGCGCCCGTGAGTGTATTCCAGCCGGAAGAGACAAGTTCAACCCATTCGGTAGTGTCACGCATAGTGATACAAGGCTTTTGGAAGAAAAAAGCTTCTTTTTGAACACCGCCTGAATCCGTAAGCACGGCAACACACGCTTCTTCATATTTAAGCATTTCCAAATAACCGACCGGGTCGATAAGTGTAACATGTTTTCCAAAATCCAACCCATGTTCTGTTAATATTTTTTTTGTGCGAGGATGCACAGGGAAAAGAAACTTGCTTTCTGATAGTGAATTAACTGCATTTACAATACTTTTTAAGCGAACCGGATCATCAGTATTTTCTGCCCTATGAATGGTTAACAAGATAAAATTACTCGGTATTTGTAATGGAATATTTTTTTGCCGGTAATAAAGCGAGGCATCATACATAATATCACCCGTTTTGCACACAGTCTTATTATCCGCAGACGGTAAACCACCCGTAGAAATAATTCCTTCCTTCTTAAGGTTATCTATCGCTGTATCTGTCGGGCAAAAAAGCCATGTTGAAAGATGATCAGTAAGTCTACGGTTTTGTTCTTCCGGCATTACCATCATATAGGAACGCAAACCAGCTTCCACATGCGCCACCGGAATATGCAACTTACTCGCAGCTAAAGCTCCAGCTAACGTAGAATTAGTATCACCATAGACAAGCACTGCATCAGGCTTGAGTTCTAACAGTAATGCCTCAATCTTTTCGAGCATTAGACCGGTCATTTTACCATGAGAACCGGAACCGATATGTAAATTATAATGTGGCTGAGGAATATCCATTTCAGTAAAAAATATATCGCTCATATTTTGATCATAATGCTGACCGGTATGAACGATTGTCTCTTTTACACCAAGTTGCGGATTGTTCCTAATATAGCGGCTTAATACAGCCGCTTTGATAAATTGCGGACGAGCGCCAATAATTGTAAGAATGTGCATAGTCATTTCTCATTTTGAGATAAATAAACTTCGCAAAAACCGCTTTAGCTTTCTTAAAAAGATCAATTTACTAGGATTCGTCCAAACATCTAAGAAATAAGATGTTTTATAATCAGTATGCTGTTTAGGCGGACTCTGCAAAATTCTATCAAATTCTTCTCTCGAAATTTGTAATTTATCCAATACAAAAGCTATATCATTCTCCATTTGCTCTTTATCATAAGCAGGTTTTTGATATAAACTCAAGGCATCATCACGAGTCAATTGTCCAGAAATAATTAAACTTGATAAATGCGAAGTACGCTTATCAACTTTAAATTTTTCTTTAAACCAAACTAGCTGAACAACTTTTGTCAATACATTCTCAAGATGTTTTGCTTCATAGTATGTAAAACCGGAAAAATCATGTAATTCTTTAATAGCACGTTCTTTATTATAATCAATATAATCAAGAGGAGTAACCGTCTTTAAATGTAATATTCGGTTATCTATCATCCGCCGTTGCCAAGAGATTAACGGTAATTTATTAATCGGTTTTGTACCAAATAATTTGTGGATAGCCTTAATATGAACGAGATCATACGCCGAATGAGTATTTCCAGATTGTAGAATAGATTCCAAGGAAAAATTCTGTCCCGATAAAAAATATTTTATTTTCTTTTTTCGAGCAAAATCATACAAAGCAGCAAACAAGACATTATCTTGTGGAATAGCCAAATTAGGTACTTCTGCATATAAAAAAGCTCGATTTAAATCCAAAAACTGCTCTGGATCAGGTTTAATGGTAATGAGTGTGATATTGGCTTTTTCCACCAAATATTTAATATTTTTTTTTGCCAACTCGGTATCAAAGCCATCATCAACATGCACAGCAAGGATTCGCAATCCCCATTTAACAGCTCCCAAATATGCAAGATATGCAGAATCGAGCCCACCTGATATGCCCATGAGACAATCAAATTCTTTGCCTCGTCCGGCATTTTTTAGAACGGTCAATAATTGCCGAAGTTTTTCTTCTCCCTCTGTATTTGGAAAATACCGATATGGTTTTGCTGCAAGGGCCGCGATACAATAATTACAATTTCCGTCTCTATCAAACCGTATATTAGCATCGGATACATTATCCATGATACATCTATTACAGCGTTGAAATTTGATCATATATTTATCCTCCTCCTTTATAATCAGTAAGTAATCGTATTCGCCGATAATTTACCTACCAACTCATAGGCACATCTATCTGGAATACATATAATTTAAACATTTCCAAATCCACATCTTTAATAATTTTCTGTCAATAATCAAGACCATTATTAAAGCAACAGCTGCAGATAAAATTTCAAAAACCTTACAATCGACAAAGGTGTTAACAAAGGCAACAGCCCACAAAATTAAAAAATAGATACTTGCCTTTACAAGCTTGAATTTCATTGGATACAATCTTATTGAAAAAAATGTACGGACATAAAAATAACAAAGATATACAATAGAAATTACCATTGCCGCACCTTTTGCGCCGAATTTTGCAAGAAAAACAAAATTTAAACCAACCGCAACCACATCTAGAATAATAAAAGTATATGTTTCGTACATCATCTTTTTCTTAAAATATATTCCAAGATTAGAAACTTCGGTTATTGTATACATGACAGGTAAAAACACCAAAAAAGGCATAATATGTGCAGAAGCCGAATACTGTCGGCTCAGAATAAGCACAATAATATCTTTAAATATAATTAGTAATAGTGAAACACTTATCAGAAACAATAATAAATTTTCAAAAACGGTTTCATACAAAGAGGTATCATCTCTATGTTTTTCATAATGTTCAAAAGCGGCAGGAGTCCAATACATCGAAAACCCTGACTGTACAAGACGCAAAGCCGCTATAATTTTAAAACTAACGCTATACAAACCGAGTTCATAAAAAGTAGAAAACTGCTTTAAACAATATTTATCAATTCCATCAAACAAAGTGGATAAAAAATGAGCCGCAACAAGCGGAACCGAATACAACAACACTTCTCTTATACCGACACTTGTAATTCTAAATTTCGAAAACCAAAATTTATGCTCAATAAGAATCGCGATAATCGATGCCACCAGGTTGGAAACTATTCCTCCGTATATTATTGCAAGATATGATTTTTCAAAACACAACGAATAAATAATTATTGTCATGGTATTGGTTATAGAAAGAAAAAAATTCAGGAGAGAAAACAACAATGCTTTTTGCTGCATTCGTATCGTTAAAATCGAATAACGCTGGATTAATCTAAAGAATAAATCAATACATAACAAAACGACCAAATACGGAATATCTTTATCAAAAAAATACAAAGACACCCGATGTGAAAAAATCAATAATCCTGTACATAAAAAAATAAAAATACAAAAACATGGGAACAAACAGCTCCACAACAATATATATCGATCGTCGCCTTTCTTTTCATAAAAGAAACGCATAAAGGCCTGATCAGTTCCGAAATTAATTATAGGGAAAAGAAAAACTGCGACCGTAGAAAAAAGAGTTGCAACACCAAAATACTCGGGTATGATAAAATAGGTAACAACAGGCGTTGTAAAGAATGATACGGCAGCAGCAGCAAAAGAGCCGATGGAAAATTGCAATAGTTTTTTTAACATATATCACTCATTCTGCTATTTTTTTGCAAATAAAATCATATACCCTATCACCTGTTTTTCCGTCCGTATATTTAATAAAAAGATTCTTAACATCATTATAATGCTTGTCATTCTTATACGTTTTTCCGTTTAATTCATTCTCAATAGCAGCATACAATTCCTCTTCAGTATAAGCAATCTTCCCTGCACAGAACAATTCTACAGGATTATAAGACAAGCCTCTGTTCCTCTCATATTCTTCTCGGTCAGAAAAATTAAACACAACAGGCTTACCGGTAACCAAAAAGTCAAAATATATTGATGAATAGTCGGTTATTAACAAACAAGCATAAGGTAAAATATCATAAAAAGTATAACATGAGGACGGTTTATAAATCATAATATTAGAACACCCATCCACGCCAGTTAAAACATCATCCAACATACCGACATGAGATTTAACGAGCAAAATAGCCGAGTTAACATTTAATAAAGTATTTAATTTCGTATAATCATCGCAACCAATAATAGCTTGATGTTGTTTTGCCAGTTGACCATCTCTATGCGTAGGAGTATACAGAATAATATTTTTAATTTTCTCATCAATTCCCATCATCTTTTTTATTGTTGGTTTATCAAAACGCGGATTCACAATATTATCATGACGGATAAATCCTAATACTTTATAGTCAAAATACGGCACATGTGATGCACACATATCCATACGAGACGCAAAATCGGAAGAAGCAGCTACATATTTTTTTGTTTGCATTCTTGTTCTTTCATTATGCTTAGCAACATCAGATTTAAATGGGCACGCATAATAATTCAGACATATATCAATTTGAGATCCTTTTTTTACTAAAAGAGGTGACATAACATCAGGAGTAATAATTATTTTACATTTTAAAAAGGCAAAATAATATCTTATATAATTTAAAATACGTTTGTGCATTTTAGGTGAAACAATCGGAAGCAATTGTATATATTTTAATTGTTTTTGGAGTTCACAACAATCTTTATAAGTAACATCATTCAATATACTAAGATATATTTTTTTAAATGGCGCATCAATGACGTCATGGCATTCCAAAAGGTAGTGCAAAAAAAATAAAACGTTATCCCCTGTATAATTCTTTATACTAAAACTTTCACGCAAAGAAGAATCTTCAGGAATTATAAATAAAAAATCATTCCGGCAGGGCAGCCATCCTAAAACAATTTTGAATACGAATTTACACGCTTGCTTTAGACAGTATTTTAAATTCAAAATCATACCTACATCCTTTTTTAGAGATAAATAGCAACATTTTCATATAAAAATAAGTATTACAGACACACTTCATATTTTATATATAGAATATATTCTATAAAATAGTTTTACTAATAAATATTTTTATTATATTAGCAGTTCTACTTTTATTATACAAGTTTCTATCATGCTCTATTCAACTTTCTATATTCAAAATAAAACCGTTAGTCATGACGCATAGAGCCAAGAGGAATATACTTAAAATAAGAAAGCGGAGATGCACATAAGTCCATTCGTAGTAATACCACAAGGTTCATCCCGCATAGTAGAATCAGTAATAACAAATAATTGACCATTTTTAATGGGAATAAAAAACAAAATATATTTAAGCGCTTTCAAAAACATTCTTTTCATAAGTTGTTTAAAATACCCCAATTTTTGTTTTGTCATCTTCTACTCCTTCTCCCCCGCCTCATTCACCGTGCCATGCACCCGTGCGGGGTTACCGTAAACAAGTGCATACGGAGGCACATCTCTTGTTACTACACTTCCTGCTCCAATTAAGGCATATTCGCCGACGGTTACCCCGCAGACAATCGTAGCATTTGCACCGATGGATGCACCTTTTTTGATCAAAGTTTGTTTGTATTCGTGTTTGCGTTCAATAAAGGCACGAGGATTTATGACATTGGTAAACACACAGGACGGACCGCAAAACACATCATCTTCTATTACAACATCATCGTACAGCGAAACATTATTTTGAATCTTTACGCCGTTGCCTATCACAGCTTTTCCGCCAATATTGACATTTTGCCCGATCGAACACTTTTTACCGACCTTAGCGCCGCTCATAATATGCGTGAAATGCCAAACTTTGGTTCCCTCACCTATTTCCGCACCTTCATCTACATAACTTGATTCGTGCACAAAATAATTCTTTTCCATTAATCTTTAATATTCCTTGCTCAATAAAAAATCAGCAATGTAAAAATGCCGCACCCCCTCTACATTCTCCTGCCAAAATTCATCCATCGTTACGACAAATTTAGGATATTGATCGCGAATTTCCAAAAGAGGAGAAAACTCACGGCTGACGGTTTCCTGACTTTCCAATTTATAGGCAACTTGAATATAGAGCTTTGTGCCCTGTTTTTCTGCAATAAAATCAACCTCTTTTGTACCGAGCTTACCGATATACACATTATATCGCCTACGCTTTAATTCCAAAAAAACGATATTTTCCAATATACCGGAAATTTTCTGATCGGTATATCCTAAAATAGCGTATAAAAGCGACACATCACTCAAGTAAAACTTTTCCTGTGTTTTCAGCAGCTCTTTCCCTTTTATATCATAACGACGTGTAGGATACAAAACAAAGGCCGCTTCAAGCGCATTCAAATAATTGTATATTGTATTTACATCAAGTTTACGCTTCTGATTTTTAAAATAGTCGGCAACATTTTTACCGGAAAAGCTATTACCGATATTGTCAAAGGTATACTTTACCACACGCTCCAACAGTTCAATATCACGAATATTAAACCGTTGAATAGTATCGCGAAGCAGTACCGAAGCGTAAATGTCTGCCACAATCTTATATGCTTCCTGCTCTCCGTAATCCGCTGTATGGATAACAGGAAAACCGCCTTTCCGTAGGTAAGCGGCGAAAGCGTCCCGTTGCGTCATGTTCCGCTGCGGAAAGTAATAAACCTGAAACTGCAAATATTCCGCAAATGACAACGTATATATCGGAATTTCAATATAACGGCCTGCAAGATAGGTCGCCAATTCCGATGATAACAGCCGTGCATTGGAACCGGTAATATAAATATCCGCATCAAAGTCTACAAGACAGGAATTGATGCACTTTTCCCAGCCATCTACTTCTTGAATTTCATCAAACAACAAATAAACGCGCTGTTTCGGCTGAACTCGTTCAACAATATACCGGTACAAATCCTCAGCGGTTTTAATCGTTGAAAAGGCAAAGCTTTCAAAATTGACAAAAATAATATGCACCGCATCGACGCCTTGTGCAATAAGTTCATCACGCAGCAAAGATAAAATACCGGACTTCCCGCAGCGACGCACCCCCGAAAACACCTTTATAAAAGGCTTTCCGATAAAAGGAGACACTTCTTGCAGATAATCCAATCGTCTGACTACAGTTTTTATGCCTACATCCACAATTCCCTCAATTATTGAAATAAATTTAAAGTTATAAGCATAAAAAGTCAATACATAAACAAGTTTTTATAGCCATGCCTATAAAGTTTCAGAAAAGACACAGTGTTTTTATAGGTATAAACATAAAAAAGTATCATATCTTTTTCTTTGGATAGACGCATGATTATCCGAAATAACCCCATACAAGCAGTGCGGTATCTTCTTTTAAAGAATCGCTCTACCGCTTATAAAACGCCTTTATTGCGTCGCAGGTATAGGTAATTTCATCTTGAGTCAGCTCAGGATACATCGGTAGAGCAAGTACGGAAGCACAGAGTTTTTCTGCAACAGGGAAATCACCTTTCTTGTAGCCGAGATACTTAAAGCACTCCTGTTCATGCAGACACTTGGGGTAATATACCGTTGTGCCTATACCTTTTTCGGTGAGATATGTCTGTAACTCATCCCTGTTTTCAGCAAGGATATTGAATACATAGTATACTTCTTTTCCTTTCGTTTTTACTACGGGAAGCTTTATCTGCCCGACGTCTTTTAACAATGTCCGATACTGAACAGCGTGTTCAGCCCGTTTTGCAATCGCATCATCAATATGCTTGAGCTTAACATTCAAAACGGCTGCCTGTAAGCTGTCGAGCCGCGAGTTATAGCCGATATAATCATGGTGATACTTTTTTGTCGCTCCATGGACACGCAAACTCTTGGCTTTTAGGTAATATTCTTCGTTGTTCGTAACAATCATGCCGCCGTCGCCGTAACCGCCGAGCGTCTTTGTCGGGAAAAACGAATAAATCCCCATATCGCCGATAGTTCCGGACTGATGTAAAACGCCGTTATACATATCCTGCATACCGAACGCTTCTGCAGCGTCTTCCAAAACACGAAGATTATGCTTTTTCGCAAGCGCCATGCAGGCTTCCATATCCGCCGTCTGCAAGAATAAATGCACCGGCAATATGCCAACCGTCTTTTTTGTTATACGCTTTTCCGCATCTTTCATATCCATACAGAAGGTATCTTCATCAATGTCGCAAAAGACAGGCTTACCGCCTAAGCGGGCAATACAGGAGGTTGACGCAAAAAATGTAAAAGCAGGGGTTATAACCTCTGCACCGTCTTTAAACCCGAGGATATCGGAAGCAATCACCAGCGCATCACTGCCGTTAGCAACGCCGACCGCATATTTTGCACCGGAGTATTGTTTTATCCCTTCTTCTAAGTTTGCTACTGCTTTCCCCAAAATAAAGTCACCCGTTTCAAGCACGGAAGACAACGCTGTATCAAATTCTGCTTTTAGATTCTTATATTCTCTTGTTGCCGTATAAAAAGGTACATTCATTATTTTTCTCTCCTCATTAATTAAAAATCCCCTTCATTTCCAGCGTTGAAAAATCACACGGAAGCGTTACCGGCAATCCGGTTTTTTGGGATTTATAAATGGCCAAGATAATCTCTAAGGCTTTTTTGCCTTTTTCGCCCGAAACAAGCGGTTCACGATTATGCTCGATTGCATCGATAACATCTCTGAAAAGAGCCGTATGCCCAAAGCCGTACACCGTCGGAGGGTCTTTTTCATTGGGATTGAGCACCTTCTCTTCCGTATCACCGACCTGCTCAGCATCCGCAAAACGCCATGTTTCCATTTTATTAACAGCAAGCCCGCCAATCACAACAGACCCCTCGGAACCGAATAAACTCAATGTTTCGTTTAGATTTTTCGGATACACATCGGCAGTTCCTTCTATTATGCCGACAGCGCCGGAGGCAAATTCCACAATAGCACAGCCAAAGTCCTCCGCGTCAATCGGGCGGATAAATCGGCGAGTTTGCGCCTGCACACGAACAGCATCTTCTCCCATCATCCACTGCAAAAGGTCAATGCCGTGCGTACACTGGTTCATCAAAGTGCCGCCGTCCTGCTCCCAAGTACCACGCCATTTTGCTTGATCATAATAACTTTTATTCCGATTCCAGCGCACTTGGATCATTCCGTGCAGCATTTTACCGAAGCGCCCTTTTTCGTATGCTTCGCGTGCTTTTACAACCGGTGCATTAAAGCGGTTCTGAAAGCACACCGCCAATGTTTTGCCGTGCTGTTTTGCCGTATCAATCATCACTTGCGCATCAGCCGTAGAAAGTGCCATCGGTTTTTCGCAGATCACATGCGCTCCATTCTGCAAACAATGTACCGCAATATCTTTATGCTTACCGGATTCGGTTGCAATCGTTACAATTCCCGGTTTACACGCTGCCAGCATTTCCTTATAGTCGGCAAAGACTCTTACTGCTGCATTCGACACTGCTTTAGTGTATTCAGCTTTTTTCTCTTCTGCCCGCTCCACCAAAGGATCGCAAACAGCAACTAAGTCAACCTTATCCTGCATCGCAACGAAGGCTTCAATATGCTTAAAGCTAATACGGCCACAGCCGATTAATGCTATCTTATATTTCATTCATATACCTCTCATTTTTATCAATACTCATGGTACATCACCGACAAGATTTCGTTTAAAAGCATGCTCAAGAATATACGCTTGCCCGCGCTTATAGATGGGATAATAATCTTCATACCAATAAAGAGCAGTCATAGTATGCCTATGCAGCAAAGCGCTTCCCTTAGGCATTGCAAGGATAATTTCGGACTTAGCGTCAAAAAAGGCAGTAAGCTTTTCTATAATTGCGGTATTCATTCACGCTCTTCCTAAAAATTAAGTTTTCATGCAGAATTTTACCATTCTCAGACGTACAAATACCGCTAAAACCGCTCCGGTACAGTCGGCAAACCAGTCATATATGGAAGCATCGCGCCCTGGAACAAAAATTTGATGTATTTCATCAGAGATACCGTAACAGGCAGTAATAAGACAAACAACCGCGAAATATCTGAAAGGTTTTGTAAGCCATTTATCAGCCGCAAACCAATAAGAAAAAGTAAACGCAAGACTCCCGAAAGCACAAGCGTGTAAAAGTTTGTCTAAGCCATGGAAAGACACTGTCTTCGGAATAGGCAGCTTTGAGTGTGCCGAAAGGATAAAAATAGTAACAGCGATACCAATCGACATACAGCGCATACCATAATCGATAAATCTTTTTGAAATCATTTCCGCTACCTTTGGAATATAATGAGAGCACACCTCACCCATTAACATAACTGCTTTAAATTTCAAAAATTTTAAATATACAGTATGCCAAACTATATTAAATAACCACCGTTGCTTTCTGTGCCGCCGAAACAGGCTCCATTCCACATCAGGCTGATAATTGCAAACTGCAGAACTATACACTAATTTTAGGCTAAATGCAAGCTATAACTTTGGAGGTTTCCCAGCCCTGTTCTTGTCAACATACTGTTTGCGGGATGCGTAACAACCTATTCTGCGCCGTCTTTTTTGACGATACGCACCTTACGCGCGGATTTCGGTTTTGCGCTTGGGTTATGTTTATTGATGATTTTCTTTTTTTCTACGCCGGCTGTTTCCGCAGAAATGTTCCGCTGTTTTTTCTCCCGTTTTTCTTTGAGCTGCTCTTTCCGCTTTTTTTCGATAAATTCAAGGCTTTCGTTCAGCCCCTGCAAAAAGGTTTGCATTTCATCCTGAAATACGACAATTGCATGGCGGTCAAAACCGGCGCCGTCGGTGTTTTTGCTTTCGACAATCTGCAAAAAAACATCACCCAGCCGATTCTCTTTCACATTAAAAAAATATGTCCGGTTTTCTACCGGAATTTGAGTGGTAAATAATTCTCCTCGAATTCCCATTCTTGTATCCTTCCCATAAATTCGACAGCCGAACAAAATATCAATTTTGGAGGCAGGCGAATCCGTGCGCGAAAAGCGCACATGTTTAATAAGCAAGTTTTCGAAAGAAAACTTGACGGTTAACGAGGCAGCCTTACTGCGGCTGCCGAAGTTATACCACTTTCCCTTAATTTTTTACCGATACCGCCACATCGGCTTTGCGTACCATATCTCCCTGCCACTGCACCAGATATTCTTCCGCTGCCTGATCATATCCTTTGATGTCCGCCATAATGCGGAATACCGGTTCGGTACCGGAACCGCGCATCCAGATAAAGGCAATCGGAGTATGGCTTGCATTATAGAACTGCACCTTGAGGCCGCCCTTTGCGGAAACCCCAAAATCCCTGAGGTTTTCTGTACAAACCGTCCCATTATACGCAAATACTTTACAGGCTGCTATACCGAACCGGTCTTTCAGCAGCTGTTTTTTATCCGCCCATTCCTGCATAAAAATCTTCTGATATGCCGATTTCAGTGCGGTATGGTCGGTAGTATGGATGTGCATCAGCGCCCGAGCTTCCTGCGTCGGGGTAGTCCAATAGCGGGGAAGCGTTGCAATAATATCCGCAAAGGTAAAGTCTTTCCGGTACTTTGCCGTTTGCCCCGACCGCTCGCACCAGATACGGAACGGGCAGGAGCGGTCAGGCATATCCTTTATGAGCAGGAGCTTGCTGATTGCAAAGAGCGTATTCAGCGGGTCACGCACGGCGGCAGGGTACGTAATATTCCCCCCGTTGGAACCTTCGCCGAGTATCCGCACTTTATAACCGTACCGACGTGCATCTTCCGCCCGGTTTACTACATTGGCTTCGCCTACTTCCGCATAAAACACTTCCGCATCCAAGGCTTTTGCGATTTCGTTAATGCGGAGCGAAGTCGATCCGTTGACGGTAACCGCAAGTGGCGCGCTGATGTTACCGCTGTAGTGCAGATAACTCAGTTCTGCGATGACCGACAGGGCAAAGACTTCCTGCGCTTCAAGGATCAATGCTTTTTGCTGCGCTTCATCCCAGTAGATGATATTGCCGCGGTCCCCGTCGCAATCGGGCATATAGCCGAACAACGTATTCTCCGCCTGTGCGGGATTGCTCCGGTGCAGTTCTTCGATTTTGGCTGCACAGGTTGCAAGGTTTCCTCCTTCGGGAACAATACCATGGACGATATTTCCGGCCTTTTCCGCAATACCGACAAGCTGCATACCGAGCTTTTCAAAGAAAGCTCGGTCAACCGAAGCGGCGCGGGCGCTGCCGTTAAAGTCTGCAACCAGCGTAAACGGCTTACCTGCTGCCGCAAGCGCGGTACATTGAGCGCGAATGTCATCAAAGAACCGTGCTTGTTCCGCGCTGTCTTTTGAATCGGCAATTACTTCCTGTAAAAAGTTTTGATAGGCGGTAAGCGCCGCTTGTTTGTGCGCTGCTTCTGCCTCAAACACCGCTTGCACCGGTGCCGGGGCGGCCTGTTTGCGCAGGACAGCTGCGGTATCTTGGTGGGCAGCGGCGCATTTTTGTGTGAATAAGGCTATCAACCGCGCGGATTGACTTCCGTCCAGTACGCCGCCGGTATCCAACCCGAACTTAAAGCCGTTATGCCCGATGGGATTATGACTTGCAGAAATATACATGAAAGCAGCCCCTGCGGAGCGTGCATACGCCATAATTTCCGGCGCCGCGGCTATCCCAACCGATTGTACCGCTAGTGCAGCCGAGCTTGTTGCCGCAGAAGTATTCCCAGCGGCTGCAAACGCAGTTACCGCCTCTTTTAAAAGCGCTGCGCCGGTGGGGCGGCTGTCGCGGGCTATGATTACCGTGCGGATTGCCGGAAACTCAGCTTGTAAGAATTCCGCAAATGATTGAGCGGCAAAGAAAACGATATCGCGGTCGGCAGCGGAAATCTCCGGCGCTCCGTCGTTTTCGCTTCCGGATTGAGCGAACACTTTGCGCCAGCCCGACGCCGATAGAATCATCTTTTCAAATGCATGCTGTAATTCAGGGTATGCTGTATTCATTGATATTCTCTCGTATCGAAATCCATTAACCGGAAACCTCTAAAAACTACAGCTTTTAGAGGTTCCACTTAGCTTTAATGTGCTTTTAAAAACGCCTTGTAGGCTCGGTACGCCATTAAAAGGTCTACTTTGCTGATCAATTCGATGGGAGCATGCATCGATAATACCGGCACTCCGCAGTCTACGACTTCCGTTCCGTACTTAGCGAGGATGTAGGCAATTGTGCCTCCTCCTCCGGCGTCGGTCATGCCGAGTTCCGCCGTCTGCCAGACAACATTGTTGGTGTCGAATAAGTGTCTGATCTTTTGGAGATATTCAGCGTTTGCGTCATTTGAGCCGCCTTTGCCGCCGGAGCCGGTGTATTTGTTGATGCAGATACCGTTGCCGATAAACGCCGAATTGAGCTTTTCAAATACGGATGTAAACGCGGGGTCATAACCGGCGGATACATCGGCAGACAACATACAGGAATTGGCAAATGCACGGCGCACGCCTAAATCGCAGGGAGCTTTTTGCAGGGCGGCAATCTCCGCAACCATGTTTTCAAAGTAGAGCGCTGTCATGCCGGTATTACCGACCGAACCGATCTCTTCTTTATCGGCAAAGAGGGCGACGGCAGTCTTTGCAGGAGTCCCCGAAACTTCGAGCATCGCTTTCAGTGTGGTATAGGCACATACGCGGTCGTCGTGGCCGTGTCCTGCAATCATCGAGTTATCAAGCCCGACATTCCGCGCTTTTCCTGCGGGAACAATCTCAAGCTCCGCAACGCGGAAATCTTCTTCGGTAATGCCGTATTTTTGATTTAAGATTTTTAAGATATTTTCCTTAACAGGGGATACCTTATCTCCTTTTTTATCCTCTTTCGATTCGTCTTTTTTCTTCTTGCCATCATCATCCGGCGTCGCAGGCTTCATATTACCGACCAGTACGTTAAGCTGCTCGGCGGTAATCCCTTCGGCCAGCGTTTCCTGCAACTGCTTTTTTGAAAGGTGAATCAGGAGGTCGCTAATAAAAAGCACCGGATCGTTTTCATCTTCGCCGATGCAGATTTCAACCTTCTTGCCTTCTTTGGTAAAAATGACCCCGTGAATAGCGAGCGGGATTGCAGTCCATTGGTACTTTTTAATGCCGCCGTAATAGTGCGTCTTTAAAAACACGAGGTTTGAATCTTCATAGAGCGGCATCTGTTTAACGTCAAGGCGCGGGCTGTCGATATGAGCACCGACGATATTCATACCTTGCATGATATCCTCGCCGAGCACCATCATCACAACGGACTTATCCTTATTGTTGAGATATACCTTTGTACCCGCCGGCGCTTTTCCGCTCTTTATGACCTCTTCAAGCGGTTTAAAACCGGCTTCCTTTGCCTGCCGTATAATTTGAGCGGCGCATTCGCGTTCGGTCTTTCCTGTGTTTAAAAACGAGATGTAGTGTTGAGAAAGCGTTTGCATTTCGGCAAGTTCGCTGTCGGTGAGCTTTTCCCATGCTGTTTTTGCTTTATACGTGAGTTCCATAGTGTACCTCTTATTGAATTTTCATCGGATGGAGCAGTATATACTATTGAAGGGAATTATAAAAGAGGTACATCGCGGCGCCAGAATATCAAAAAAAACTGGACAAGTGAAATAAAGTCAGTTACACTATAAAAAGATAGACGGACACCTTTAAAAAACCGGTCAGCTTTTAGAGATGTTCGGACACTTTTAAAAAGGAGTTTATTGTGAGTGCAAAAAAATTAGGTCTATTGCCGCGTCTTGTTATTGCAATCGTTGCCGGTATTTTAATCGGTAACTTGACGCGCTCCATCCATTTGCCGTTGCCTGTTCAGATTTTGGCAACCTTTAACGGGGTATTCGGCAACTTTCTCAGCTTTATCATCCCGCTGATCATTCTTGGATTTGTCATTCCGGGTATCGCGGATCTGGGTTCCGACGCAGGAAAGCTGCTCGCTATCACTGCCGGTATTGCGTACGGTTCAACGCTGCTTGCCGGTACGTTGGCCTTTGTAACCGATTCCATATTCTTCCCGTTCTTTTTAAGTTCTCATGCGGATGTTTTTTCCCATGCGAATCCTGAAGATGCGCTGCTGCCCGGCTTATTCGGTATCGATATGCCGCCGCTGATGGGTGTTATGACTGCGTTGATTTTAAGCTTTGTTCTCGGTATCGGTATCGCGGTAACCCGTTCTGAAACATTAAAAAACGCAGCACGCGAATTTCAGAATATCGTTACGAAAGTTATCGAAGTTATCATTATCCCGCTATTACCGCTCCATATTTTAGGCGTGTTTACCAACATGACCCATGCGGGACAGGTTGGGCTTATCCTCAAGGTATTCATCAAAGTATTTGCAATCGTCATTGCACTGCACGTCATCATGATACTTATTCAGTACATCATTGCTTGTACCATTGCAAAACGGAATCCCTTTACGTCGATTAAGACGATGCTACCGGCGTATGTTACCGCATTGGGAACTCAATCATCCGCAGCAACCATACCGGTAACGCTCGCTTCCGCAAAGAAAATCGGTATTCAGGAAAAAATTGCAGACTTTGTTATTCCGCTCTGCGCGACCATTCATCTTGCAGGAAGTACTATCACCCTTACCAGCTGCTCGATGGCTATCCTGATCCTGCACGGACAAACGGCAAACGCCGGCGTTATGCTTCCGTTTATCGCAATCTTGGGTATCGCAATGGTTGCAGCCCCCGGTATCCCCGGTGGCGCCGTTATGGCAGCGCTTGGCTTTGTTCAGTCCATTCTCGGCTTTAACGACACAATGAGTTCATTGATTATCGCGCTCTATATTGCACAGGACAGCTTCGGAACTGCATGTAACGTAACCGGAGACGGCGCAATTGCCATTCTAGTGGATGCCATCTCGAAGGATAAGAAGAAAGCGTAAAGACATACTTTTATTCGATAGGAGAAAAGATGAAAAAGACAAAGATTGTCTGTACTATCGATCCCGCTTCCGACTCGGAAGAAATACTGCGCGAATTATTTAAGGCAGGGCTCAACGTATGCCGCCTTAATTTTTCGCACGGTACGCATGAAGAGCACCAGATCCGTATCGACCGTATCAAAAAGATTCGACAGGAACTCAACTTGCCGATTGCGATTATGCTGGACACCAAGGGGCCGGAAATACGGCTGAAAAATTTCGGCGTTAATTCCGTACAGCTGAGCAAGGGACAGCAATTTACGCTTACCGTACGCGATGTTGTCGGCGATGAAAAAATATGCAGCGTAACCTATAAGAACCTTGCGCAGGAAGTACAGCCTAATAATCGCATCCTTATAGATGACGGCTTAATCGAACTGAAGGTCGAGCGGATCGATAACGGCACCGATATTATCTGTACCGTCATGAGCGACGGCCCCGTATCGAATCATAAGGGTATCAATATTCCCGGAGCAAAAATCAACCTCCCCTTTCTGAGCGAACAGGATATTTCCGACTTAAAGTTCGGCGCTCAAAATGAGGTTGATTTTGTAGCAGCCTCGTTTACCCGCGGCCCTGCGGATATCTTAAGCATCCGCAAGGTCTTGGAGGAAGCGAATGGGAACAATATCCATATTATTGCGAAAATCGAAAACCAAGAAGGCGTCGACTCCATCGACAAGATTATTGAAGTTTCCGACGGCATCATGGTTGCTCGCGGCGATTTAGGTATCGAAATTCCGCCGGAAGAAATTCCGCTCGTGCAAAAGATGATTATCCGCAAAACACTGAAGGCAAGTAAACCGGCAATTACGGCAACCCAGATGCTCGAGTCGATGACGCATAATCCGCGGCCGACACGGGCGGAGGTTACCGATGTTGCGAACGCTATCTTTGACGGAACGAGCGCCATTATGCTTTCGGGAGAAACGGCTGCGGGCAAATATCCGGTAGAAACCGTTAAGATGATGCACCGCATTGCCGTTACAACCGAAAATTCGTTAAACTACGACAAGATTATGGGGGCGGTTGCCCGGGAGCATTCTTTGACCATTACGAATGCCATCGCACACGCAACCTGTTCTATGGCGTTGGAAATGAATGCACAGGTTATCGTTACCGCGACCTCTTCGGGAGAAACGCCGCGGGCACTTTCAAAATACAAGCCCAAGGCGCCGATTGTTGCCGTAACCCCCTATGAAGCAACTGCACGCCGGTTATCACTTAACTGGGGGGTATATCCGATTGTCACGTCCTATTTTAAATCGACGGACGAAATGTTTGAACAGTGCATCAACGTCGCAAAAGAGAATGGGTTTGTACAAGAGGGTGAACTCGCCGTGCTTACCGCCGGAGTTCCTATCGGACTGGTCGGTTCGACAAACTTGTTGAAAGTTGAAACCGTCGGGAAGATCCTGCTGAAGGGTAAGGGCACCGGCATTCAGTCGGTTGTAACCGGCCGAGTAAAGGTTATCCGTTCCGAGCAAGACTTACTGACCGACTTTGCGGACGGAGACATCATCGTAACCCAAACGACCAACGATTTAATGAATTCCTTTATCGAGCGGGCAGGCGCTGTCATTACCGAAAACGGCAACTTGAGCGGACACGCCGCCTTGATGGGAATGAACTTGTCGAAGCCGACTATCGTAGGCGCCTCCGAGGCAACAAGCATATTAAAAACAGGCGATATTATCACGCTGAACGGAAAAACCGGCGTCGTGATAAAAGGAACCGCCGCTATTTATTAAATTAATTTTACAGCTTTTTCTACACACTAAGGCAACCGAATTGGAGATGTCTCAGGCGGTTGCCTTATTTTTGCACGAAATTTTTTAAAATTTTTTAATTTTTTCTCCGAATTTCAAGCCATTTTACATTACGTGCTTTATAAGACAGACAGCATCAACCGCAAGGAGGTTTTTATGCAGCAACAAAAACGAGTAAAGCTCGCAACATGTATGAAATGGAAATCACTGTTGTTCTGTCTTGTACTATTCGGTATAACGGGGTGCCAACAACCGACAAAACCGTTAGTGAGGGAAATTAAAACGGACAAATCGGTGCAAAAACCTGCAAAACCGAGTAACGGGAACAGCGGTAATTCCGGTAACAGCCAAAGCAACGAGCAAGAGGAATTTACTTATAAAGGGCTTGATATTCCTAAAACGCTTGCACGATCACCGCAGAGATTGCGCGAAATGATTTTTCAAGGGCGGCAGATTAGTGAAACGGAGCCGCAGCTTAATGCCCAGGGTATGGTGGTAAAATACATCGAGAAAGAAGTTGAGCATGATATTTCGGCTGCCTTTGATGACACGCTCATGCTTGACCCTGCCCAGAACTCAATCTATCCCGGTTCCGTTCTGCGTGGCGATAGTCTTGATAAAGAGAGCTACCAGGAAATTACCGAAGGCAATAAACGAAAAGCGACGATCTCATTCGATTTACAGGGAGTAAAAGATAAAGAAGGTAAAGATGGAAAAGCAGGGATTACGTCCGACGCAATTTTCCCGAATTTAGCATCATATAGAGATCTGCGCAATAGAATCCTCAGTCAAAGTATTACATACCATGCCTCTGCCCATTCAAGCTATGAAGAGATGGAGATTACCAATGAAAAAAGCCTTGAAGCGCAGCTTAAAATAGGGGTTGGTTTCGGTGCAGCTGGAATTAAAAGCAAAATTGCAGCAGGCTTTAAATTCAAAAATGGAGACCAAAAGGAACGGCGCCTTATCAAATTCGTTGAAACGTTTTATACCGTCGATGTAAATCAAGAAGCAGCTCCGCTTATGATCAATATACCGCGAGCAGCCGTAGGCGACAGAATGCCGGTATATGTGTCGTCGGTTTCTTACGGACGAATTGCATATCTTACTATTGAATCCGATCAGGAAAAATCAGAGCTTAAAGCCAATCTCGACACAGTATTTAAAGTTACAACAGCAAATCATGCCGAAGCCGACATCGATCTGGCAATCAAAAAACTGGAAAAAGGAACGACGATTACCATCAATATTATCGGAGGCGGCAGCGAGGCTGTTACCGATCTTAGACAGTTTCAAAAATATATTGTAAAAGAGGGATTTTCTGCAAAGAATCCGGGGCAGATTATTAAGTACCAATTAAGATTCCTGGACGATAATGCCGTCGCATATATCAAATATAGCGAAAAATACAAGACGGTAGAACGTATTGAGGTACCGACAAAAGGATACAAGGTAACCGCAACGGTAGAAAATATACATTATACAGGCCATAAAACTATAGATGTTACCGGTAGTATCGGCATGCAGCCGTTTGATAAAGACAAGCTGCGGCAAGCGATCTTTAACTACAGTAATACGAAACCTCTGCCAAAATTAACGTGTACGTACATGAAAAAGGTACAGCCTCAAGCGCAAACAAATAATATTATTGTATTAAGCGAATCTTCTGTTGTTCAGCTTTCCTTCAATATAAAGGGCTATGTAAATGGTGTGCAACAAGTTTTTGTAAGCAATGAACAGGGGAATAATTCTATGCTGCTTACGCCTAAGGCAAGCGAACTCAAAAAAAGTTCCTTGCAATATTTTACGCTCTATCACAAAGATAATCCGAATGAAACGCTGGTGTTCGATATTCGGTTTAAAGTTGAAAAAGAGAGTTAACAAGAAAAGGGCAATACACTACTTTTAAACAACCTGTGCAAAGTTTTATCCAAAATTTTGCACGGGTTTTTCAAAAGCAGGCAGGGCAAACACAGCAAACGGATTGTCCTGTCCGTGTACCTAAAACCAGTCGCCGCAGATAAGATCGTAAGCGGCGGATCCGGGGAGCGGTATCGGCGGTAATGCGTCGCGTGTAAACCATGCAGCATCCGATAGCTCTTCCTTTTGTACGGTAATATCCCCCGAAACGTACTCGGCGCGGAAGGCAAGCATCAGCTGATTGGGATACGGCCAGCCTTGGCTTCCGCGATACCGGATATTCTTAACCGTTAAACCAACCTCTTCGCGTATTTCGCGGGCAACCGCCTCTTCCGCCGTTTCTCCCGCTTCGATAAAACCCGCAATACAAGTATAAAGGTCGGAGATGTGCTGTACATGCCGCGCTAAAAGAATTTGTTCACCCTTGCTGATAAGTACAATAATGCACGGCGCAAGAACCGGATACCATATTCTGCGGCATTGTGGGCATTCCAATGCCGTTTCGGTTGTGCTCAAATACAGGCGGCTACCGCAAGAAGAACAATACTTTGTATGATGCAGCCAATCGAGTAAAAGCGCTGCGCGAGCAACAATCGCGGCATGCTCAGCAGGTTCCGTTATAAATAGATTTCGGTACGGAATTTGTTTAAAACCTTTCGACCCCGCCGCTTCGGGCGACAAAGCTGCCGCAAACGTGTGATATGCCTTTTCACCGTAAAGACCGAGAATATCACTATCATTATATTTTTTAAGAGCTTTAGATACTTCGTTACCGTTCGGCAACTGTCCATTTCCTAAAATAAAAATATTTTTCTTTTGTATTAAAACACCGAATTCAAAATCAGCCCCATCGGGACAATCTATAAGCGCCATACGTTTCAGTATATCCTTTTATCGGTTTAAGTCAAATCGACATATTCCGATTGCTAAAAATGATACTTATTCATTTTCGATAATAATTTGGCACATCTTCATAACCTGCAGCGCCGCCTTGTGATTTTCGGGCGTTGTTCCCGCGCAACAGACAGCATCAACATAAATGGGGATTTCGGGAAAAAAAGCTTTTAACAACAACGCATTCGACACAACACAAATATCCGTACACAATCCTATCAGCGTAATAGAACGGATTGGGGTTCTTTCATGCAAACTTTTTAAAGATTCCGCCAGCAAAAGCGAACCGAAGGTAGGCTTTTCATAGACTTGATCGGTTATGAGCTTTTTAATCGGAGCAACAAGTTCCCATCCCTCCGTATTTTTTATGCAATGCTGAACAGGTAAAAACATTCCTTCTTGAGATTGCAGATATGAACTTTGGTGCGTATCTTGCGTAAATACAATGTGCCCCTTAAAAGTCTCAATCTTTTTTACGACATTTTGAACAATCGCTTGCGCTTCCTTTGTACCCAAACTCCCGCTGACAAAATCATTTTGCATATCGATAACAGCCAACACATCATTCATAGAAAATCCTCCGTCTATCTCAAATTTATTGATGGAACAACTGGATGTATCTCTCCATATATAACTTTATATCATTTATTTCAAATACGGACGAGGGCATGTATCAATAAGAAACCGAACACTGTCTTCTATAAAAAATTCTATAAAAAATGAATGCTTGACAAGAGCATTTTCAAAGTGTAGGCTATGAAATTAAGTTAATGCTACCATATTATAGGAAAAACCGTGTATCGATATGAGACGGTATTTTTCTAACTGAGTACCTTCTAAAAATTAAAATTTTTTGAGGTGCTTCAATATCTTATCAATAAGGATGTATTATGAAAAACGCAGTGATTAAAGGGGCAAGTTACACATTGGCATACAGCCCCGATCTGTTAAAACGGAACGGTTCAACTCAGACCGCAGCGATTGCGAAAGATCCTGCCGATCCCTATATTGCCGCAATCCCGTCTCATTTAAGAACCTTTGAGCAAGCTGTACAATATCCGCCTAATCAGGTGTATATCGGAAACAAGAAGCCGGAAGATTTGCCCGGTATCCCCGAGCCGTGGTTTAAGTGCACCGAAAAAGCCGACCGCTTTGGGCCGTTCGGTGAAATTGCAACGCAAAAAGAACTCTATATTTTGATGAAGTACGCCGACGTTTTTGAACTGGTATACTTAACCGAAGAATTTACTGCCGAAGCGGCAACGATTATTCAAAATCATCCGTTAATGAAGGATAAGGCGATTACGTTGGGAGAAGCCCATTCCAAGGCCGATATCGAAAAGTTGGTGCAATCGCACACGGCGGAAGGTTTATACGACAATGACGTGCTGGTCGGCTGTGTCAAACAAGCGCATGACACCGACCCGAACTTGAGCGCTCATACGATGCTCGAAAACCTTGTTACCAAGGGAACCGGCATCTTAACCGCATGGCACCTCGCGGAGCTTGAAGGCATCAATGCGGCGGACATCGATTATATTATCGAGTGTTCCGAGGAAGCTGCGGGCGATGTAAACCAGCGCGGAGGCGGCAACATCGCAAAATCCGTCGGCGAAAAAGCGGGATGCGTTCATGCAACCGGCTGTGATATCCGCGGTTTCTGTGCAGCGCCGGTACACGCATTGGCAAATGCCGCTGCGCTCGTGCGGTCGGGTATCTTTAAGACCGTGATGGTTGTCGCCGGCGGTTCCGTACCTAAGCTCGGTATGAACGGTAAAGATCATGTTAAAAAAGAGATGCCGCTCCTTGAGGATATGGTAGGCGGTTTCGCCGTTTTAATTACGGAAGACGACGGTGTAAACCCCATTATCAATACCGATGTTATCGGCAAACATACGATTTCTTCCGGTTCTTCTCCGCAGGCGGTTATGACAGCGCTTATCTACGATCCGCTGAACGCCGCAGGGATGAAGATTACCGATGTCGAAAAATTTGCTGCGGAGTTGCAGAATCATGAAATTACTGCTCCTGCAGGCGCCGGTAATGTGCCGGAAGCGAACACAAAGATGATCGCGGCGCTTGCGGTTATGAAAGGCCAGCTTGAACGAGCCAAAATCGCGGAATTTGTAAAGCAATACGGTGTGGAAGGGTTTGCGCCTACGCAGGGACATATTCCCTCCGGCGTTCCTTTTATCGGCCATGCACGGCGGGATATGCTTGCAGGTAAATTGCGCCGCGCAATGATTATCGGAAAAGGCAGCTTGTTCCTCGGCCGTTTGACCAACCTCTTTGACGGTTTAAGCCTTTTAATTGAGGCGAACAACGGTAAGGGAAGTTCCGGTGCTGCGGGCGGCGCCGGTGAAGCGGAAATTAAGAAGATTGTAGCCGATGCTATGCGCGATGTCGCTGCCCGTATCTTAGCGGAGGACGGAGCAAAATGAGCAGTACAAAACAACAACTGGCCGATGCCTTCAGTCTGATGGCGAAGGGACTGGAAACCGGCGCCTTTGCGGAAGCCTTTCCGGTCGGCTTAACCGTCCCCGGCAGCGAGCACGGAGAAGCGGAGCTTATCCGCGCGGCAAAACTGGCAGCCCATGCCAATCCCGGATTGGATATTGTGCTGATCGGCGGCCCCCGAAAACCGAGGGGGTTCCGCTGGTATGAAGCGCCGACGCTGGAAGACGCACATCATAAAATGGAAGAATTGTTTAAAACGGGCGAAATAAAAGCCGCTGTAACAATGCACTATACTTTCCCGCTCGGCGTTACGACAATCGGAAAGGTAGTAACGCCCGGCTTCGGCAAAGAGATGTTTATTGCGTCCACTACCGGAGCCTCCGATGCCGACCGGTATAAGGCAATGCTGTTAAACACCTTTGCCGGAATTGCCGTTGCAAAAGCAAACGGTGTTGAAAACCCGACGGTCGGGCTTTTAAACATCGACGGCGTTGCGACGATTGAAAAAGCGCTGTTAAAGCTGCAAAAAGCGGGCTATCCGATACGCTTCACCGAATCGCACCGCGCCGACGGCGGGGTACGCATGCGCGGAAACGATTTGCTGCAAGGGACGCCCGATGTGATGGTCTGTGATACCTTAACCGGCAATGTGTTGATGAAGCTTTTCAGCTCCTTCTTAACAGGCGGTAGCTACGAAGCCTCCGGTTCCGGTTACGGTCCCTGCGCCGGTAAGGATATGACCGATGTTGTCGCGATTGTTTCCCGCGCATCGGGCGCCCCGGTTATCGCCGCAGCCTTGGCGTATTCCGCGCGCAGCGCGCAGGCAAACTTGCAAGCGCTGTGCCGTGCCGAGGTGCAAGCCGCCGAAAAAACAGGGCTGCAAGCCATACTCGACTCGTTCGGCGCCGCAAAAGAGGCAAGCGCGGAGACAGTCGCGGTGCCGCCTAAGAAGGTCGTTACGGAAGAAATCCACGGCATCGACGTTATCGACATAGAAAATGCCTGCAAGACGCTCTGGAAAGAGAACATCTATGCGGAAGCGGGCATGGGCTGTACCGGCCCCGTTATCCTGCTTGCCGGAGAAGACGCTGAAAAAGCGCGTAAGATTTTAACCGCAGCGAACTATATCTAAAAAGAATTACTGTAGGAGACCTCTAAAAACTGCAAGCTTCCCTGTTTGTTCTGTCAGGGAATTCATTTCCTTGTCTGCTGCGGCCTGCAAAGCAAGTTTTTAGAGGTCTTATATTCTTTCTGTTATTTTAAATGTATATTGCCGCCGTTTAATACAAATTTCCGTTCAATTTTTTTTATTATTGATTTATAACTGATTTTTGAACATTCAAAACAATTCGAGCGATTTATATTATTGCCTTTAATTATTCTCTCTATTTCATTTCTTATATACATATATATACCTCAATTTCATTATAAATTCTCAATTTACCTAAAGTACAGAATCCGTCACCGTTTACTTGTAATTTTTGCTATGCGTTGATTCTATTAAAATAAACCCGTAAAAACAAGATAAAATCAACAACCCCGGCGCATTTTAAGAGGTAATGTTTTTGCAGCAGCAGGAGTGCAGAGTGGGCACCTTTTAGAACGTCTTTATTCGCGGATTTAATACCTACCATTTCTCGGTCTTTTAACTTTTTATACCATCCGTCCGTTATCGATTCGGATAACTCTATCCGCTTCTTTTATGGTAGATGGACGATGCGCAATTGTGAGGATAGTTTTGCCTCTGCGGATATTGCTCAACGCTTGCCGGAACAAGGCCTCGCTTTCGCTGTCCAAATTGGAAGACGCCTCGTCCATCAGTAAAATGGGAGATTTTTTCAAAACAGCGCGGGCAATGGCGATACGTTGTTTTTCCCCGCCTGAAAGCTGTACACCGCGCTCGCCCGCATTTGTATCGTATCCGTATTCCAGTTTTTCGATAAAGCCGTCCGCCATTGCAATCTGCGCTGCGGCTTTTATCTCTTCATCGGAAGCGCAGGGACAGGCGAGCGCAATATTTTCTTTAATGCTTTTATTAAAAAGATATACATCTTGCGGCACATACGCAATCATATCCCGCACGGATTTTTGATTCAATGCTTTGATATTTTTTCCGCCGATATACACCGCGCCGCTGTCGGGATCGTAAAAACGCATCAGTAGAGCCGCTATCGTCGATTTCCCCGCTCCCGACTCTCCGGTAATGGCAACGCTCTCTCCCGCCTGCACGAAAAAAGAAATACCGTGCAGTACCTCCCGGTCTTTTTCATAAGAAAAACGCACATCCTTAAACTCGACACTGCCTGCAAGGTGCAGTTCGGATTGTGGAATATACGGTACGGTATCGGTAACAGACGGTGCTTCTTCAAGAATATTCAAAATCCGCTTTGCCGCTCCGTTAGAAATATTCATCGCTCCCGCCGTTACCGAAACACCCATCACCGGTATAAAGGCAAACAGCGAAAAAACAATCACGACGGAAACCGTTTCCGCCCGCAATGTTCCGGCAATAACTTCTGTATGAGCGAATAAAAGCGACACAATCAATACAGCGGAGGTAATCAGATTGACGGTTAACCCCTGCACACCCTTAAATCGCCCGTCCTTCCTTTCTTTTTTGTTCAACCTGAGCGTATCCCGTACGACCTTTTCGATGTATTTTTTCTCTTTTCCAAAAATCAAAATTTCACGCAACCCTTGAACAGTATCTACCGCTTCCGCATGTACGGCCGCCGCGCCCTCTCGTATTTCCTCTCCCGTTTTTTTGGTAACACGGTTGAAAAAATACGGCACTGCCGCAACAAGGATACAAGCAGCGCATACGGTGGCGGCAATACGCAACGAGAGAAACGCAAGAGCCGTCAGATACAGTACGGTGCATACGGCAGCAACGATATACGCACCTGCGGTATGAGCGTAAAAGATTTCAGTTGCTTCCACATCCTCAACGATAGCAGCGGTTATGTTCCCCGACCTTGTTTTTGCCATCGATTGAGGCGCCGATGCCGAAACTGCATCGTATAAAAGCCCCCGTATTTTCTCTATAATTTTGTAAGCAACCAGATGACATTCGTACATTTCCAAAAAAGGAAAAAGCCCTTTTCCGCATATAAACCCTAAAAGAGGGATAAACAAATACAGCACGGTTTGAACACTCGCACGGGACAGTGCCGCCGAGGTAATATACGCTCCGGTTAATACCGTCAGTAGCGAAAAAACACTATTCAATATTCCATACAGCACTGAAATCACGAATTCTTTTTTATACTCTTTGATATATACGATCAATTTTAAAAGCGGTTTATATTTTTCGAACATTTCTTCGCTCCTTTCTACTGCTGTGCTTGTACCAGTTTTTTATAATAACCGTCTTTTCCAAACAGCTGATGATGAGTTCCCTCTTCGACAATCCGTCCATGCCGCAAAACCAAAATGCGGTCGCAATCTTCTATTGTATTTAAACGGTGGGCAATGGTAATACTCGTACGGTTTTTTAATAACACCGAAAGACTATGTTTGATCTCATTTTCGTTTTCGGTATCGATACCGGAGGTCGCTTCATCCAGTACGATAATCGGCGCATCTTTCAACACGGCACGTGCAATAGCAATACGCTGCCGCTGTCCTCCTGAAAAATTAAGCCCCCGTTCCCCGACACGCGTGTTATATTTTTCAGGCAGGCTTTGAATAAACGAATCGATATGCGCAATTTTGCATGCTTCGATTACCATATCGTCATCAGCCGCTTCGTTTGCATGCAGCAGATTTTCTTTTATCGTACCGTTGAACAAATATGTTTCCTGCGAAACAACGGAAATTAAACTGCGGAGCGATTTCAGCGTCAGATCCCGTATATCGATTCCGTTAATGGCGATGCGTCCCGCCTGCGGATCATAAAAGCGGAGCAACAAATTGATAAGAGTTGTTTTTCCGCTTCCCGATTCTCCAGCGATTGCAAGCCGCTCGTTTTTTTTGACCGTAAAATTCATGTCTTCAAAAACGGGAGCTTCATTTTCGTTATATGAAAATAAGACATCCGTATACGCAATTTCAAAACCGCCCGGCATTTTTACATCGAGTGTTTTTGTCCCCGTATCGTGTATTTTTTCTTCTTCGTCGAGCAGTGCAAAAATACTGCCTGAAGAAGTAATGCCCATAAAGCCTTGATGAAAATACGCACTTAAATCGGCCACAGGTCTGAACACTTCATTCGTCATAAAAAGCAGAACCAAAAGCGAAGAAAGCGGAATACTCCCTTTTACCGCCAGAAGAGCGGCAACCGCAAGGGTGAAACTGACGCCTGCGCCCGAAGCAAATCCGGCAATACCCACTTCCGTTAAATTGACTTTGAGATTATTCATCGTTTCGGAAAAAAGCGTTTTCATTTTTCCTTTTAATACGCTGCCGATTCGTTCTTGCGCATTGTTTGCCTTTGCCGTTACAATCCCCTGTACACCGTCTAATATTTCTGCCGTCAGCTCCTGATACGCCGCCCAATGCGCATTGGAAGATTCCGACAATACTTTCCCGAATACGATCGGGGATATGAGCACGATAATCAATGCTACCAACGCAATAAGCCCAAGCACATAATGCACTGAAAAAAATATAGACAAGCATTGCAGAGCAAGCGATAAGGCATACCAGCACCTGCGGCAGATACAGCGTCAAATAACCTTCCAAATAATCGACACCGCTTACCATTGTCGAGCCCAATGTACCGGTACGCTCGTCATCCAAAAATGCGGGTCCCAGTTTTAGCAGCTTTGCATAAATGCGCCGTCTGAGTATATTTTTTACCGTGCCGATAATTTTTTTTTTCCATACACGGAATTTATATAGATTAATACAAGCCGCGTACCGATAATTGCTGTCAAACATGTTATATACGGTAGCAGTGCGGAAAATGCAGCCCGTTTATACAACAGCCCGACGATCGTGCCCAGCGTCGCTGCCTGCACAATATAGGTCGCAGAAATGGCAACCCCTATCAAGGCTTTGCATACAATACCGGAACGCGCACCTTTCGTCAGTTCCATCACCCGTTTGTGAATCATCATAACTATTTTCTCCAAATTACAATAGGGAACCTCTAAAAATCTAACGGAGTTTTTAGAGATGCCCAATAGAACTTTTTTTAGTTCAAATGTAAGTTTCTGCTTTTCAATAAAGCTGCCGTATACTCGTGTGCCGGATGAGCAAATACTTCTTTGCATACGCCCGATTCGACAATGCTGCCTGCCCGCATAACAATCAAATAATCGCAGAAATATTCGATTACATTGAGATCATGCGAAATCAAAATTAACGTCAATTTATACTTTTCTTTTAGCTTTGAGAGTAGCGACAAGATTTGCGCCTGAACGGCAACATCAAGCATCGAAGTTGGTTCGTCAAGAATCAGAATTTCCGGTTTTATAATGACCGCTCTGATAATGCAAATACGCTGTAGCTGACCTCCTGAAAAACAATACGGAAGTCTGTCCAATTCGTCGTATGCAATTCCGGCATCTTTACATAACGATTCCAATTCCTTCAAAAACACCTGCTTTGAAGCAAAGCGTTCCTTATGGAGCGTATACATTTCTTCCAAACTGCGTCGTACCGTAAAATCCGGATCCAGCGCCGATTCGGGATTTTGCTGCACTGCTTGTATGGTGCGGAAAAATTCTTTTTTGCAGCCGTATGCACAAACCGGCCTACCGTGTATCAAAACGATTCCGCTATCGGGTTTTATCAAATTAAGAATACAGCGTGAAAGTGTCGTTTTGCCGCAGCCGCTTTCTCCGGTGATGCCGGTGACGGAAAAGGGTACAATACCGCAATCGATATTTTTTAAAATAGAAGCGGACGCCCCAAGTATTGTATTGCTGCGGAATGATTTTGAAAGAGCGCTGCATTGGAGAATATATTCCATACTATCGCCTTCACATAAGATTTTGCGGCATCGCTGCCATCAAAGAACGAAAATAAGAAGAGCGGCGGTCTTTGAATACCGATTGCGTTTCTCCTTCTTCTACAATTGCCCCGTTATACATAAGCGCGCAGCGGTGAGAAAGTTTATGCGCAAGTTCCAAATCATGCGTTATAAAAATAATTGCAATATGCTCCGTATCGTAAATCGACTTAATCAGCGCAGCGTATTCGTTGCGCAACATCATATCCATTCCGCGGGTCGGTTCGTCAAGAATCAGTACGGAAGGTTTACACGAAAGGCCGAGCGCAGTTAAAACGCGGTGCTGCATCCCGCCGCTTAATTGAAACGGATATAGATTTAATACATCCCGATTAAGCGACACACTTTTCAGTAATGCACAAGAACGGGAATATACTTCATCCGCCGTTTTACAAATTTTATGAACCGTAATCGGTACGGCAAGTTGACTTTTAATCTTTAACAGCGGGTTTAAAGAGTCCGCAGAAATTTGCGGCACCAATGCTATTTCTTTTCCGCGAATGGTGTTATATTCCTTTTCCGTTAAACCGGAAATCGCTTTACCTTTATAAAAAATGCTACCTTCGATTATTGCATTTGAAGGCAGCATCCCCAGAATGCTTGCTGCAAAAACAGACTTACCGCTGCCTGTTTCTCCCATAATCGCAAATATTTCATTTTTAACAGTTAAAGAAATATTTTTTATAATCCGTTTTTTTTCTTCTCCGACTACAAAATCGACTGTCAGCGCACGTATGCTTAAAACGGTATCCGTCATATCTTTCTCCTGACATCCCGTGCGTACTGCATAAAATTTTGAACGGCTTCGGATAAATCGGCAAAGATGAGGATAACAGAGAATTGAAATAATCCCGGACAAACCATCAGCCACGGCGCATAATTGATAAACCGAATGGATTCTTTTAACATCAAGCCTATTTCAGGATGAGGCGGCTGCACACCGAAACCCAAAAATGAATATGCGGAAATGCCGATAATGATGTGCCCCAAGATGAGCGGAAACGTCGGTAAGAGTAGCATAAACGCAGGCTTTAAAAGATGCCTCGTTACGATAAACAAATCGGAAGCGCCGATAATTTTTAATCCCGTAACAAAATCGCTGTGCTTCAGTATCATTATTTCGCTTCTGACTACCTTTATATTAAATATCATACCGAAAACAATCGATAAGACGATTAAAATAAAAACGGAATTTCCGAAAACAGCGGAGAAAAAGATAACGGCGGCAATCATTGGAAACGATAGAATGATATTGCAAAGATAATACAGTATTTCGTCGAACAGTCCGCCGTAATATCCTGCAAAAAGGCCGATTATCCCACCTAATAAAAAACTGAAAACCTGAGCAGTGAGCGCAATAAAAAAAGTGTATTTGAACCCTTGCAGCGTCCTTAAAAAAACATCCCGACCGAAATCATCCGTACCGAATAGATGCCGTATCGACGGCGGCAAAAATCTGTGTTCCAATGAGGCATGTATTTCCGGAGCAGCTGCAATATCGGATAATACCACTGCCGTAAGAACGGCAAAGCTCAATATCGAATAGACGATAATACGAACTTTGCAATTCTTTTTAGTTTTCATAAATACCTCGTCTGTCGATTATAAGATATACCATCTCTGCAAAGAAGTTTAAAAGATTGATAAAAAGTCCCAACAAAAAAAGTGTTCCTGCGATAACGGGGTAATCTTTTACATTGAGCGCTTCGGCAAGCATCAGCCCCAAACCGGGAATAGAAAAGATATTTTCGATTAAAATTGCCCCGCCGATAAATCCGCTAAAATCGATGCAGGCTACTGCAATTGCAGGGGCTGCGATATTTTTAAGCACGTGCCTTATAAAAATGATCTTTTGCGGAATGCCGAGCGCTCCCGCTAAGATGATAAACGACTTACTTAATACCGCTTGAGTTTTACTTTGAATAACGCAGGTTAAATTGGAAAACGACATAACGCCCAGTAAAAAAGCAGGAACTATTAAACTTTTTATTCCGTGATAACCTATTGTAGGAATAACAGGAATATAATTCGCAATAAACCAAACCAAAATAACGGCAATCCAAAATGACGGTATCGACATACAAATGATACGCCACCGCTGCAAAAAGAAACGGCACAGTATATTTTCTTTTACCGATGCAAGCACTCCGATTGGAATACCCAATGCCGAATAAATCAGCAGGCTTAACAATGCGAGTTTAAAAGTAACCGAAAAACGTTTTATAAAAATGCCGGAAACCGGTTTATTTGTCAAATACGATGTACCGAGATCTCCTTTTAATAAACTGCATAACCAGTGCGCATACAGCCTGCTGAACGGTTTATTGAGCCCGAGCTTTTTGCCGTATACGTCTACTGTTTTGTCGTTTATAAAACCTCGTGCATTTTTTGCATTCAGCAACAACTTTTCTGCGCTGCCAGGCGCAAAATAAATTACGGAAAAACTTAAAAAAGACAGCAACAGTACCGTCGGTATAATCATAATTAATTTTCTGATAAATACATGTAACGGACTCATAAAACGTTTTTTCCTTTTGTGAGCATCTTTCAAAAACTATAAGTTTATCGCTTATCCTGTAAGAAAGTAATCATCATATTCGCTAACACGGACATGCAAATCAGTGCTTTTAGAGATGCTCCTGCATTTTCCAATCGGCAGCGCTGCACCACTACCGTTTTTCGGTACGGAGTTTGACGCCGCTTAAATCGATGCGGTATACGTTCCCGTTAAACCGGAAGCCTTCAAAACGCGGATTAAAAATTGCCATGCGGGAACTGGTACATAACGGTAGGGTTACGCACTGCTCGTATTGTTCTTGCCATAATGCTCCCGCGTAGGTTTTAATTTGTTCTTCGGTTGCCGATTCGACCAAAGCGCGCGCCGCTTCCACAGACTTTGCATTAATGGCATAGCTTAATCCGTAGTCGGTATAATTATCATCAAATCCAAAATAGGTTACGGTACCGATGATCGGTTCATACCACGGATGAGAAACAGCCAAGTCATAATTGCCGGTTTTAAAATGCTCCCTCATTGCTTCACCGGTAACCTGAATAATTTCGCAATCTATTCTGAGTTTATGCAATTCCGATTTTATAAAAACGGCCAAATCGCGTTGGTAATCTTCTTTTGAAGAAATTAAAAATTTTAACGAAACTTTTTTTCCGTCTTTTTCGAGTACACCGTCGTTATCGCTGTCCCGATAACCCGCTTCGGCAAGCAGCGTCTTTGAAAACTCCGGATTATAGGTATATGGTTTTTCGTTTTGAGGTCTATCGGTAAATGCAGGGTTAAATTGATGTCCCGATGCCTGAGGTATGCCGAAAAAAACGGTATCAACGAGCGCCTGTCGGTTTATTCCGTATTCCAGCGCTTCGCGCAACGCTTTATCGCTGCAAAAACCTTCTTTCCAATTAAAGCTGATAGTCATAAGTGAAGTAAAAGCGTCTTTCGGTTCTTCAAAAAAGCTCATCTTTTTTGCCTTTATTAAATCATCGATTAACGGATACTGTATCGAAAGATAATGCTCACTTATGCCAAGCACGTCGATTTGCCCTGACGAAAGAGCCGAATTCCGTGCATTGTCGTCGGTGATTACAAGCCACTCTACTTGCGGAATTGAAGGCGCTGCCGCTTTATTCCAGTAGTTCTCATTCTTTATCAAAGAAGCCGACTGACCTTCGTCGTATTCTTTCAAAATATATGCGCCGGTTCCGATAAAATCGGTAATGTTTAACGCCTCATCAACTCCGTTTTCTTTTATCGCCGTTACTAACGCAAGATCCTGCGGCAGAAAATAATACGGAGCAGTCAAGCTGATTTTTAAATGCGTCGTATCCGTTATGCTGACCTCTTTCAACAGGGATGAAAATACGCAGTACGTTATCGGCGCAACGTTTTCGATATCCCATTTTACGGTTTGCGCGGTAAGCGGAGTTCCATCGGAAAAAAGAATATCATCCCGTATGGTAAGATGGTATTCCGTTGCCGTATCGTTCCGCGTCCATTCGGTAATGATATTGGGAAGCGGTTTGTAATCGAGTGTCATTTGCAAAAGCGTATCAAATACCAACGTCGAGCCTTCAAGCGACCGTTTAAAATCCTTTATGGCGCCTATTTTCAGCACGGTCTGTTCTGTATCCGTGGGTGTTTCGCTTTTTACCGTACATGAGATTAGCAGCACAATTGAAAGAATCCCCAATAGCAAGCGTTTCATAGAAGTTATACCGTCCTTAAAATATATAAATAGAAGTTAGTTTCAACTTACTATACGCAAAATGATTTTTCTTTCCACTCCATTTTGGGCGAAAATACTCCATTTTGATATTTTTTTTGGAAAATACTTTTGAAGATTCTATGAATTTTTATCGTTTTTAGCAGGGTTCGTAAGGGTGTTTCTGTACTGCAGCGGTGTTTGCCCGTATATGGACTTAAAGGCATCGGAGAATTTACTCGCATTTGCATAACCCAAATCAGCCGCTATCTCCGCTATTTTTTTGTTTGTAGAAGAAATATAAAACGCTCCCGTTTTTAGTTTATATTTTTTTAGATAGGAATACGGACTGTCGCCGTATATTTGTCTGAACAATTTTTGAAAAATCGTGTAACTTATTCCTTCCGTTTTTACAAGCTGTTGAAATGAAATACTCTTATCAAGGTTATCGGCAATAAAGGCATGAATTTTTTTTACCTTATTGATATTATAGCCTGAAAAAAATTCTGCCGTCCGGTATGCCGATAGGCCAAGCCTGTTCAAATAATGAAGAATTTCGAGTATTTTAATTTGAAAATAAATATGATCGTACATATCCGTGTTTACATATAACGCATCTAAAATTTTTGTAATTTCCGATTCCGGTTTCAGTTTATACCATCCGTTTTTTAAATCCAATTTTGTACAAATCTTATTAATATCGATATCAAAGATTTCCGTTACGGCGGTAAATTTTTCATCCAGTTCATCGAGAAAAAATAAAATGCTTACTCCTTTGTAAATTCTCAGTGGAAAATATGTTTTTAACAGTGCAAGTTTTTCGTAATTAATTGCCGCTTCTTTTTCGCCTAAATATGAAAAAGATTTATTTTCAAATTCACCTTCCAAAATACCTTGTTTGCAATAATCGATTCTAAATACATTACGCGGTTTTCCGCGAAGAAAATATACTTCATCGGTTTCGGTATCATAAAATTCAAGATTAACGCCCTTATACAATTGTATCACGGCTGTTTTATATTCGGCAGTTTTATTCATTTATTTTCCTCATGCTTCAAACCACATCTTTGCATTCCGAAATGCTTACGTTATTCATGCGGAGGTTTTCATACCCGCCGTCCCTTAACCGCCTCTGGACGGCATCTAAATCTAAGGAAACAGTCTAAAAACTGTTTCGTAATCCGCTTTAGCGGATATAACGAATAATTCCCTTACAGAAAAAGCCGGTAGGCTTTCAGTTTTTGGACTTTCGATTACACAGATTGGCCGTGAGGTCGGCTATTACGGCGATATTACTTTAAAGTAGGGGAAGAACACACAAAGGCTTCTCTATGTTGATTACCGGACAGAAAGAAATACAGTAATCTATAATTCTATTTTTAATGATGTGCCCTCCAAATAAATTGCTTCCGATTCTGTGATTTTAATTTTCTGTTCTTCGGTAAATCCTATGGTTTCTCCGTGGTGCAGCGTTACATCTTGCTGTAAAACATACTCAAGGACAGATAATAGAAAATCATATACTTCACTGCCTTTCATATCTGCATCGATTATTTCTATCTCGGATTTACCGAACTCTTTCATCCCATACGTATAAACACTGCTTTTCTCATCGCCATTGATAATCCCGATATACACCCACAGCTGAATCGGTAACATATCCTCCAATAAAAAATGAGCAAAATCAAGATAAAGCTTTTTTGGGAGTAACAGTGTCGATGAGCCTTGATATACCCCTATTGCCGTTTCACACGTTCTCAAAATAGAAGCATTCACTTTAGTTAATAGAGAGTACCTTTCCACTGCCGAGGTATTGCCGGCTAAAAGTGAGACTATTGCATGCTGTGTATGTTCTTTTATCTCTTTCTCCGCATCTTTCCAAAGGTAAGAATAGCTGTACATGGATTCAAATTCCTCAGCGGGTATCGGCGCAGGCATCAACGCAATGACTACACGTTCTTCGCCGATTTCGAATAAAGCGGTAGTATCATCGCCCTCTATCTGATCAACCGTAAGTCCCCAATATGATTTTAAATCCTCGATAACTTTCTCCAATGAATACCCGCTATCGCCTTTAAACATCGGCATAGATAAAATAAGCGGTGCTTTAACTTCCTTTTTTTTATCTTTCTTGTTGAATGCATTATTTAAGATTCCCATGATATCTCCTTTTTTACTATTATAATTTTTTCTCAATACAATTCTACATATATATTGAACAACCGAACAAAGTGTCAATCTATAATGTTGTTCAATTCGCATTTTCGTTGCACGGTTGTCAATGTCTTTCAGCTGCGCCATTTCAGCGGCATCAACGGGTATTACCGATGGAGACTTCGATTTCGCCGTCGGCAAGCCTAATACGAAGATCACGCGCCGCTGCCGCATCCTGCGCGCGGCGAGGTACGAGCTCTGCCTGCCGGTTGTAAACGATAGAATACCCTCTGTTGAGTATTTCCTGTGGGTTTGCCCCTTCAATGCTTCGAGTCAGCCAGGCGAACCGGTGTTTCGTATCGGTCTGCAGTGCCTGCATTGTGTACAGCAGATTTTCTTTTGCATCGTCAAGGCGCATTAAAAGCGGCTGCCCGATGGGTTCCTAACCGAACAGCTGCTCATTCTCACCTTGACCTTTTAACAAAATAAATTTATTATTATAAATATGGGTTTCCTGACGAGCCAACAGGTCAATAAATACTACGATTTTTTCCAAAAGGCAGAAATAACTTTTACGAAAGAAGTTATCCAAGCGATGAATCTTAATGCACAGCAGTCGTCGATACGCTGCGTCGGATCCGAAGGAGGGCCATGGCCATGCGTCATCAACTCTTCTTCGATGATAGGAGCAAAGGTCATCGTACCACAGCACTGCGGAATATATGAAAAAATATGCGAAGGTTCTACGGCTGTCTCTCTGTGGTTCTCTTTTTCGCAAACAAACGGAAAAAGCGATCTTTCGTTTTTTGTTTCCGGGAAAGTTGTAAGTTGTACTCCGTATACCGTGACACCCGATTTACTCTTACTTAGTATTGAATACACGCAGCGCGCTCCTGATGACCTAATTGAAAAATTAGGGCTCCTCGTCGATGCAAAAGCGAATACAACCAAACGCGGCAATGAACGTATCGAATTAAATGCGGAGGCAATGCGAAAGCTCTCGCTGACCAAAAAAGAGACGATTGTCTACATCGAAAACATTCCACGGCGTTGTATCGTGCGAGATATTTCATTTTCCGGCGCAAAGTTTATTATGGCGGGGATTGCCCCATTCCTACTCAATAAAGATTGTGTGCTAAAATTTGATTTTGACGATCCTACTGTCATTGTTGGGTTACGCGGTAAAATCATCAGAGCGGAATTAGTCGAAAAACGAAAAGACCTTATTGCAGTAGCGATGGCGTATAATGCCTCGACCGTACCGCTTGCATATAAAATACGATTGACCCAATATTTTAATCAACAGCGCAAAATCTACCCTTAATCCGACTATAAACATACGCATAATCTTCGTAAGTAATAGGATACATACAATATGGAAAACTCCGATAAGCAGCTCATCTACATCAAAATGCCTGAGGAATATGCTTTAACGGCAAAAATTCCGGGCTTTGATTCATCGATACCGCTTCCGCTTCTTTTAACGGATGAAGGGAAAGATTTTAGACCGGAAACTATTTCAGAAGAGATGATTTTAGCCGGTATGCTGAATGTATTCGCTTATGAACGGGATAATCAACATATTGCATACTATCGAGATATTTTTAAAGAACTACGGCCGAACATTCTCGAAGAGATGACTAATGCTGCAATTCTAAAGATAAAAAATGCCGATTTTGACTTAGCGGAACAGCTACTGTTCGCACTTGAAGGACTGTTTCCGGAAAATATGCAAACAAAGCTGAACGTTGCATTGTTGATGGATGAACGTGCTCGTTTTTATGAACAAGCCGGTGCAGAAGACTATGCCGACTATTATACCGATAAAGCCTTTCAAGCGTATAAAGAGGTGTTGGCTGCCGAACCGCCGTTGCCTGATGCCTTTTTTAATGCCGGTTTTTTCTTTATCCGTCAAAAGAATTTTCCTAAGGCAAAAAGCGTATTCGAGACATATCTGCATATTGAAACGGCACAAGATGAATTAACGGCACACCGTAGGCAAAAGGCTTCCGAGCTCATTGACTGGATAGAAACACAAGCGCTCGATGACGAGCTATTTAAAGGTGCTTTTGATTTTATCCAAATGGGTGAAGAAGAAAAGGCGCTTGAAAAAATACGGGAGTTTTTAGAGCATCACCCAAAAGTATGGAATGCGTGGTTTTTACTCGGTTGGGCATTGCGTCGTCAGGAGCGGTGGAAGGACGCTTCGGAAGCGTTTCTCCATTGCCTGGAGCTTGGCAAAAAGACTCCTAAGGAACTGGCGGTCGCCTATTGTGATATTTGCAATGAACTAGCCATCTGTTTAATGGAGCTCGGTCAATTTGATGAAAGTCGCCGTTGGCTGATGAGCGCACTTGAACAGGAACCGGAGAATATCAAGATTATTTCAAATTTAGGAACTATTTCGTTAAAAGAAGGAAGGACTGAAGAAGCAAAAGCATTTTTTTAGAACGGTTCTTGATATTTATCCCGAAGATGCACTCGCCGTTGAAATTTTAAAAAAATTGGAAAATACATAAAAGGGGCCTCTAAAAACTTCCGTTTTTAGAGGTGAGCTTTGCTCACCGGTTTTCCCTTAGATTTAATTTGATGCGGAGTATACTATGAATATAGCGATTATCTATGGTGGAAGGTCAGGCGAACATGAGGTTTCGCTTGTTTCCGCTTCTTTTTGTTGTTCGTGCTATCGGCAGTGAACATATCGTACATTTAATCGGCATTACCAAAAACGGCGAATGGTATTTACAACCTGAGTCTCTCTTAGAACATATCCGTAAGGATACATCTGCGGTTTTAACAATAGAGTGCAATAAAGCTGCACGAGTTGCCGTCATCCCGGGCGGGGGCGTTACAGCCGGTTTATCCGTGAACGGACAGCCGATTACAGCGGATGTTGTATTTCCGGTATTGCACGGCAGCTTTGGAGAGGACGGCACTATTCAAGGCTTATTTGAAATGGCTGATCTCCCGTATGTCGGCGGCGGTGTGCTTGCAAGCAGTGCGGCAATGGATAAAGAAAAGACAAAGATAATCTGGCAGCACGAACAGTTGCCGATTGTTCCTTTCCTTTGTGTAAGAAAATTCCAATGGGATAATCCGAAAGAGTGCGAAAGATTTATTGTTCAGGCGGAAAAGGAATTGGAATACCCGTTGTTTATAAAACCGTGCCGGGTCGGTAGTTCCGTCGGCGCCGGTAAAGCGACTAATCGTGCCGAGTTGCTGCAAAAGATACAAGAAGCCTTTCTTTGGGACAGTAAGGTATTGATCGAAGCCTGTATTGCCGCACGCGAAATCGAGTGTTCCGTAACCGGTAACGATGAGTGTGTAGTTTACACTCCGGGAGAAATTATCCCCTCCCATGAATTTTACGATTATGATGCAAAGTATATCGATCCCGACGGTGCACAGCTGAAAATTCCTGCCGATATCGACGATGAACAGCGCCGAGAAATCCGCAATATTGCCGGCAAGGCTTACCAAGCGCTTGATTTAAGCGGCTTAGCGCGCGTTGACTTCTTTATAGATAAAAAAACAAAGAAAATCTATTTGAACGAAGTAAACACCATTCCGGGCTTTACTGCTATTTCCATGTTCCCCAAGATGTGTGAAGCGTCGGGGATGCCGTACCGAGAACTTATCATGCATTTATTTGAACTCGCGATAGAGCGATTCAATTCTTCACGACAAATCAGAACCGACTGGAAACTTCGCTGACGGGATATCTTCTAAAAATCTAACCGAGTTTT
Source organism: Treponema vincentii (assembly GCF_010365865.1). NCBI lineage: Bacteria > Pseudomonadati > Spirochaetota > Spirochaetia > Treponematales > Treponemataceae > Treponema > Treponema vincentii. The sequence goes on along the minus strand of NZ_CP048020.1, from coordinate 572,230 downwards.
TAGAAGATGTCTTGGCGTATAATTAAAGCTCATTCAAAATCTACACAAATAAATATCGGTAAAAGAAGAGAAAATGGAATCCGTTTCCATGTAAAGGACTGATATGAAAAAGTATATTTTATCATTCGATCAGGGAACAACCAGTTCCCGTGCTATTTTATTTGATAAAGCCGGTATGATTATCGCTACTGCACAGCAGGAATTCACCCAGATTTTTCCTAAGTCCGGATGGGTGGAACACGATGCTATGGAAATTTGGGGGACACAGAGCGGTGTTGCCCGGCAAGTATTGGAAGAAACCGGAACGCGCCCCGATGAGGTTGCAGCAATCGGGATTACCAACCAGCGGGAAACCACCGTCGTGTGGGATAAGAATACCGGAAAGCCCGTATACAATGCGATTGTGTGGCAGTGCCGCCGTACCGCTTCCATCTGCGACGAACTCAAAGCAAAGGGCTGGACGGATACGATACGAAAAAAGACAGGGCTTATCATCGACGCCTATTTTTCCGGCACAAAAATAAAATGGATACTCGATAATGTTGCGGGAGCACGCGAGCGGGCGGAACGGGGCGAGCTGCTGTTCGGGAATATCGACACGTGGCTTATCTGGAATTTGACCCGCGGCAAGGTACACGTTACCGACTACAGCAATGCATCCCGCACCATGTTGTTCAATATCAACACCCTGCAATGGGATGATGAAATTCTGACGGAACTGAATATTCCGCGCATCATGCTGCCGGAGGTAAAGCCGTCAAGCTGCGTGTACGGCAAAACCGATGAACGCACCTTCGGCGGCGCCGACATCCCTATTGCAGGAGCCGCGGGAGATCAGCAGGCGGCGCTGTTCGGGCAGGCGTGCTTCGAAGCGGGCATGGCGAAAAACACTTACGGTACCGGCTGCTTTATGCTGATGAACACCGGCACTGCGCCGATTATCTCGCAGAACGGGCTGTTAACGACCATTGCATGGGGCATCGGGGACACGGTAACTTACGCGCTTGAGGGAAGTATCTTCGTAGCAGGAGCAGCCGTGCAATGGCTGCGGGATCAGTTAAGACTGGTGTACGACGCCGCAGAAACGGAGTATTACGCAGAACGGGTAGAAGATACAAACGGCGTATACGTTGTGCCTGCCTTTACCGGCCTCGGCGCTCCGTATTGGGATATGTATGCGCGGGGTGCGATTGTGGGTTTAAGCCGCGGCGCCAAGCGTGAACACATTGTCCGCGCCACCCTTGAATCGATTGCCTACGGGACACGGGATGTCCTTTCCGCAATGGAAAAAGATTCCGGCATTACGCTCAAGGCGCTGAAAGTAGACGGAGGCGCGGCAGTCAATAATTTTTTGATGCAGTTCCAAGCAGATATTTTGAACGTACCGGTACATCGCCCTCAGGTGCTGGAAACAACCGCACTCGGCGCCGCATACTTGGCGGGACTGGCAGTCGGCTTCTGGAAAGATATGGAAGAAATTAAACGCAACTGGGCAGTAGACCGCGCATTCACCGTTCAAATGGACGAAGCGGCGCGGACACAGCGCTATGCCGGTTGGCAAAAAGCGATAACGCGCGCCATGAATTGGGACGACTAACTCATGTATGATGTGATTATAATCGGCGGGGGCGTTGTTGGGTGTGCTATTGCACGCGAATTGTCGCAGTACCGGCTAAGCATTGCATTGCTCGAAAAGCATTCGGAGGTTTGCGAAGGTTCCTCCAAGGCAAACAGCGCTATCGTGCACGGAGGCTTTGATGCAAAACCGGGCACATTAAAAGCCCGCCTCAATGTGCGCGGAAACGAATTGATCCGCCGCCTTGCGCCGCAGCTTCAGTTTCATTTTAAACAGATAGGCTCGTTAGTTGTCGCCTTCTCCGATGAAGATATGGAAGCAATCAAAATGCTCTATGAACGGGGCATTGCAAACGGCGTGCCGGAGCTTGAGATTTGGAATCGGGAAAAGACCTTAGCGGAAGAGCCGAACCTTTCGCCCGAAACGAAGGGAGCGCTGTTTTGCGGAACTGCCGGTATCGTGTGTCCCTTTGGGATGACGTATGCCTTTATCGAAAATGCGGTAGAAAACGGTGTTGAGCTGATATGTGATGCCGAAGTAACCGGCATACAAAAAATAGATGAGGATATTCAACACGCGCCAACACAGGATACCGACGTTCACGCTGTAACTGCACAAACGTCGGCGCAAGCACCTACCTTTTCCGTAACGACATCGCAGGGAGTTTTTACTGCGCGGTATGTTATCAACGCCGCAGGGCTCTACGCGGATAAGATTGCCGCGATGATCGGCGACTACGATTACGCTATCAATCCCCGCAAAGGTGAGTACCGTGTGTTGGATAAGGTATGCGGCGATCTGGTGCATCACGTTATCTTTCAGGCGCCGACCAAAATGGGCAAGGGCGTTCTGGTAACTCCCACCTATGATAACAACCTTTTGGCAGGGCCGACGGCACAGGACGTTGACGACCGCGAGGATACTTCGACGACGCTTGCCGGTCTGAACAAGATTGACAGTTCCGCAAAAAAATCGGTACCGGCGCTCGACTTCCGAAAAACCATACGCACCTTTACCGGCGTGCGCGCCCGTCCGAGTACCGGCGACTTTATGATCTATGCTTCAAAGCATGCAAAGGGATTTATTCACGCCGGAGGCATCGAATCTCCCGGATTAAGCTCGGCGCCGGCAATCGCCGAATATGTTGCGGAGCTTGTGCAATATGCAGGAGCGGAATTGATAAAAAAGCCGCACGTTGTTAGTGCACGGAAAGGTATCAGTCAGTTTTCCGCCCTTTCCAACGAAGAGCGGGCTGCCCTGATTGCGGAAAATCCGCTCTACGGACGGATTATCTGCCGCTGCGAAACGGTAACGGAGGCGGAAATCGTTGAAGCAATCCGCCGTCCTGCCGGAGCGCGTACCGTTGACGGTGTTAAGCGGCGGGTACGTCCCGGAACAGGACGCTGTCAAGGAGGCTTTTGTACGCCGCGCGTTTTGGAAATCCTCAGCAGGGAATTACAGCTGCCGATGGAAAACATCGCCAAATCGGACAGGGGTACGGAGATCGTGTTGGGAAGGTTAAAAAATACCGCAGAGAGTGAAATCCGCAGCGGCGGTTCCCCAAAGCATTCAAGGTAACCTGTTCAAAAACGGAAGGTTCCGGACAGGTTGATTAAACGGAAAAAGAGCATGATGAAATATGATGTTGTAGTGATTGGAGGCGGCCCCGCAGGTTTGGCGGCAGCCCTCGCCGCGCGGGAAACCGGCGTAAAAAAAATTTTGATTATCGAACGCGACCGCGAATTGGGCGGCATCCTCAATCAATGTATCCACGCCGGCTTCGGCTTGCATGAATTTAAAGAAGAACTGACCGGGCCGGAATATGCGCAGCGCTTTATTATGCAGACTGCACAAACGGATATTCAGGTAATGCTGAATACAATGGTACTCGATATTTCGCCGGAGCGGCTTATCACTGCGGCAGGGACGGACGGGCTTAAAACCATACAAGCCGGAGCCGTTGTGCTTGCGATGGGTTGCCGCGAACGCACTGCGGGCGCGATTGCCGTAAAAGGGTACCGTCCGGCGGGTGTATATACCGCGGGCATGGCACAGCGGATGATGAACATGGAAGGCTGCCGCATGGGGCGCGAGGTTGTCATTTACGGCTCCGGCGACATCGGATTGATTATGGCGCGGCGCATGACACTCGAAGGTGCAAAGGTAAAAGCTGTCGTAGAGATTATGCCGTTTTCGAGCGGGCTCAACCGGAATATCGCTCAATGTTTGGAGGATTACGGTATACCGCTTTTGTTAAGCCATAATATCAGCTTTATCCACGGAAAGAACCGGCTGGAAGGCGTTACCGTTTCGCAAATCGATTCGCACTTTAACGAAATTGAAGGCACACAAACCTATTATCCCTGCGATACGCTCCTTCTTTCGGTAGGTCTGATCCCCGAAAACGAGCTTTCGATAAAAGCCGGTGTCACACTTGACCCGATTACCAACGAGCCGATGGTTGACAGCGCGATGCAAACAGAGATACCGGGAATATTCGCCTGCGGTAATGTTCTGCATGTGCACGACATCGTCGATTTTGTAACACGGGAAAGCAGAATCGCCGGAAAACACGCAGGGCTGTACGCGCTCGGTGCTCTACCCGATTCGGCTTCCGTTCCCTGTACACCCGGCAAAGGTATCCGCTATGTGATGCCACGCAAGGTGTTGACGCACATGCCCGACGGGGTTAACCTCTTTATGCGGGTGGATGCCATCTACCAAAATGCCACCGTATCGGTAAAATCGGGAAACACAGTGCTTGCAACAAAACGGATTGCCCGCATGATTCCCTCCGAAATGATCAACATACCGTTGAGCGCCGACAAGATACGTTCTTTGACGGAACCGATCACCGCAGAAGTTACAGCTCAGTAATGAGGTGTTAGCCGAACGCAGCGCACACAGAAATCAGGATATCAGTATTGATGATAGTATCATAACCGTTAATGCCTACAGTTATACAATAATTACTACACATAAGCAAAAGACTCTATGACAATACAAGAATTTGAGAATAAATATTGGTACATGAGTGAACTCAAAGCATTAGCAAAATCGCTTGAAATTCCTTTTGGTTTAAAAATACGAAAGGATCAGCTTGAAGAGATGATTATTCAGTTTTTGGAAACCGGAACGGTGAATAAAAAAAATAGTTATCGGAGTAAAAGCCGGAATAGAGATATATTGAATAGTCATACTTATGTTGAAAATTTTAGCAACAAAAAAGAAACATGGGAATTCATACATAGTGAAATGGACAAACGGATTCCGGGATTACAACCGAAATCAGGGGCAAAATATTGGCTTAATCGATGGATTGAAGATAAACTTTCTCATGGTGAAAAAATAACTTATAATGATGTCATTTGTGAATATATTCGGTTAAATAAAACTGAAGGAAAACTTCCTCAAATTCCATCCTGTAAATTTAATAATTTCATTAGTGATTATCTGGCAAATGAAAAAAATGCAACAAGAGAAGAGGCATTAGAGGCATGGAATGAGCTAAAAGCTATTAAGGCAAAAAAAGATTATATAACGTGGAAAAAGATCAACAACCCCGACACAGAGATAAATATATAGAGAAAATGTCATTTAACCGCGTTAACCAGACAACAGTGGTACGTCCCGTTGTAGGTTAAGAGAATATTAGATGGATTGCCCGTTGGCCGGTTTTTACTTTTAATATTTTATTCGTGTCGAAAGTTTAGTACATGCCGTTTCTCGGCTGCGCTCTGCGTTTTTTTGGGGGATTGCGACTGAAAATAAATTCAGGAGGTTTTTATGTTTATTGAAATTCAACCTTATGAGAACGAAACGTTATCAGTACGTTTTAAAGCAGGTAGAGAAGATTTTTCTAAAATCTTGCAAGCGATAAAAAAAGTACCCAACAGAGCTTGGATTCCGGCTCAATGCTTTTGGACTATTCCTGCTGATCGTAATTCTTGTGATCTTTTATTAAATAATATGTATAGTGAAGGATTCTGCCGTGTAGATTCCGATTTTATCAGGGCAAACTGTGAAGGCGCTGATAGCGATCCTCATGATGCTGTAGTTTTGAATACCGAAATGATCAGGGAAAGCAATACGCCTGATGCATCGGATATTCAGGATATTTTAAGAAAGTTTGATGCAGTGATTACTGCAAAACACTATAGCAAACGTACACGGGAAGCATACAGCTATTGGATAAGCCGTTTTATCCGAGAACATAAGGATAAAAACCTTAAAACATTTTCCGATGTGGAGATAAATTCCTTTGTGAGCCGTCTTGCAACAAAAGAAAAGGTTGCCGCATCAAGTCAAAATCAAGCTCTTGCGGCTCTTTTGTTTCTCTATAAAAACATATTAGGATTAACGATACAAAGTCCTGAAAATATCATCCGTGCCAAAAAGTCTAAGAAGCTGCCTGCTGTACTGAGCCGTGAGGAAACGGCAAAGCTATTCTCTTTGTTGCCTGAAAACGATTATGGTCTTTTTATTCGCTTACTTTATGGAACGGGAATGAGGTTGATGGAAGGCTTGCGGTTACGAGTACAGGATATTGATTTTGATAAAAATGAAATTACGGTACACTGCGGAAAGGGAGCAAAAGACCGTAAAACTATGCTGCCGGTATCTTTGAAATTTCCGCTGCAAAAACATTTGGAAAATGTCCGCCGCATCCATGAGGCAGACTGCAAAGACGGTTTCGGTTCGGTGCCGTTGCCGTCTGCCCTTGCAAAAAAATATCCTAATGCCGGTAAAACGTGGGCATGGCAGTGGGTGTTTCCCCAAGCACGCCGATGGCAAAATAAAGAAACCGGTGAGCAGGGACGGCATCATATTGATCCTTCGGTTATTCAGCGCACTCTGCACGAAGCTGTTTTACAGTCGGGTATTCCGAAGCCAATCGGCTGCCACACGTTCCGCCACTCATTTGCAACGCATCTACTGGAATCCGGTTACGATATCCGCACCATCCAAGAACTTCTCGGTCACAGCGATGTTTCAACCACTATGGTTTACACCCACGTCCTCAACCGCGGCGGTCTCGGCGTTCAAAGCCCTATCGACCGAATGTGATTTGTCTTTATCCTATTTAGTGAAGATAGGCCTAATCTGGCTGTTGATGATGTGTTCCGGCTGATATTATGGTAGAAAGATTTAATTTCTTATCTTGTAGCAGTTTATATTGAAAGCGCGTAGTTTCCGTGATATAATGAGGAAAGGTCGAAAAGATGTTATACGCACAAGCCAATGGCTTGGATATTTTTTGTTTATTAGGGCAAATTAGGAAGCGGTTGTATTAAAGCTCGCACGGAAGAAAAAAAATCAAGTAAAACAAAGAGGCGATTGAAAAATGGTTTCAAAAATATAATATAAACTATAAAAATTTTATAAAAAGGAAGATTAATGAAAAAAATATTTTTTCTAACAGTAGTATATTGCTCACTACTAATTTCTTGTAAAAATAATTCCGACGGTAAAAAACTCAGTTATGATGGAAAAATATTGACCGAACAGTTAACACAAAGAGAATTTGATTACTCTAAAGCTAAAGAAGAATTAAATCGTGAGCGAACAGATTCACGAATTCCTTTTACAATGAATTTTTATGGTTGTTTGGGAAAACCTGTTTTAAAAGTAGAAGGGAATAATGACGTATATGTAATGTTAGATTCAGGCTCTACACGGAACTGGTTTTATTATTCTTTATTAGAAAAGATTAATGTGACTGAAGATGATTTCATACAAAAAGTAGTTGAATATATCAAACAGAATGAACTAGAGCTGATAAAGAATCATTCTTCAGAAAAAGAAGTTGCTCAATATTTAAAAAACGAATGGTCTAATTATAATCTTAATTATCTAGCTTCCGTATCTTTTGGAGACATTTCTCTGCGATATGATCCTAATGTTAGTGAAACTTTTGATGGAGTTATCGGAGCTGAATTTCTATTGAATTATGGCAGAGTTACAATAGACTTTATCAATCAATATATTATTTTAAATGACGAAAAACTTGATGGTGCTGCTTTAAAAATGTATCAAAGTCCTAATGATGAATTTGATATTTATTTTGAATATAGAGGACAACCTGAATTCGGAATGATTGATACAGGTAATTATGGGTTTACTCCAAGACATAATTTTGGAGATAGAAATCAACAATATGATATAAATGATTATTCAAATTATGGATATGGCTATAAAGATAAAGTTCCTATTACACCAAGAGTAATGTATTCTTATAATGATATAAAAATAGGTGAGATTATTTACAACAATATGAATGGTGCTTATTCAACAATAAAGGGCTCTGGTTTTAATAAAGGAGCACAATCTCATATGATGAAACTAAATGGGCTTGGTAATGTTTTTTTCTATAACCATATAATTCAATTTGATTTTGTAGATATGCAGTTTATTATTAAATAACAATACAAACAGGAATGTATTTGAATATAAAAAAAAGGGATTTGTATTCGTGAAGCAGAAAATTCATCTGTTTAAGAAAGAATGTTAGTTGGCCGCTCTCATGGATCCGCTAGTTTTTTAATTTAAAATATAATACAAATAAATAAGGTGTATAACAAATGGCAATAACGATGATAACAACTCTTATGCTGATGGTGTTTTATTTTCTTTTGTTGTATGGAGGAGTGGCTTTTGTTCAAAACAAGAAGTTTTTTTCTTCAGCCCCCAAAGAGGTTTATGATGCTGTTCCTGACCGAAAAGAAAGATTTCACGGCGCCCATATAATCGGTTGGATTATAATTGCAATTGCTTTTCTTATCCTTTTGGCTGCATTTATACTTGGAGCATGGGACGGAATTCATAATAATTTTAATTTTATTGAGTTCTTCATAAGATTTTTAATTATGCTTTACGGGATGGAAACTTTCGACGTTGTGTTTTTCGATTGGGTTCTTCTCTGTCATTCAAATTTCTTTCCTCGTTTTTATCCGGAAGTTAAGGATATCGTAGGTCCGCATTTATTTGGATTTAATTGGAAAACACATGTTATGCATTGCATTATATATATTCCGATTTGCGCCCTACTAGCATGGGTATGTACTTTGTTTTAGGAAGCTCATTTGTTATGGAAAAAGAATTAAGATTATTAGTACAAGATAAATGAAAGACGTCTAACACCCGCTTCAACCTGACATTGCGGACAAGCCGCAAATGCAGGTTAAGCGAATGTTATACCGACACCGCCGCATAGGGCGGTGATATAAAAGAGATATACAAAAACGAATCATCCGGATGAGTTGAGGAATTAAATCTATGTCAGATTAAAAAAGCAAGCAGTTTTGTTCTATAATAATAAAAATATCCTGAAACAGAAATACGAAATTTATTTGCAGAATTGAGTTTAAGAATAAAAAAGATCATTTTTGGGACAATACAGTTTGTATTAGAAAATGGGCATTTAAGTTTTAAATAGTTAAAAGTTCTATCATTAAAAAACAGCTTTGCTGTAACCTTGAAAAACAACTTATTTAAATATATAATATCTATATGAACGTATGAATATCGAATACTTAAAATGGAGGAAGTGATGATAAATACAACACTTGTTCAAGTTAGAGTTGATCAAGCTCTAAAAGATGAGGTTACTCATATCTATGATTATTACGGACTGGATTTACCGACAGCTATCAGAATTTTTATGAAAAAAACGGTTGCTGTTAATGGGCTTCCTTTTGACCTTCGCGATGAAGCAAATAAAAAAAATATTTGGCAATATTTTGGAAGTGGCAAGGATATCGAAATGAATATATCCACTGAACCGGATTTTTCTGCTGATACAAAGCTGGCGGTAATGTGAAATATTTTTTAGATTCAAACATTATAATCTATTTTATAAAGGGAACATTTCGTAAGATTGGCGAAAAACTGGAAGAACATGAAAAAGACATAGTTATTCCGTCTGTTGTTCTTGCGGAGCTCGAATACGGGGCAAGGAATTCCAACAATTATGAAAAGACCATTTCAGTGTATAAACCGTTTTTAGATTTATATCCGACAGCTGTTTTTGATAAAAAAGCATCGATAGAATACGGAAAATTAAGAAAAGTTTTATCGTCAAATGGTGCCATAATCGGTCCGAATGACATGATGATTGCAGCAACAATTCTAGCAAACGGTGGAACATTGATAACCCACAATGTCAAAGAGTTTTCAAGAGTAGAAGGCTTATTAATTGAGGATTGGACGATGGAATATCCGGTATAACACCCGCTTCAACGCTGACATTTGTTTTGTCACGAAAGTTGCTTGGGCGGTCGCCTCTGGCTCCCTTTTTATGCAACTTTCGCGCCAACTTTGCCGCTGCTATGCGCGTCAGCAAAGGCACAAATGCAGGTTAAGCGGCAGTTAGATTGACCTGCCTGAAGGCAGGCGGGTGTGGAACCAATCGAAACAGCCTTTCGACCGAAAAATAAACTTGCAATGAAAAAAGCATTGCGAAAGGAAGGTCGAAATGAAACAGAGAAAAGTAGTTTCAATGATTGGTGCATTGGCTGTAATGGTTGGTGCTGTACTTATGCTTACGGGTTGCCCAGATAACCCATCGGAAAAACCGGAATACACAAAAGACGAGTTTACATTAAAATTTAAGAATGAAAGTGGTCAAAAGTGTTATATAGAAATCAAAGGAAGATCATACGCCGCTGGGGGCATTATTGGCTTACAAGGGTGGGAAAACTCTTTTGACTTTCCGACCGTATTAAAAACCGAAATACCCGTCGGCGGCGAAAAAACGATTACCGTTAAAGATGTTGTTGTAAGCGGAAAAACTTCTAAACTAACATATTTTTACAATCCAAGGTTCGATATTCTTGTGATACCCGAAAGTTATGCATATACTGGTAAATCGGTATCATTTGACAGCGAATCAAAAATCCAATATACGGGAGGAACTTTCCACATAAAATTAGCAGGAAGTAAGTTTGAGTTGGATTATATAAATTAAAATGATGAGAGGAGTGTATAACTATGAGCAAAAATAAACCAATAAAACCGGCTGATAATCAATCAAATATGCAAAATTCCAACAAGGGAACATCTGGAACAAATCGCCAGTATGACCAAAATCAAGGTAATCGCGGAGAACAACTGAATCCAAATAAAAAAGGGAAGTAATGTATAACAAAAAATGAATCTAACACGGCTTCAACCTGACATTTGTTTTGTCACGAAAGTTGCTAGAGGCGGTCGCTGCTCGCGCAGCTCCCCTTTTAATGCAACTTTCGCGCCAACTTTGCCTCGCTACACGCTTCGGCAAAGACACAAATGCAGGTTAAGCGGGTGTTAGGTTGACGCCGCGTTGCGGCACTTATTGTTAATAAGGTAAATCTTCCGACATATTTTCGACTAAAGAAAATAAAATCATAGGAGGATTTTATGAAACGCTTTTCTAAATTTACAGTATTACTAACTACTGTATTATTGACACTTGCTTTTGTCAGCTGTAAACAGGCAGCAACAAATGAGGGTAAAACTCTAACTAAACTTAAAGCACCGACAAATTTAGTTATTAATTCGATAACAGATAACACAATTAGTTGTGCTGTTAATGTTACATTTAATTACAACGGAAAATTTGAGGGTGCAACGAACGTAATTTTAGGCTACTCGACTACAAATGATTCTTCTAAAGCCTCTTATGACACATATAATTCAACTGCTACTGTAGAAGCAGGGGAAAATACAAGAACGGTTAATTATACTGGCTCATATTATTTTAAGCCTACATCGGGGAAAAAATATTACTTCTGGTTAAAAGTAACAAGTTCTGCATATAATGTTTCTGACAGTTCTTGGAGCAATGTTGCTGAGTTTACCTGTCCGTAATAATTAAATAATCTGGCGGGTCAAGCCCGCCTTTTTTATAATATACTTGTAAACATACTTGATTTTTGCGATAAAATGTTATACTTTTATACTAAGAGGTGCGAAAATGCCGCAATTATCATTGTATGTTACGCAAGAGCAGTTTCTCAAAATTGAAAACGAAGCTCATGCAGAAAAAATGTCGCTTTCAAAATGGGTTGTAAGCAAAATTATGGAAAGGATAGAACCGCATTATCCGGAGGGCTGGGCTGATTTGTTCGGTTCTGTTTCAGATTCGTCATTTACCAGACCGGATCAACCAAAACTTGAAATGCGAGAGGCTTTTTAATGTATTTTGTAGACTCAAACACTTGCATTTACTTTATGAATGGAAAGTATCCGTCTGTTCGAGAAAAATTCTTGTCAGTTTCACCAAAAGAGATAAAAATTTCTTCAGTAGTAAAAGGAGAGCTTTTGCTGGGTGCATTTAAAAGCAAGACAAGAGAAAAGACTACAGAGAAAGTAGAAAAATTTTTAAAGCCGTTTGAAATTGTGGATTTTACAGACAAAATGTCTTACGACTATGCAGAAATCCGAAAAGATTTGGAGCATGCAGGTACACTGATAGGTGCAAATGATTTGCTTATTGCCGCCGCCGCACTGCATGAAAAAGCGACTCTTATTACTCACAATACGAATGAATTTTCAAGAGTAACCGATTTGAAAATTGAAGATTGGGTAGAAGAATGAAAACCTAACACCGTTTTCAAAGCCGACAAGTTGCTGTTGCAACTTGCGGTTTAAAACAATGTTATGTGAAGGCTCCACGCGAGGAGATATGATGAATATCATTGGTAATATTTCTGGGAAGCATATAAAGATAATAAGAGATCTCGCAAAACAAGCAAACGAGCTGTTCTTTTTAAGTCCTTTTTGTTATCAAGACTTTACGGATTTTTTTGAAGAAGTAATACATAATCAGATAAAAAAAGTGACTTTAATAACTACACTCAAACCTGAAGATGCAAGTTATAAATCAAATTCACTTGTATCTTTTATTGATGAATTAAACAGTAGAAACATTGAATGGTCTATAAAAATTGATAATAAACTTCATGGAAAGTTATACTTTTTTATAAATGATGGAATAATAAAAAATGCTATAATAACATCTGCTAATCTAACTGATAATGGAATGATTAGCAATCATGAATGGGGCTGTGTAATAAGTGATACTAAAGAATTACAAGTTCTATTTAATGAAGTCTTATCTGCTGTTGAAGTTAATGCACTAAGTGAGGATTCTGTTATAAAATTAATGCTAGCAGTTGATGAATTTAATAGGAGGCACCCGATAACCAAAAATAATACGGAACAGATTAATTTAAATGATATTATCATAAAAACAACAGACATTATTTTGAAGCCAGAAATACGTATTTTTCTTAAGCCATATGGATCAGCTAATAATAAAATATATGATGGTGACTTTTCTCAAAAAGACAAAATGCATTTCTCAAAACGAAGACCAAATTCTGTAAGGATGAATGACTTACTGATTTGCTATGCTGTCGGATCAACTAAGCTCACTTCGATTTTTAAGGTTACTTCCGAGCCACAAACAACTGGTAAGCCTACCGATAGATGGCCTTGGTATGTTGATGTAGAGAATCTGACCCCAAAATATGGGAAAAAATGGTTTACTTTCGATCACACTCTCTCAAAAGTTGCAGATATATTTTTGCAAAAGGATAATAATAATTATTTAACATACAATGGTGGTAGGACATTAGGGGCATTTCAACGTGGTTCAGATAAAATAAGATTAAATGATGATTTCGGAAAGTTCTTAATTGAATTAATTGAAAAATCAACCGTCTAACACTCGCTTCAACACTGACAAACGGAACTATGCTCGTTTGCGGATTAACTCATTGTTGAACGGACGCTGCGTGTCCGTTCAACGGGACGACAGAACTTCCGCCTGTCGTCCGATACGCAGAGCCGTCCAGCATGTGGATTAAGCTGATGGCAAAGCTCAAAAACCTTGCGGCTTTCTCGCTTCTTGCGGCATACGTCGCCCGTTAGACAGACTAAAAAAATCATATAGTTTTTAGAAATAAATAAGCATTAATCTATAATTTAAAAAGATCTAAAAACACACCTACCGTATTTACTCACGTAAAAATCTAACCGAAAGGCTTCCGGTTACTCATGTAAAAATCTAACCATAGCACTCTATGTCCAAGGCTGGGCAATAGCGATAAGTTTACTCTGCAAGCTTTGCGTTGTCTCAAGCAGTTGTTGTAGATCTAAGCCGTTCTTCCTACGGCACAACTCAGCCTTTACCGCCTCGCTTACATCAGAGCTTTCCATCAACCTGCAATACGGCGTCTTTGCCGTATCATATTTTTTTACAACCTTTGCGTCTATCCGTTGTTTTGAAATAATTTTCATCGAAGGGAAAAAGAAATTGACCAGTGCATTGTACTGTTCATAAAGGGCAGCCATGACCGCTCGTGCCGCTTCTCCCTCAAAGCGATAGTAACCGACGATGCGTCTTACGACACTATCATTTTTCTGTTCAACAAAACAATTATCATTCTTTTTATATGATCTGCTCCGAGTGAAAATAACTTCATTACTTTTACACCATTGCAACAGCTGTGTATTTTTGAACTCACTTCCGTTGTCGCTATCGATGCCTTTCATTTGAAACGGAAGTTTCTCTTTCACATCTTCTATTGCTTCTTTTACCCATCGATGAGCTTTGTTTAAAAGGGCTCGGTTTTCTGTCCATCCGGAATGAACATCGGTAAGGGTAAGCGTGCAAATATACTGCCCTTGGGTACTTATGCCGCAGTTGGCAACGGTGTCAACCTCAAAAAAACCCGGCTTACGTTCATCCCAATCGAAAAAGGTACGGATGGGGATGAACTTGTTAAGATTCTTTGCAGGCCGTGTTGTTGAAATACCGCGGATGGAATGTTTCGGGATTTCCGGCTTGAGAATCCTGCCGACTGTCGCGTTTCTCTACCGATGTACATCCTTGTACATCGGTAGAGGACAAGTTTTGTTTCAAAACTTGCTTTTAATTATAGCCCGTCCATCCGTGGACGTTCTGAGAGGAGGTTTTTCTTTCAGTTGTTTATCATAGCCGAACTTTTGAGCAAAGTAATCGATATTATCCCGAATGAACGGCACGAGTCGTTTTGAACATAAGTACATCGAAAAAATCCACAGCCGGATGGCTTCTTGTTGTACGTCTTGACCGTAGTATTTTTCATAGTTCCGCTTTTTGAGCGTCTTTGTAATGACCTGTACGCTCTGTTTTGCGACATTGTTAAAGTGCGTGACTTTTACGTAGGCACTGTTTTTCAGAACGTGAATGGCATACTTTCGATTGTAACCGGTTGTTGCGATGAACTCATCGAGTATTTTCGTCTTTTGCTTCTTTCCTGCCGTACAATACCGTTTGGCCGTTTCTTCGCTCAATTTCTTTTTCGTTTTCATGTCTAACCCCATTGTGCCCTTCCTTTGGGCTTCTATTTTGGGTTAGATTTTTACGTGATGAACAGCTTTTTTTTCGGTTAGATTTAACGTGAGGCAATGCGCTTTCTTGACACCATATATAACACCACTTATAATGAGATTATGGCTCAATGGGAAAAACTTCTGGCTAAAATACTATCTCTTGATAAAGATATGCGTTTTACAGAACTCAAGAAAGTACTACAAAGTTACGGCTATAGGATGACACAGCCAAAACGAGGGAGCAGCCATTATACTTTTCGAAAAGATGGTTGTAATCCGATTACCATTCCAAAACATGAACGTTTATTTTCAGCCGCTAAGCCGCGCGGCTGAAAAACACTGCCGAGTTTGCCTACCAGCAAACATCGCTTATTGTATGCCGTTTCTCATTTTATTACGAAACGGCGGAAAATAAGCACTTTCAAGATTTGAAAATCTTTTCAAATGCTTATTTTAAATGAACCGATAAAAATTGTTTATGTACGAATGGTAAAAGAGGTTGTAGAATCAGAGGAGAAGCACAAGGGAAAGGAGGATTGATATGAAAACAATTGATGAATATATGAAAATGCCATATAAACTGGAAATTATTCCGGATTCAGAAGAATCAGGTTTTGTAGCCTCATATCCAGACCTTCCGGGTTGTATAACTTGCGGTTCAACAATTCCTGATGCAGTTAATAATGCAGAAGATGCAAAAAAAGAGTGGCTTTTGGCTGCCATTGAAGAAAATATTGAAATTGCAGAGCCAAAAAGTGCCGATTATTATTCCGGTCAATTCAAACTACGCATTCCAAAATCTTTGCACAAGACTCTTGCCGAAGATTCTAAAAAGGAAGGAGTAAGTATGAACCAATATTGCGTATATCTTCTTGCAAAGAATTCAGAAAAAGAGCATATATTATCGCAAGAACAAACTGTATTCGTATAACACCGTTTTCAAAGCCGATACGCGGTCGAGCCGCATGCGGTTTAAAACGATGTTGGGTGGACGCCTTCGGCGCCCAGAAGAGGAAGAAAAATTTTGTTCATACTGAGAAAAAATAAAATTCTAGTAAAGACAAAAAACGATAGTTATTTTGTCCGTTACCGCGAAAATAATAAGGAGATAAATGAAGATGAAGGTAAAAAAGTCTTATAAACTAAATACAATTGTTTTTGCTTTGATATTAATTATTGTAAGTGCGGTCTTATTATATATTACCTATAATTATATACAGGATCCAATTGCTATTGAAATATGTAAATCAATTGCTTATTCTATAATTACTGCTGCTTTGTTCACAATTATAATAAGTATTTTTGAAAGAAATCATTTTGAGGAAACATTGCGGACTTTGCTTGAGAAAAATCTTCCTTTTTTGGATAGACTTGAAAAAAAAGGATTAGAAGGTTTTGAATCAGGGTTTCCACTAAAAAACGATACTTATGAAGAGAATTTTATCGAAAGCGAAATCGTTACAGTAGTAATGAATGATGGTAAAAGATTTTTTGCTAATAATATTGAATTATTCAGAAAAAGATTTAATCAAAGTTATAAAACGACAAGATTTATTTTATTGGATCCCGATGCGGCGGACTCAATTTCTGTGTTAACAAGGAAAAATGATCATGAAGGAGATTATTACATAAATAAAATTAATGATTTTATTAAGGAACTGAAGAAAGAGTCTATAAATAGGGATCATAAATTAGAAATTTACACACAAAATTTATATACAACTATGGCCGTTATTTTAATGGATGATTATGCAATGATAAGTTTATACAGAATATCACCGGGACAAGACGAGGTTCCTCATTTAGTATTTAAAAAGAACGAATATGATAATTGTGACTATGAAAAAATAAGAAAGGATGTCGAAAGATTATTGAAATATGGAAAAATTCGATAATCTAAAAAGTGTTATGAATAACTATAGTTTTTCATAACAAAAAAAACGTCTAACACCCGCTTCCAACCTGACGTTGCTATGCAATCCAGATTAAGTGGATGTTAGACCGGCGCCTTTGACAGGAGAAAATAATGCCAAAATTAAAAAAAACTTCAATTACAGCAAAAAAGGGTATTAATTTCTTAAAAGGAATAGTTGAAGATAATGGCTCAATTTTTCATAAAATTGAACAAGAAAATGATTTTGGAATTGACTGTATTATTGAGTTTTTCAAAGATGAAGAACCAATAAATATTAGCATTGCCTTTCAAATTAAGTCTGGATCTTCTTATATAAATAAAAAAAATAGAACCGCAAACATACCTGTTGAAAATCATTACGAGTACTGGTCTAAGTACTCATTGCCTGTTTATGGTTTAGTATATAATGTTGAAAAAAAAGAGGCTTATTGGATTAATATCAAGGAATATCTAAAATTAAATCCTACTCATAAAAATATTGCATTTAGTATTAATAGAAGTAATACATTATTAGAAGAAAATTATCAGGACTTATTTTTCCCGTTAATGATTGGAAAAACACCAAAACTAACAGCCACTGATAGTATAAGCTTTTTTCAATCAAATTATGTTGATGAACATTTTATTGGAATGTGCTCGTTATTTAGGAATTATATAAATAATAAAGAAACTTGGGACAACTTTATTGATTATTTAAAGAATAAATCTATAGAGTTCATTTCTGATCAACTAATCTATTATATTGCACATATTCCATGGCATGGTGATATTTTTTATGTTGGAGAAAAGATCTTACCTACAACTTCTGAATACGCAAAATTACAAATTTCAGAATTTGATGAAGAAATGACAGTTAAGTTGTTATCACTTATTGATGAAGATACTGGAATAATAAGAGGTAGTCTTGGTGAATCTATTGAAGCAATAATAAGTTGTATAAAGAATAAATCAGCCATATTGAAAAGTATAATTAGTAATACCAAGTATACCGAAATGATTAGATATTTTGCTTCTATGATCTTAATCTACTATGATAAAACGGAAGTATGTTTCATTAGAAAATATAAAGACATTGAAATAATAAATACAATAATTGAGTTTGTTGAAAACTTTGGAGAGTTTAATCCCTATATGTAGAAATTTGGTCTAACACCTGCTTCAACCCAACATTTCCTCTGCGGCAAATACAGGTCAAGCGAATGTTATGTGTACATTACGCGGTGTAATGTTGGAGAAAAAAATATGAAAAATTTTTGTTTAACTTTATTAGTATCGATTTTAATAATTACATCGGTTTTTGCGGACAAAAATAATTTTTATGGAAATGGCAAAGTAATTGATACAATGTATGTTAATTCCAAAGAAGGATTAAAAGTGAGAGGCTATCCGTCTTTAAAATCAAATCGTCTTTGCGGATTGCCGCACAGATTACCTGTAAAAATTATTGCTGTTGGGAAAGAAGAAACAATCGACGAAATTACAGCCCCATGGGTTGAAATTTTAATTCCGCCTTATGAATGGAAAGACGATAAAGCTGAATACGGTTGGGTGTTCGGCGGTTACTTATCGCATTTTCAACCTGAATTTATTAAACCGAAAACAGCAAATCAATTAAAAGAATATTTAAAATGCGGAAACTGGTCTCTTCCGGATAAGAACACATATTCCGGTGAAGGTTATAGAGAAGATAATCACTTTAATTTTTATACAAAGTATACCTACACCTATTCAAGATCAAGAGATCCGGATTTAAAGGACAAAGAAGTTGTTGACTCCGATAAAGCTTGGTTTTTCCAAAACTATGACGATGACGACAACCAAAGCACATGGAAAGTGTTGAATCATCATCAGGTAGAAATTCATTGGTATATTCCGAAATCAATTGATGGAATAGAAATTTTGGAAATTAAGCCTATTGATGAGGCTCAATGTTATATTAACGGTAAACGATATTTAAACAAGCCTTTTGTACATAGACATCATTGGCATTATTCAGATGTAGTTAAAATGCCTTTAATATATAAAATCGCTTATTCGGATGATAATTTACCGCTAAACATAATTAAAGGAGTCAGCACATCTTTTTTTAGCTATTGGAAAGAAACACAAAGTCTTTTTGAATTAAGATATCGTCTAATTTCAAAACTGATTGTATATGGGATTTCTGCAAAAAACACACAATACGAACAGGAATATCGTGATTATTGGGATCCGATTATGGAAGAACATCAGAAAAAAGCTGATTCAATGTAATTGAAAAAACACATAACACAATTTTCAAAAATGACAACACGGGCAAATCGTATTACAGTTTAAAATCATATCAGGTTGACAACCAAGACCACTTATGAACAATTGCCAAAAGACCTATCTACGGGAATTTGATATTTCAAACATTCTATAGATCGAAAATGATGCCATAAACAGGTTTCACTATAAAAAATAATGTATCGATAAGAATGCTACCTACTTTTTCCTTTTTACATTTTATTTAATTCGGCGATATAATTCAAACCAAAAATCTCAATCTCGTCTAATACTTTTTGAAACTGAGTTCCCAATTTACTCAAAGAGTATTCAACATGAGGGGGGACTTCGGCAAAGACTTTGCGGTCGATTAGTTTATCTTTTTCAAGCTGACGGAGTTGTCTTGTTAAAACAGTTCGAGTTGTTGTAGGCATTAATCTTTCGAGTTCATTAAACCTTTTTGTGCCCGTACTCAGATGATATTACCCATTGGGCTGCGAGCAACGAGTGTGTTGTTGCTGCAAGTGTTGTTTCCATAGCGGAGAAAGGTGCTGATAAGCTCAATGATCCGGGAATTGATCTATTCAAAATAGAAAATGGCAAGATACAAGAAGTATGGACTTTTGCCGAACAACAATCGGCAGAAGACACATTTTGGGGTTAAGTGTGTACGCTTTGATTCATATAGAATTTTTCTGTGTTATAGATCATTCATCATAGAAAAATAAATAAAAGACATCTAACACCCGCTTCAACCTGCCATTACCTTTGCGGCAATGCAGGTTAAGCGAACGTTAGGTTGATAATTTGTGCTACTTAGCGGTGATCCAGAAAATTCTTCTGTGATGTTATTGTCTCAATGTAAGATTTATGACTTATCAACTAAAAGTTAAGTAAAATATTCATTAATATTGACGAATACTACGGATAGTGATATATTACGCATAGTGATATAAAGAAAGGAAGCAATAAGTGTGAGAGATAATATATCTAGCGGGGCTTTAACTGAAACGACATTATTGGTTTTATTAGCCTTATATAAGGAACTGCATGGCTATGGAGTTAAATTATTTATTGAAGAAAAAACCGATGGAAGAGTTGTTTTGGGAATGGGGACTCTCTATGGAGCCATAAAGAATCTGGCAGACAAAGGATGGATTGTTGAATCTTCAAGAGTCGATGGAAAAGTCAATTATATTATAACCGAAGCAGGAAAAGAACAGGTTAAAAAAGAGGCGAATCGATTGCATGAACTTCAATTATTGATAAAAAATATACGAGGTAGATAATATGCAGAAAATTAAATTTTTTTTAGATCCGATAAGTGATTTGGAAACATGGCTAAATGAAACGGCTAAAAAAGGTTATCGATTAAAGGCGATCAATAATTTCGTATATAATTTTGAAAAAACCGATAAAAATTATTCTTATTCTACACAATTTATAGGCGCAAACTCATCAAGCGAAAATGATAGCTATATACAAATGCTAAAAGAGAATGGAACAAGGGTGTATAGAGCTCCATTAAACCAAGGCAGCATAGTGTTTGGAAAAGTTAGATTTAGACCGTATGCACATGGTGATGGGAAAATAGCTAATTCTTTTCAAGGCTTTAATAAAGAAATACTCGTAGTAGAAAATAACGGAAAAGAACCGCAAAAATTGTTGACCGATAATTCCGATTTGGCAGAGCACTATAAAAATATCAAGAATGCTTATTTGCAAGGATTTATCATTGTTTTTGCATTGTTTGTATTTTCTGCGTATAAAGTATACAAAAGCAACTTTGAAGTCTCTAAAATTATTTTGAGTGGGATTATCGGGTTAGTTACATTGATAGTTGCAAGCATATTATACAAAGCACAAAAAAACTATAAAAAATATAAAAAGGAGTCTGAGTTAACAGATTGATATGAGGGCATCCTTCAAACACTCAAGGTATCGTCTGTAGAGATGCCCATTAACCCCTCTGCAACTTTAGAAATTACACATACCCCATCTGAAAGGTTTTGAGCGGTGCCCCTGCCATCTTTTCGGTTAAGAAGAAGAGGAACCGCTTAAGCTCCCCATAAGCGGCGGGGCTGAGCGGCAAGTGCCGTGAATAGCCGGGAGCTTTTTCCGTTACGGCATACAGATACCTAAAAGCCTCTGCAGAAAGCGGAAACGTATGGGCATCGAACCGGCGGCAGGAGCTGCAAAAGCACTCATCCTCTGCGGGGCTATACACGGTGCAGCACGTTTCCGTCGGGCAGGACGCGGCGTTTGTCGCAATTTCAGCGTCGGCTGCAATTTCGACGCCGCCGTTCCCCCAACCCGCAGCATTGGTTATCCCCCTGCCGCCGCTCCTCGCACCGACGCTTACAATTTCCGCACTGCCGGTTACAACCCCGGCGCTACGTGCAATCTCGACGCCGCACGTGCCGCAGTGGAATATATCGGGAACAACGCCTGCCGTCTGCAATAGCCGCCATAAAAAGCGCAGGAGTCCCCGCTCGCATCCTTCATCGTCGGACACGCACAGCCCATCCAAAAAAGCGTTTACCAGCTGCCAGTTCACCGTACCGCAGGTCTTTATCGTGATTTCGCTACACACGGCGGCGCACCAGCTGCGGGCTAAACTTTCGCGCAGCTCCATCCGGTAGGCGCTCACTGAAAAATCGGTAATTTTGTTCGAATTTTTTATCGGGTTTGAATAGAGCCAGACTTGCCCGCTTTGATAGGTAGAAACCATCCCCCGCAGTTTACTCCGCGCGCCGCCGAACAGGGTTGCCGGTACAATCGTACACCCGTGCTCCTGCGGCACAAGGAGCGACACGTTCCGATGGTCACTGCTAAAAGAAGAAACCGACAGCACAAGCGCCTCGGTATTCCAAGAACGGTTACTCATACTGCCGGTTTTATGGTCGGAGCGTGTAAGTACGGTACATACAAACGCATCATGTACCGGTACACTGCATACCGGTACATCCCGTATAAATACGCTGCGTTGCGGTACAACACGTTGCCGGGGTTAAAATTCCGCAGATTTCGGAGTCCGCGGGTACGGAATAACATCGCGGATATTCGCCATACCGGTAACATAGAGAAGCAACCGGTCAAATCCGAGTCCGAATCCCGAATGCGGTACGGTGCCGTAACGGCGCAAATCCAAATACCACCAGTAGTTTTTGACATCAAGCCCGAGATCGGTCATACGGGTTTCCAGCGCGGCAAGGTCGTCTTCCCGTTCGGAACCGCCAATAATCTCGCCGAGTCCCGGCACCAGCACATCCATCGCCCGCACCGTTTTGCCGTCATCATTTTGCTTCATATAGAAGGCTTTTATTTCCTTGGGATAATCCGTTACGATAACGGGGCCTTTAAAAACCTGCTCGGTCAAATATTTTTCATGCTCGCTTTGAAGATCGCAACCCCAGAACGGTTTAAATTCAAACTCGGAAGCGTGTTTTTTCAAGTTCTTTCACCGCATCGGTGTAAGTGATGCGGGTAAACTTGGACTCCACCACGTGTTCCAGCGTTTCGATAAGCCCCGGTTTAATCTGCGCGTTAAAAAACTCAAGGTCGGCTCTGCAATGAGTTAACGCCCATTTAAGGAGGTAGACAACAAATTTCTCCGCTAAATCCATGTTGTCCTCAAGCCGGAAAAACGACATCTCCGGTTCTATCATCCAAAATTCGGAGAGGTGCCGCGTCGTGTTCGAGTTTTCCGCACGGAAGGTCGGCCCGAAAGTATAAACCCGTGAAAGCGCCGTTGCATACGTTTCTATCTCAAGCTGACCGGAAACCGTCAGATAGGCTTCCCGTTCAAAGAAGTCTTGTTTGTAATCAACTGCGAAGGTGGCAGGATCAACTTTATCCTTTAAGGCCTTGCGGATAATCTCCTGCATATTGAGCGTGGTTACCTGAAACATCTCGCCGGCGCCTTCGCAATCGGAGGCGGTAATCAGCGGCGTATGCACGTACTGGAACCCGTGCTCTTGAAAGAAGTTATGTACAGCAAAAGCCATTTGGTTCCGCACACGGGCAACCGCCCCGAATGTATTGGTACGGGCACGTAAGTGAGCTATGTCGCGTAAAAACTCAAACGTATGCCGTTTTTTTTGCAACGGATAGGTTTCGCCGGAAGCCTCGCCGTACACAAAAATCGTTTTTGCAGCGACCTCTACGGCCTGTCCCGATGCGGGAGATTCGATCAATGCTCCGACCGCTTTAATCGAGGCACCGGTCGTAATCCTGCTCAATTCTTTTTCGGTTTGCGCATCGATTCCCTTATCACGGTCAAAGGTGAGCTGAATCGACGCAAAGCATGAACCGTCGTTTACCTGAATAAAAATGAGGTTTTTTGTTTCGCGTTTGGTACGCACCCATCCGTAGACGGCGACCTCCTGCCCGTCCGGTTTTTGTGTCAGTATATCTTTAATTAATGTAATCATTTTAAAAATTCATCCCTATTCGCTGTCGTATTCGATCAGTGTTTTAATCGGCAAATCGCCGAGAAGTTTGTCATAGTGCAAAAACGGCAATCCGATAACGCCGCAAAAACCGGCCACCTCGGCACCGCCCTGATTCAGCATTTTCCGCGCCGCATTCAGCGTGCCGCCGGTTGCAATCAAGTCGTCGAGCAGCAATATCCGCTGACCTTTTTGTATATCGGAGGTGTGCACTTCGATCGTTGCTTGCCCGTATTCGAGGTCATAAGAACAGGAATAGGTTTCACCCGGCAGCTTTCCCTTCTTTCTGATGAGAATCAGCGGAATACCGAGCCTATCGGCAAAAGGAGCCGCAAAAATAAAACCGCGCGATTCAATAGCCGCAACCGCATCGATTTTTTCATCCTTATAAAAGCCCGTAAGCTTATCCAAGCAATAGTGAAATGCTTCAGGATTTATCAGAAGCCCCGTAATATCATAAAACAAAATTCCCTTCTTAGGAAAATCAGGAATCTTACGGACGGCACCATCTATCAATGTATCTTTCATATTAACATTTTAACTTTACAGGGTATAATAGTCAAGGTAATGCAAAAACGGACATTCCGGCGTATTAATGCGGGATTTAATGCTTTGGGACATCTCTAAAAAACCAACCGAGTTTTTAAAGATCTCCATTCTTTCCTAAAGGCTTTTTTTTTGATACTATCGTTGAATGATGATACGGAATTTAAACGATATTGCAGGGCTTTCGGTAACGATTATGGGACTCGGTTTAAACGGCGGAGGACTTGCGTCCGCGCGTTTTTTTGCGGAACACGGTGCAAAAGAGGTTATCGTAACCGATATGAAAACCGAGGAGGAGCTTGCACCCTCCGTCGCAGAGCTGCGACACTATCCTAATGTACGCTTTGCGCTCGGCGGTCATAATATCGAAGATTTCCGTACGGCGGATATGGTGATTAAAAACCCCGGCGTAAAATCCGAGAGGAACCAGTATCTTGCCGCAGCGCACTGCATCGAAACGGATATCTCGATTTTTTTGCAGCTGAGTTCTGCGCCGGTGCTTGCCGTAACCGGTAGCAAGGGCAAATCGTCAACCGTCAGCGCGCTATACTACGGACTGCAGCAGTGCGGCATACCGGCATTTCTCGGCGGCAACATCACGGTAAGTCCGCTCACCTTCTTAACCGAAACAAATTCCGATACACCGGTTGTGTTGGAGCTTTCCAGTTGGCAGCTTGGCGACCTCGCACACTGCCCTCAGCTGAAACCGAAAATAGCGATTATCACTCACATTATGCCCGATCATCAAAACTGGTACGGTTCGATGGAACGCTATGTCGCCGACAAAAAAATTATCTACCGCAATCAGGATAAGACCGATTACACCGTATGCAATTACGACGACGGATGGGGAAAGACCTTTGCACAGGAAACTGCCGGACAGGTCTTTTGGTACAGCGCACACCCGCTGCCGACGCATCTTGTCGGCGCATGGATAGCTCCCGACGGCTCCGCATGGATGCGGTTGACACCGGGCGATGATCGGTTATTACTGCCGCCCCGAATTGCGGTGCCCGGCGCAGCGCTCAAGCAAAACGTTATGGCAGCCTCGCTCGCTCTTGCTTTATACGGCGTAAATCCGGAAAAAATTCCAGCCGTTATGCAAAACTACGGCGGTATCCCTCACCGGCTCGAATTTTTTTACGAAACAGACCAATTCAAATTCTATAATGATTCCGCAGCGACAATTCCCGAAGCGGCGGCAGCAGCGGTCAATGCCTTTGAAAAACCGATTATCCTCATCACCGGCGGTACCGACAAAAAACTCGATTTTACCGCGCTTGCGCCGGAGCTTAAAAAAGCAAAAGCCTTGTTTTTACTCGCCGGTACGGGCACCGATAAATTAATCCCGCTGCTGCAAGCACAACACACTCCGTACTTCGGTCGCTTTCAAGACCTATCGACACTACTTGAGGCCGTCCACCGAGAATGCGAACATACACCGCAAAGCAACAATACGGTGCCGCAAAGCAGCCATACTACAACACAAGAGATCGTCGTGTTTTCCCCCGGCGCTACGAGTTTCGGCATGTTTAAAAATGAGTTTGACCGCGGACTCCGCTTTAAGGAAGCCGTACGACAATATTGGTCAAACATCTGATGCGTTTTCCTCTAAAAAGTAAAAAAACAGCCTATTAACCCGTTTGAGTTAATAGGCTGTTTTCATTTATTCGTGCGGAGGATTTAATACCCCGACGCTTGCGTCGTAACAAAGGGTATTAAAGCCGACTGCAACCACCTTATAGAACATACAATGCGAAACGTTGAGCATTGTACCCCGACGCTTGCGTCGGGGGTATGTTGATTAAATATGTAGCACGTAAAAAACCAAAATTTTTAGGCGCCAACGGCCTCAAGGCTTTTATGCCCAGAGATTATCTTTACAGAATCATCATTCCTACAGTCAGAACAACGAGGTTAACGATAAACAGCATAGCAAGTAGTTTTCCGACAAATTTGAGCCATGTGCTGTATTCGATACGTGCGCTCGCAAGACCGCCCATAACGACACCGCTCGTGGGGGTAAATAGGTTCAGGATACCGGATGCTGCGGAGAAAATCATAACCATAACAGCGGGGTTATAGCCTAAGTTCTGAGCAAGCGGCCCCATAATCGGCATTGATACGGTTGCCAAACCTGAGGTCGACGGAATAACAAAGGACAACAGTGCATACAAGATGTATGAAAGCGGTGCAAATGCAAATGCAGGCAAGCCTTCCAACGCTTTGGAAGCATGTTCGAGAACGTATTTATCCAAACCGGTTTCGCCCATCAGTACGGAAGCACCACGAGCAACAGCGATAACGAGAACAACACCCATGATATCCTTGGCACCTTCCATGAATGCGGAAACAATTTCGTTTTCGGTGAATCTGTTGATAAACGCGATAATCAAACCGATGATAAAGAACCACATACCGAGTTCGCCGAACCACCATTCACCGATTGCAGCACCTGTTAAGAATGAAGACCAGCCCTGGAATATGGTAACATTGAATTTATCCCACGGAATAACGGAAATAATCATTACGAAGAAACCGAATGCGAAGACACCCATCGTAAACTTCATTTTTCCGGTATAGGCAACTTCAACGTCCGTATCTTTCTTGGAGAATTCCGTATTCATGATTTCTTGTTCCTGCAAGGAAAGAATGGTAGAACCTTTATCTCGCTTTACTTTCTTTGCATAAGACATTACAAACGCACATGCTATAATGAGAGAAGAAAGCCAAAGAACAATACCCAACGCGATAACTACACCGTTGTTTACACTACTCTGAATGCCGAGTTCTTCAAAGCTCTTGTTAACGCTGTCGATAGCGATACCGGTTGCAAAGGGGTTTACCGTTGAACCGAGAACGCCTACACCGGCGCCGAGCAATACGGTTGCAGCACCTACCATCGAGTCAAAACCGGCAGCGACCATCGTTGCCGCCAACAGTCCATAGAAAGCAACGGTCTCTTCAGACATACCGTAAGTCGTTCCACCGATTGAGAACAGTGTCATCAGGATCGGAATAAGAATAAGCTCATTACCCTTTAACTTCTTGACAAGATGAGTAATACCTGCGTTAAGAGCGCCGGTTTTTGTTACGATACCCAAGAATCCGCCGAGTACCAATACGAAGAAACAGACGTCAAGCGCATTGGAAAATCCATTGTAGGACGCCATAACGATTGTTCCGAGCGTTGCGTTTTGTACATCGGGAATAATCCAAGTGATTACAGCCAGTACAAGTAAAATAATGTACAGGATCGAGAATGCCGAGAGGGACGCCCTCTTTTTTTTATCTTTTCCCATATTTTTTTCCTCCAATTTATTTAAAAACCGGTTTGCCTTCATCATCTATACGATATATATATGATGCAAGCTCCGGTTAAAAGACAACGTCTTTCTAACCGGAGTACCGGCAATAGGCCGACACGCCGCAGCAAACAGCAATGTACTTATTTGTGCGGCGTCGACTGTCAGCGCGATAGATTAGTTTGCAGTAATAACCGTGCTGTTTCCACCTTTCAGCGCATTGCCTGCATTTGCCAGCGAGGTAATAACCGCTTGTCCTTCTTTGTGATTGCGGACAAACTGTAAGCATGCTTCCACCTTGGGAAGCATACTGCCCTTCGCAAAATGCCCTTCGGCAATATATTTTTCCGCTTCGGCAATGTTCAGTTTGCTTAAAGCCTGCTGATTGGGTTTATTGAAATTAATACAAACCTGCTCAACTGCCGTTAAGATGACAAGCTTATCGGCTTTAACATCTGCTGCGAGTTTTGCGCAGGACTTATCCTTGTCGATAACCGCATCGACGCCGTGCAAACCGTCCGCCTTTTGCAGAACCGGAATACCGCCGCCTCCGACGGTGATAACGATGTGCCCTTTAGCAACCAATTCCTCGATAACGGGGCGTTCGATAATTGCGACCGGCTGCGGTGACGGAACAACGCGGCGGTAGCCTCTACCGGCATCCTCAACAAAGGTCTGGTCAGGTTTTTCAGCCTTAATTTTATCAGCTTGTTCTTTTGTATAGAACATACCGATAGGCTTGCTCGGGTTTGTGAACGCAGGATCATTTTCGGACACCAAAACCTGTGTGATAAGGCATACGACTTCACGCTTAACATTTCGTCGTTTCAGCTCATCGCCGATCGCCTGCTGCAGATGATAGCCGATGTATCCTTGGCTCATAGCACCGCATTCGGCAAACGGCATTGCAGGAGTCCCTGCGCCCCCGTTCGCTGCATAATCCATTGCCAAATTAATCATACCGACCTGAGGCCCGTTACCATGTCCGATAACGATTTCATAGCCGTTTTCTGCCAATGCGACAATCGATTTTGCCGTTTCTTTTACTAACGCAAGCTGCTCCTGCGGATTGTTTCCAAGCGCATTTCCGCCGAGCGCTACGACAATTCTTTCTTTTTTCATATTCGTATTGCCGCTCGCTTTACTTTAAGGTCGCATACATAACCGCTTTAATAGTATGCATACGGTTTTCAGCCTGATCGAATACCTTTGACTGTACCGATTCAAAGACTTCGTTGGTTACTTCCATTTCGGGAATACCGAATTTCTCGTTCACTTCGCGTCCGACTTTCGTATTCAGATCGTGGAACGAGGGCAAGCAGTGCAGGAAGATAGCGTTGTGGTTGGCAAGAGCCATCATCTTCTTGTTCACCTGATATTTGCTCAACAGCTTAATGCGGGATTCCCATACGCTGTCGGGTTCGCCCATCGATACCCAAATGTCGGTGTACAATACGTCTGCGTTTTTACAGCCTTTTTCTACATCATCGGTAAGCGTGATGGTTGCGCCGGTTTCTTTTGCAATCGCTTCGGCGGTCTTGACCAAATCAGCGGAGGGGAACAAGTCCTTGGGACTGCATGCGGTAAAGTGCATACCCATCTTTGCGCATACAACCATCAGCGAATTGGCAACATTGTTGCGTGCATCGCCGACAAAGGTCAACTTAATGCCTTTTAAATGACCGAAATGCTCTTCAACGGTTAGTACGTCTGCAAGCATCTGCGTAGGATGGAATTCGTTGGTTAAGCCGTTCCAAACCGGTACACCGGCATATTTTGCCAGTTTTTCAACGATTTCTTGGCTGAAACCGCGGTATTCGATACCGTCGTACATACGACCTAAAACCCGTGCGGTATCTTCGATGCTTTCTTTATGCCCCATTTGAGAGCTTGCAGGATCAAGGAAGGTTGAACCCATACCTAAATCCATTGCGGCAACTTCAAAAGAACAGCGTGTGCGTGTTGAGGTTTTTTCAAACAGTAATACGATGTTTTTTCCTTTTAAGTGATCGTGCGGGGTATGTGTCATCTTCAATTTTTTTAATTCTTTTGAAAGATCCAACAAATACCTGATTTCTGCTGAGCTGAAATCCAACAACTTTAAGAAGCTGCGTCCTAAAAGATTCACACCCATAAAAACTCCTTGCTATTGTTATAGCGCTTAAAATTCATACCCGCTTATATGCGGGCAATAATAAAATTTGCCGATGCCGCTTTCTTTATTATTCAACTTAATACAAAAACAGCATCGGCAGTATAAAGCAATGTACGATTTAGTTATCGCGTACGAGCGGCATACTCATACAGCGGGGACCGCCGCGTCCACGTGAAAGTTCCGCGCTCGGCATTGTCAGAACCTTTAGTCCGTGCTTCGCGAGGATTTCGTTGGTAACATCGTTTCTTTCGTAGACAACGATTGTTCCGGGGCTGATACACAGCGTGTTCGAACCGTCGTTCCACTGCTCGCGTGCTGCAGCAATCCTGTCGCCGCCTGCACACTGAATAAGCTCTGCATGGCCGGTACCGGTGTACTGAGCGAGCGTTTTTTTCGAGTGTCGTATCATTTTCAACAATCTTCAACTCGCCTTTTGCAGCGCCTTTGGTGATAGTGAATACGCGGAGCGGGCCGAGAATACCGGGATGGATGGTAAATTTGTCGTGATCGATCTGCGTAAATACCGTATCCAAGTGCATGAATGCGCGACTTACGGGAATGTCAAACGCGAGGATCGTTTCGATCTTCAAATCGCTGTTAAAGAAAATCTTTTTTTTGCGATAAGGTCGATCGCGTTTGCTGTGGTGCGCTGCGAAATACCGATGGCTAAAACTTTTTCGTTTATATTGAGAATATCGCCACCTTCGATGTGAGGCGGATCATAGCGATCATAGAACTTGGGAACCTTTCCTGCATAATCGGGATGATGATCGAAAATATATTCGGCATAAATTGTTTCGCGGTTACGAGTAACGGAGAACATCCTATTCAAGCTTACGCCGTTTCCGATCGTAGCAAAAGGATCGCGGGTAAAATACAGGTTAGGCATGGGGTTGACAATCATTGACGAATCGGAATCGCCGACAAAGTCAACTAATGAGGCATTACCTTTGATATTAAGTTCCTTAATATCGATGCCTTCCATCGTTTTTAAAATCAGCTGTTTATTATCTTTGATGTTATTCAGCAGTTCGCGAAGACTTTCCTTGTACTTTTCGGAATAAACATCGCTTTCGTTGATAAACTGGTCAATAAACTTTGTTCTAATTTCGGGTTTTTTAATTGCTTCTGCGGCAAGGTCTTCGAGGTACAGAACTTCAGCTCCGTTATCTCTCAAAATCTTGGCAAAGGCGTCGTGTTCTGCCTGAGCGACTTTAAGGAACGGAATGTCGTCAAACAGCAGTTCGCCTAAGGTGTCGGGAGTTAAATGAAGTAGTTCGGCACCAGGCCTATGAAGCAATACTTTACGCAGTTTTTTAATTTCACTGGTAACACTCAATACGGACATATAAGCCTCCTATAACTTATAGTACGGGATGCGGCAACTGCACCGCTTGAAGGCTGTTTTGCGCAAAAAACGCTGCCAGCCTCCTTATCCCTGTAAGATAAGGACAATTATAACACAGTTTTTTTAAAATGCAAGCAAAATAATTCATAATTTTTTTCGACAAGATGGCCTGATGCGTTTACCCTGATCGACCTCTTGCACTAAGGTACGGAATTTCCTATACTGGTAAGACCTCTTAAAATCAATAGTTCCGGAGGTTTTTCCTAAATCAGAAACACAAAGGAATCACTAAAAACAGAAGTTTTTAGCAATTCCTATAAGTGAGGTAATTATGAACGATATACGGTTATTATGGAAAGAAAGTATCGCCCGTGCACTTACATCGCTGCTGCCGGAAGGAGCCGAGTCTGTTACTGCGGAACGAATTGCGATGGAAACACCTCCCGATCCGAACCTTGGTGATTTAGGCTTTCCGCTTTTCAGTTTTGCAAAGGCACTGCGCTCCGCTCCCGCTAAAATCGCAACGGAGTTGTTGCCCAAGCTGCAAGCCGATCCTGCCCTCAAGGGAAAAGGAGAAGTGAAAGCGGTTGGACCATATATCAATGTCTTTTTACCCAAGGGAGAAACGGCCGCCCAAATTCTCAACACGATTATCAATCAAAATGAAAATTATGGAAAAACGAAAACCCTGCATGGTAAAAAAAATCATGGTCGAGTTTTCCAGCCCCAATACCAACAAACCGCTGCACCTCGGCCATCTGCGTAATGACGCCATCGGTGAAAGTCTTTCTCGTATCCTCCAGTTCAGCGGAGCGGATTTATACAAAACCAATATTATCAACGACCGCGGTGTACACATCTGTAAATCGATGCTGGCATACCAGCTCTTCGGCAACGGTATTGATCCGGTAAAAGAAGGCATCAAACCCGATAAGTTTGTCGGTGATATGTATGTTCAGTTCCACAAGTACAGCAAAGATCATCCCGAAGCCGAAGAGCAAGCACAGGAAATGCTGCGGAAATGGGAAGCAGGAGACCCTGAAACGATAAAACTGTGGAAAAAGATGAACGGCTGGGCACTGCAGGGTATTCAGCAAACATACGACCGCACAGGTGTTTCATTTGATAAGCTTTTCTTTGAAAGCGATGTATTCCGCAAAGGGCGCTCCGAAATTATGGAAGGCTTAAAAAGAGGTATCTTCTATAAAGACGAAGACGGCTCCATTTGGGTCGACCTTAAATCGATCGGATTTGAAAAGAAACTGTTGTTGCGCGGAGACGGAACGTCTGTTTACATCACACAAGATATTGGACTCGCAATAACACGCCATAACGAGTGGCCGTTTGACAAGCTTATCTACGTAGTCGGTAACGAGCAAATTTATCACTTTAAAGTACTCTTCTATATAATGAAGCTTCTTGGCTATGACTGGTATACCGGTTTATATCACCTTGCGTATGGTATGGTAAACTTACCGGAAGGTAAAATGAAGAGCCGCGAGGGCACTGTTGTCGATGCGGACGATCTTATTACCGAGCTCAAGAATAGCGCG
The DNA here is from genome assembly GCF_010365865.1 of Treponema vincentii. NCBI lineage: Bacteria > Pseudomonadati > Spirochaetota > Spirochaetia > Treponematales > Treponemataceae > Treponema > Treponema vincentii. The sequence continues at coordinate 539,775 of NZ_CP048020.1, read as the reverse complement.
CTAAAAGAGATTTCATCCAAGGGACGTGAGGAGGCGGTAGGTAACCCTGAAGAAGTTGCAGAAAAAGTTGCACTCGGTGCATTGCACTACTTCCTGCTCCAAGTAGACACGATAAAGGATATGCTCTTTAATGCGTCCGAGTCTCTTTCGTTCAACGGCAACACCGGCCCCTACATCCAATACATGGGTGCACGTATCGCTTCTATTTTGCGCAAAGCTGATACGGAAGAAGGCAAAAAAGCAAAGGCGGGCATTTGCAAGCCTGAACTGCTTAGCTCCGATATAGAGTGGGAATTACTGAAAAAACTGGAGGAATTTCCCGCTCAAGTAGACAAAGCAGCCGACCAGTATGCACCGATGCTGATAACAAGCTATCTTTACGACCTTTGTAAGCTGTTCAGCCGTTTCTATCATGATTGCCCCATCCTCGGTGCAGAAAATGCAGATGTCGCTGCAACCCGGCTTGCCCTCGCAAAAGCAGTATATATCGTACTGAAAAATGCAACATGGCTCGTGCTCGTTCCCTTCCTTGAAGTTATGTAAACGGCAGGAGTCTTAACACTGTCAAAACCTCTAAAAACATTTGGTAATGTAAACCGTTGTTTTTAGAGGTTTTCCGTATATAGGGCAGATGAAAACAGGTTATTTAGCGGAACGATCAAAACAACTACAGCTGGCGGCGCTCTCCATTGCACAGGGAATGCAAGCAGGAAGTTTTCGCAGCCATTTCCGCGGAAGAGGTATTGAATTTGATTCGCTGCGGGAATATGAAGCGGGGGACGATATCCGCAGTATCGATTGGAACTTGATGGCGCGGAGCGGCAAAACCTTTGTGAAGCTTTATCGCGAAGAACGAGACTTGCGCCTTTTTCTGATTGTCGACGTTTCCGCTTCGATGGAAACAGGTTGCACCACCCAATCGCCGCAAGAAAAAGCTTTGGAAGCAGCAGCGCTGATTACCTTTGCGGCGGAACACTTGCATAGTTATACGGGACTCCTCGCTTTTGACGGAAAAGTTGCGCGGGTGTTCCAGCTCCAACGCGGCAGGGAAGCGAACCTGCATATACTAAGCACCCTGGAACGTATTGCCATTTCGGGCAGCAAAAACAAGGGAACAGCTTTAGCTCCTGCACTCGAAGCGGCAGCAAAACTCCTGCGGCAACGGGCTCTCATTATTATTCTATCCGATTTTAAAGTAGAAAATTTTGAAAAGGAGTTAGGGCTATTGGCACGCCGCCATGATGTTGCAGCTATTCGCATTACTGCCCCTTACGATGAAGCGCTGCCCGCCGCAGGGATATTGCGCTTTACCGACCCCGAAACGGGACTGGAGCGGCTCTTGCCGACCAATTCGCATCAGTTCCGGCAGGATCGTATCCGCCGTATAGCAGAAGATACCCAACAATGGGAAAACACCTGTATACGCTGCGGAGCATATCCGCTCGTGTTACCGTACGATGGTAATACGGTAAAGCTCTTGAACCAATTTTTTTTGACCGGCAAATACGGTGCTCAGCCCTTTAGCCGATACCGGCCTCAGGTGGATGCGGCATTATGAACGGTGTACTCATTCCCCAGCATATCTTTGTCGGTGATACGGCACAGTTCCTTTTTCCGTTATCTCAAAAAGAATACAAAACTTTAACCGCCAGCGGCTTTACTGTCGGCGTACCTATCCCACTCGGAAATATAACGCAAAACGATGTGATGACAATCAACGAAATCAGCATTGTGAAACGGGAATCCGGGTACTATCTCGCTATTACATTCATCCCATGGGAAACAGGCGACATCGATTTTCCCGCTCTTACGTTCTTACAATTACACAATAAACTTCCGGCAATCTCTGTATCTTCACTTTTGGGAACCGGTGAACGGGTAAACCTCCAGCCGCCGAAGCCGCCGCTGTTACCTCCGGGAACCGATTTTCTGTTATATGGCGCAGCGATTTTAGGGGTCGGGTTGCTTACAGCGTCAGGCTGCGGAGTGTGGCTGCTGCTTAAAAAGCTGCGGAAAAGAACGCTTGGAACAGCAAAACAGCGGCTTACTGCACTGCGTAAACAACTAAAGCGGCTCTATAAAACAGCACGGAAAATTCAAAAGCACATCCCCCCGGCCGATGCAGCTTTCGGTACAAATCAGATTCCTGCAGATACGGACTTAACCTTTGACGAGGGCTTAAAAAACACGAAAAATGCCATAGAAAGCTGGTATGCGAGCATTGACCGCTGCCTCCGCAAATATATACAGGATTTGTATATGAGCAATCACCTTACAACCTCAACAAAGGATGAAGCATATTTTTTAAGCGCGACCTACGCAGAGTTGACAGAAACGCTTACAGAACTATTTGCACCAAAACGAACCATAACCGATCTATTTTGTATCTTTTATGCCATGCTGGAACGGCAACGTTTTGCAAGTCCCCCGCCGGAGCTGATACGCAATTATACCGCCGTTTCGCAGGATATGCTTAAGCAACTGCCGCGCATTGCCGAAAGAGCGGAAGCTGCGTATGCCATGCTCAGCCGGAATCCTTAATTATTTAGGCGCTTCCAGTTCGACTTTAGAAAGGCCTGCTATCTTGCAAATATCAGCGGCCGGATCTACTCCGGAATTGGTTATGACGGTATTCTGAGATGCCAGATATCTTATTTTGCCGATCTTAGGTTAAAAAGTATCTCATTAATCAGTATGCTTTCCGTATACAAAAAAAGCCTGTCCCGCGTAGTGCGGAACAGGCTTTTAAGCGTAGCTATTAGGCCGAATACGGCTTAGTAGCTAACTTTGAGTGAAAGAACGAATGCACCGTAGTGCTCGCCGCCTGTGGCAGACTTCTCGATAATCTTTACCTCGTGTTTATTCTCCTTAATTTTGCCCTGACTCCATTTTGCCGTTACTTCAACCTTTTCGGCAGGACTGTAAGTTACACCGACGTCATAAGCAAGACCAACTTTCTGTGCATGAGGAGTTTCAAGCCAGACATTGGCAAAGGGCTTTATCGACATAGAATCGTTGATATTAATTGTGTATGCCCCCCACACCTTTGCAAAGAACGGGAATTCCTTAGGAGTAGCATTCAGCTTAGCAAGCAGTTGATACATACCGACATAAACACCTGCATCCAAGCCTTCTACTAAATTGGTTGCATCATCCTTGTCGGCTTTTGTTTCAAACTTTGCAAACACAGCCATATCAACTCTACCTCTTGTCTTGGTGTCTGCGTCATATCCGCCAATCACAGTTCCTGCCGAACCGACATACACACCGGCGCCTACCCATTTATACTGAGCAGTAAATACGGTGTCCCAGTCAAAGTCCTTTGTCGTTGTCGCAAAGGCATACCCACCATCAAAACCTGCTTTAAGTTCTAAGCCGTCTACCGGTGCGGACTTTACTTCAGCACCGAAGTTTACGTTACCCTTACTATAGCCCTTGTTAAGTGTTGAGTTGACGGTAAGAGCAAGTTCAAGCATCTTATCGAGCGGCTTGATAGAAAGGTCAAAGCCAATAGCATACTTGCTGTGCTGAGCAGGATCTCCAGCTTTTGTCTTATATTGTAAGTAAGTACCAGGAGGAACAGTATCATCCTTGGAATACGTCTTTCCAGTAACTATATTAACCCATATTTCATCAGCTGCAATCTTGGTCTCTGTCAATATATTTGTTTGTGTGGGTGCAGTGGAATAATCGATCACCTTCTTACCGTCCTCAGATTTCCAGTTTCCATCCGAGCCGAACTTTAAACCGACATCCAATCCCAGCAAGTCCTTGTTTGCATAGCCTAATTTTGTGCCGAAACCATCAAATGCCGGCTTATATCTATAGTCCTTCGGTTCATAATCATCATCATTGTCAATAGGCTTCCATATTTCAGCATAATTTGCACTAAAATTAGGTTTGCTGAAAGCACTTAGATAAACGTCGTAGAAAACCAATTTTGCTTTAAGCCCCTTAACTTTTCCATCAACTGTAAAAGGCACTTTGTCGTTCTTCTCATTGCTTTCTTTTCGTTCACTGAGAAGGCTAAGCTCCGCACCCTCTAAGACAACTTCGCCGTATACGGGCACGTTACCTCTTGTAGAAGTTCTATCAGCCTTCTTATAAATCGGGAACTTTACCTTCCAAGAAGCTTCGTTGTTAAATCCGTGTCTTATGCCGCCCGGACTGAAGTCAATACCCCAACTTACGGTTGCGTCGGCTTCAATAGCAATGTTCTGATCTGCAGTTGCAGCATCATCTGCTGCCCACACAAAAGCAGCAGCAAAAAGAATAGTCAAGCTTACGAGTAGATATTTTTTCATAACAAAAAATACCTCCTTTAATACTTTCTTGGCCAAAGCGTAACACGCTTTTGAGCGGCCATACTTAATTAAAAATATGCTAGCTGATTTTTTTTTATTTGTCAATCACTTATTTTGTAACTTTTTTGTTTTTTTTTTGTTACAGAAAACCCCTATTGCACATAATAATATAGAAGCAAGAGACTTGAATTCAGCAAAAATTCTCTATAATTGTGAATTGCTAGGGTAATTCACAATTATAAATTACAATTGCGCTACTTCCTCTTTTGTGAGTCCGGTCATAAGACAAATTTCTGCCACCGGATAAGCGCGTTGACGCATAAGTCGGGCTGTTTCAAGGGCTTTTTGGTGCGAACCTTCGGCAAGACCAAGAGATTTACCTTCGGCAAGACCAAGAGATTTGCCTTCGGCAAGACCAAGAGATTTACCTTCGGCAAGACCTTGTGCAATACCTGCTTTCCATCCGTCATTCCGCGCATCTCGTTCAATTGTATTTACAAGCATATACTCCCTCCTTAACTCTTCATTCGCTTTTACCTCTTTTATTCGCTGCTCCAGCCTTTGGATAAACTCATCATCGTCGCTTACTTTCCCATTCATATACTCTAAAAATACTTTCAGTTTTTTAATTTTTTCTTGCGCTGCAGCTTTACTGTTTATAATAATCTTTGTTACCCCATCGTACAGCTCTATCCGGCTGTCTTCACTGCACACTGTTTTAAAAGTATATACTGGTAACGCTCTTTCAAGGTAATCAAAAGTGCAGAAAAACAGGATGAACGTATCGGGTAGACTTTCATACGGTTTGCTTTTTCCTAATAGGCTCACATCGATAGCAGCTTGATAGTATCGGATGCGTTTTGCAAGGTCTTTCTTATCGAGAGCTTGCATTTCTATGTCATAAATACGCCCGTTATAATCTTTTGCCCATACGTCAAACCGGACACCTTTAGCTCGCCCTGCATCGTCGATTGTCTTTTGCAGCTCTATATTGGTTATTGTTCCTACCTTTCCCTGTAAAACTCTATTTAACAGTGTTTTACAGATTTCCGGATCCTCCATGACACGGTAAAACATATAATCGTCGGCTATGGTCAGCTCATCAAAATCTTTTTCCATGGTTTTAGTTCCTATTTTGTTCTTGTAATATTATACCAAAAAAAAGCGTGGCGCAACCTAGTTTGTCAGAAATCTGGCATGACCAAAAACGAGAGAAAATATTGCTGACTAAATATCATTATGAAGCGTATATTGCCGTCCAATATTTTTTATAATTGCAGTATCACCTCTCTGGACAGCCCCTCGCATTTCCAATAGTATAAAGACCCTATGTATTCAATCGACCATATCCGCAATTTTTGTATTGTTGCTCATATCGATCACGGGAAGTCAACGCTTGCCGACCGTCTTATAGAAAAAGCCAAGGTTATCGACGAACGCTATTATCGGGCGCAGATGACTGACAACATGGATATTGAACGGGAACGCGGCATCACCATTAAAAGCCAAGCGGTTACCATTCCGTACCACGCTGCCGACGGGCAGGATTATCTTTTAAACTTTGTCGACACGCCCGGTCACGTAGACTTTACGTATGAGGTGTCCCGCGCTATTGCTTCCTGCGAGGGGGCAATTTTGATTGTGGACGCAACGCAGGGGGTGGAATCTCAGACGCTTTCCAATATGTACCTTGCGCTTGAGCACAACCTCGAAATTTTGCCGGTCATCAATAAGATTGACTTACCGGCGGCGGATATTCCGGCGGTTTCCGCTCAGATAGATCACGATTTAGGGCTTGATTCCGATATTGCCGTTGCGGTTTCGGCAAAAACCGGTAAAAATATTGATGCGCTGTTTGAAGCCATCGTCAAGTATTTCCCGCCGCCGACAGGCTCCGCAGAAGCCCCCTTGCAGGCGCTCATCTTTGACTGCCACTATGACGCATACCGCGGGGTTATTATCCACCTGAGGGTGTTTGAAGGGACGGTAACGCCCGGCATGACCATCCGCTTTATGCACAGCAATGCGGAATACCGTGTAGAAGAGACCGGTGTGTTTATTCTCGACCTTGTGCAGCGGGATTCTCTCCGTGCGGGAGAGGTCGGCTACATCATTGCGGGTATTAAAACCGTCTCCGATGTGCAAGTCGGCGACACGCTCACCGATGCAGATCGTCCCTGTGCGGAGCCCCGTGCCGGGTTCAAAGCAGTAAAGCCCGTGGTGTTTTCCTCCGTGTACCCCGTCGATACCAACGACTACGAGCAGCTGCGCGATGCCTTTGAAAAACTCAAGCTAAACGACGCAAGCCTCACCTACGAAAAAGATTCTTCGGTAGCGCTCGGACATGGGTTCCGCTGCGGCTTTTTGGGGCTGCTCCATCTGGAGATTGTACAGGAACGGCTGGAACGGGAATTCGACCAAGCGGTTATCTTTACGGCGCCGTCCGTGCGGTATCGCCTCCATCTGCGGAACGGCGAAACCATGATCTGCGACAACCCGGCAGAATATCCCGACGAGGGGAAAATCGCTTCCGCGGATGAGCCGTATATCAAAGCGAATATCATCACCCCGACTGAATACCTTGGCAATATCATCTCTCTCTGCATCGAAAAGCGGGGTACGCAAACCAACATGACCTACCTCGACCAAAAGCGGGTGGAGGTTACCTACGAAATGCCGCTTGCGGAAGTGCTGTTTGAATTTTACGACCGGCTCAAAAGCATCAGCCGCGGCTATGCGTCGTTTGAGTATGAAGTAATCGAAATGCGCCCAACCGAGCTCGTTAAAATCGATATTCTACTGAACGGCAAGCCGGTGGATGCCCTTGCGCAGCTTTCGTATAAGCCGAACGCCTACAACAAAGCGCGCCACGTATGCGAGCAGTTAAAGGAAGAAATTACACGCCAGCAGTTCAAAATCGCTATTCAAGGCGCAATCGGCAGCCAAGTTATCGCACGGGAAACAGTTAATCCGGTGCGCAAGGACGTGTTGGCAAAGTGCTACGGCGGTGATATTACCCGCAAGCGTAAGCTCCTTGAAAAGCAGAAAGAGGGAAAGAAGCGCATGAAGATGGTTGGCGATGTCGAGCTGCCGCAGTCAGCCTTCCTTTCAGTGCTTAAAACCAAAAGCGAATAGCGGTTGCGCACTACCTCTCGATAACCTGTATTTCAAACTCCAACTGGGGCATACACTCCGCTAAATCGTTTTGAATCCGCTTGAGCGCTTCTACACGTATTTCAACAGAGGTATTGGCATTCCCTTGGATAATAAAGATTGCATTTTTTGTTCCGTCATCAAATTTATAATTTTCACCGTCGCGGACGCCAAGCCATGCAATAATACCTTTAGGGTCGCGGTATACATAGTCGGTTTCGGCGACGTGTTTTTCCGTCGATGAAATCGGAAGAAAAACGCCCGCTTCTTTATTGACGGTAAACGCTATCTGCCCGTCTATCTTATCAAGATCATGCCCGCCAATCGCTAAAAACGAATGTAATGATTCAACATTATAAATATCGATAACACTGTTGATATGCGGCATAGAACCGCGTCGCTGAATATTCCGAATAAAGGCCGGAACAGTCGGCGGATACTTTTTGATACTACGCCCAACACGTTGCAACATATCTGCATACCCTTGCGTAATCGGATGATTCGACACCGCCTCAACATCGCAGTGCAGCGCCCAATCTTCCATCTTCTTTTGCTTCTTTAAGAACGAATCTGATAATGGCGCCTGCGGGTCTATATTTTTTGCAATGCCAATCGCAACACTTTTAATCCCAAGCTCAACGATACTTTTATCAATAATAAATTCCATAGCAGCTGGCCTCCGGTTTTTGTATTGAGTATAGCGGATTGATTATACCTTTGTTAATAGGGCATCTCTAAAAAGCTGAGTTTTTTAGAGATGCCTGATAATTTTTTTAAAAGCCTATGCATTGCGTTAAATTAAGGCTGTCATTTCTCTATAACTATGATATAATGAAAACTATTATTAGAGAAACTCTAAAACCTAAAATTATTAGAAGATTTCTTTAATTAGTTTTAGTGGATAAAATAATGTGTACGGCGATAAAACAATTGAAACCTTTAAAACTCGATCTATCCGATCTTGACGAGAAAATGACACTCGCAGTGGCGGAACTTCGGAAAAGCTATCCGCTCAGAATTAGCGAAGACGGTATTCCTGTTACGTTCAAAAAAGTGAAGGACTCCGAAATTTCCGCAACATTTAGGAACGGCGTATGCGAAATCGAAGCGGACTCTGCACCGCATTTTTATTTTGCGCTGTCGATGCTGCTGCTTAAAAGCCAAACGATCGAAGACTCAAAGGTCTATACACGGCGGGATGCACAGCGTTTATTGGAATTCCGCATGGATCATTTTTTTGAGAAAAACGGCTTAATGCTCGATCTTTCCCGTAATGCTGTTGCACATATCGATATGCTGAAGCAGTTTATTCGCGAAATGGCCTTTATGGGACATTCGTGGTTTATGCTGTACATGGAAGATGTGTACGAAGTTGAAGGCGCTCCCTATTTCGGCGCATTACGCGGACGGTATTCCATAAAAGATTTACAGGAAGTTGACCGCTATGCACAGATTTTCGGCATACAGTTGATACCGTGTATTCAGACACTTGCTCACATGGAGCAATATTTTATGTGGGAGGCCGTAGAATACAAGTATAAGGATATCGATAACATCTTTAATGTCGGCAATGCTGAAGTACAAGCCCTACTTACACGGATGATTGCATCGTTGCGCAAAGCTTTCTCCACTGATATTATCCACATTGGGATGGACGAAGCCTATAATCTGGGGCGCGGGCGCTATTTGGATGAAAACGGGTTTAAGAATAGGGGGGATATTATGCAAGAGCATCTTGCTTTTATGAAAACCCTCTGTAAAACATACGGCTTTAAACCTATTATTTGGGATGATATGTTCTTCGGCTGTTATTCCAATAACAAAGAGGATACTGAGCCGATTATCCCTAACCAGATAGGATTGATGTACTGGGATTACTACAGCTGCATAAGCAAACATTATCGAGACCACCTTCAAGCATGCCGTACGCTAACAAAAAAGACCATGTTTGCCGGCGGGGCATGGCGCTGGATGGGATACATACCCCATCATAAGAAAACACTCGAAACCACACTTGCCGCTATTGAAGCTTGTCGAAAGGAAAGAATCAAAGAAATTATTGTTACGACCTGGGGAGACGACGGTAGCGAAGCGCCGCTTTACACCTGTATGTTCGGCTTGGTACTCTACGCCTACCTTGACTGCCATATCAAATATCAAGAAGAAGAATTTGCACAGTATCTAAAACTCTATACCGGTATGGGGCTTGACGAATGGATGCGGCAGGGAGAACCGGATTTATTTGAAGGAACAACCGGTAATAATTATGATATAACGCCGTCGAAGTATCTATTATATCAAGATCCGCTCGGTTCAAAATTTCTGCATTACATACGGACGTTAACAACCGATATGGATGCCGTCTATAAAAAACTTGAACAAGCCTTTACCAAGGACGCAGCCAATACGGATAATTCTTTGCAGCACAGTATCGCCGAATTTTACGCGATGATGATGAAAACGCTTTACTATAAGTGGCGGCTCCCCTTGGATATTTGGGAGGCGTATAAGAAGGCGGATAAAAAAGCATTGCAGGCATTAATCGAAAATAAGATAAAGCCGCTAAAAACGGTATTAGCCGAAACAGCGAAGGCGCGTCGGCGGGTATGGACGGAAGAATGCCGCGGATTCGGTTCGGAGGTGTTGGATCACCGCTTCGGCGCAATGCTGATGCGGCTGGAAGTTACACAGGAAGTACTGGCCGATTACATACAGGGTAAGATTAAGCAAATCGACGAACTTGAAGAAGAACGGCTCGATCCATGCCCCGAATCGGATAAAATGCTCGAACCGCAAGCGGTGCGCTATAATCGCGCCTTGCGTATTATGACCGCCTGCCGAGAAACGTGGTAAAAAAGGTAGTCATGGCAAACGCATCGGAACTTTTAAGTATTTGCCCTGGAGGAGAGGAAACTAATGCAGATAGCATATCAGACAATGAGCGACGGTGCCTCCCTCGCCGTTTATAAATGGCTTCCGGAACAGCACCCTAAGGCTGTGCTGCACATCGTGCACGGAATGGCAGAACACGCCCTCCGGTATGATGATTTTGCAAAAACGGCATGTGAGAGAGGCTTTGCAGTAGTTGCCTCCGATCACCGCGGTCACGGAAAGACCGGTTCAAAAAGCGGCTTAATGGGGTACCTTGCCGACGGAGACGGATTCAGACGTGTTGTCGAAGATCAAAAAGAAATCAATGCGGAGATACAAAAACAATATCCTGCGCTTCCGGTTATCATCATCGGGCATTCGTTCGGCTCCTTCGTAACACAGGAATACATCGAACGGTACGGTACAACGGTAAAAGCAGCAGTTCTCATCGGTTCGGCAGGTCCCAACCCAAGCGTATCCGTCGCCTTGTTGCTTGCAAATCTTAACTGTGCATTTAAAGGTCGGAAATCCGCTGCAAAATTTATGAATGCATTGGTGTTCGGCTCATATAACAACAGGATAAAAAATCCACACACAGCCTTTGACTGGCTTTCGAGGGATGAAAGCGAAGTAAAAAAATATATCGATGATGAATACTGCGGATTTGTCTGTACCGCAGGCTTTTTTCAGGATTTTATGCGTGGTCTTAAAAGACTGCATACGCAGGCAGCTTTAAAAGGTATACCGGCCGCTCTTCCTGTTTTACTTACCGCCGGTTCGGAAGATCCCGTTTCAAACGGAGGCAAAACGCTAAAAACCCTTTACCGTATCTATCAGGACATCGGGATGCAGGACGTAACGCTAAAACTATACGAGAACGGCCGGCACGAAATTTTGAATGAAACAAATAAAGAGGAAGTAAAAGCCGATATCTTGGAATGGATAGAAAAGCGGCTGTAGGAACCTCTAAAAACTCAATGAGATTTTTAGAGGTTCGCGATAGGCGATAACCTAGTTTAAAAAAAATAACGATAAGATAACGAGATGAAATGGAACGACTTTAATAAAAACGATGTACTTCTCTTTATTGAATTCGCTGCTGTAACTGCTTTTTTATTGCTTCCTCCGCTGTTTTCAGCGGTACCGTTCACCCTTCCGCCCAAGCCGGACGGACTATATGCACAGTGTGTTTTCTGTTTTTATACGATATGTGCCGCCGTGTATGAAGAAATACTATATCGGCTCTATACTCCGAATCGACTGCACCGCATCTATGCCGGTTATATCGAACCGCGGCTGCAGGGAAATGTGCCTGCATCGGAAAACGGCTCGGAAGGCACCACCGAAAACGCCATAGATTTGCAGCAGCGGTCTTTATCGCATAATCAACATTCCCGACGTGGCATGTTAGCATTATCCCTCCACACGGATCAGTCCCGTTATAAAAAGGCCGCCTCATTTAAAACTACCGTACTTTTTGAATTGTGCTTCGCCGAAATCCCCGCCCTGCTGCTCTTCACGCTCGCGCATCGTTACCTCGGGGGTATGTCTGTGCTCTTCGCCGCAGGAGCCGGAATCGTATTTCGCATTGCCTATCTCAAGCTCAAACAGGTATTCCATCCGGCAGTAAGTATCGCGCTGGTAGCCATAGTACACGGCCTTTGGAATATCGGGGTGTATTATTATTTGTGGGGAAATACTGGTACCCGCGTCATATCGAGGCTGTACGGATTGTCGGCGAACGCAATATCCTTCACCTTTTCCGAATTGTATACCGCCATTTTCCTCGCGTAAGAAATCGGTGTGTTCACCGCCTCATCGTGCAGCGTTGTTAAAATGAAACGTGGCTTTACGCCGCTTAAAAAAAGCCTGTTAGCTCTAAAAAATTGTACTGTTTCCTATAATTCAGAGAATTCAAAATTTATACCTAGCATAGTATGCCTCAAAATAGTGGGACTTCCCATCCACACTATAAAATATAAGCCCAAAAAAACAAGCCGCTGTTAACCCGTTCTATTCTGAAAGTAATATCCGCTATCTTGAAAATATCGTGCGTGATATAAAAGAGGGAAAGGCTCATTTTGCCGAGCATGAGTTGATTGAGGCAGAGTAATGCGGCTATTATGGGAAGATAGCAGGGAACCTCAAACTTCTTCCATAGAATTTTCGGAAGGCTTGCGAGAAATGACTGACATTCACATACCCGACTGCATAAGCGGCTTGGCTGACCGTTGTGTTTTTATCATCCAATAATGATCGTGCCGTTTCCATCCTTATGCTATGGGTAAACTGATGAATTGTTTTTCCGAATGTTTCTTTAAAGCCCTGTTTTAATCGGGTTTCGTTTAAAAATACCAGCCGCGCTAATTGCGGAATTGTCGGAGGAGCAGCATATCGTTCCGATAAAATATCGTGAGCGCGTAACACGGCAGCATATTCGGCAGGAGAAAGCGAGGAACGGGTAATTCCGCGCATGGGGTTTGCAATGTAACGTTGCCAAAGTTGTGTAAGCAGCGTTTTGGTAATACCTTCATAAAAGATCTGCTGCATCGCGCCTTCTACCGGACTATCGATAATATCCTTAAAAAGCCGTATCAACGGAAGTTCCGGTTTTTTCGGCTCCATCAGCCAATCCGTCAAGCCATCCGGCTCTGTGTTTTTTGATTGCATACCTGCAAACGCAAAGGGCAGCGCTTGCTTAAATTCATCCGTACCGAATAGAGAAACAGCCGTAATAGCCTCCCCTGCCGGATACATCATCATACCGCAGCTGTTTTGCTTGGTATAAATGCCCAGCTCATTCGGTGAAAGGCAAGTGTCGATTACGCCCGTTTCGGAATAGGCGATATGCCCGCCAAAACAACACGTCGTTTCAAATGCGGAATTATAGCCGTCATACTGCATCACCAGCGGATAGCGCAGCTTGAGTCGAATAATCGAAAGCCCGACATTCCCGCAAGGGAAAATATTGCGGATAGTTCCGACTCCGACCTCTTTCGGAACCGTATATGTTTTACAACACCCCTCATCCGCACAGCGGAAGCCGAATTGCTCTCTTAATATATAATCATAATCATCTATCTGTTTAATAATTAAGGCCGATTGCATTAGCTCCCTTTTTAAGGAATATCAAAATTCCGATCAGCGTATATCCATCAATTCAATCGCCACCCTATTCAACCGATCAATCAATCGTTTCGGATTTGAAAACAATTCATATCCTTCTTTTGTCAGTGTGCAATCAATCCAAGCCGGAAATGTGTTTGTAAGTACAATTTTATCCGTATCGCTATAAACGTATATCCGTATCGGTTCATCTCTAAAAGCCCAAATGGTATAGCGGTACAGCAGTTGCTTTCCTTCGTGTACGCTTCTTTCCGGTAAAATGCTTCCCGAAAATTGATGGTCATTTGCATCACCGGCATAGACGTCCATAACTTTGCCGAATACGTGCAAGATTGACGGAATACGTGCCTCAGATACCAAAAAACCTTTCGCATCATAGACAAAAATATTGTTATCGCTATCTTGATATCGAGCAAGTGCCTTTTTTAACGAATCAGGCTTGGATAGTATCTTGTATGCTTCTCCGAATAGCTCCCATGCAAACACCTCCGGCATATCATCGCCTTTCGGGGCATTGGTTATATATGCAATTTGCCTATCGGCATAGATAAGAAGACGTATGTCGACAGATGAATTGTTAGGTATGTCATAGCGATACGCTATCTTGGCGTTTTTTGGCACCTGCGTAAAAGCGGCATCATCGGCAGCGACTGCTGCACTCTCCGTTAATAAATTAGTAAAGGACTCAATATCAGCGCTCTCCGTGAGTTCACACACCAGCTTATCTTTTGAATCATACACTCTAATAGCCGGTCTATCTGTTTTTTTACTGTTATCAGCCGCAAAAACAAGTACAGCGCACAGTAAAAAAGCTGCATAAAAAAATATGCATTTCGCTATTTTGATCATACCATTCTCCCATAGCATATTATATTAATATAGTATACCATAATTATTCCGATGGAGAAGAGTGAATGAACGTATACGATTTGATTGCAGAACATTACAGCGAAGTTTTCCCGCTTGAGGCGGAAAAGCTTGATTTTATCCGACACCTTTGTCCGTTGCCGGGCAGATTGTGTGATGCAGGTTGTGCAACCGGCGACCTTGCGGTGTGTTTACATCAACGTGGATACGATATATACGGGCTCGACTTAAATGCAAAGATGATTGGAATCGCAAAGGAGAAAGCTTCGGGTATTCGCACATCCGGAGAATTGGCATTTCATCAAGCGAACATCTCCGATATTCTGCAATTCGGTATATGTAACGGCGTACTGTGTTTTGGCAATACGCTCCCGCATCTACCTGATGAAACGGCACTTCGCCGTTTTTTCAGCGCTGTGTATCAAGCTTTACAAGCGCACGGTATTTTTATTGTTGAAGTCCTCAACTACGACCGCATCCTTGCTGAGAAAAAAATGGACTTTAAAGATAAAGAAACGGACGCCTTTATTTTTAAGCGACGTTATGATTTTTTACCGGACGGAAATATCAAGTTTACCATAGAGTTTATCGACAAGCAGCACAATACCGTAGGTTCGGACTTTACGGTGTTACATCCGTTACAGCGCAAAACACTGTTAACTTTATTTGAACAGGCAGGATTTCAATCCGTTGCCTCTTATTCGGATTACAACTTTACCGAAAGCGATGCAGAAGATTACGCCGTAGTGTACACAGCAAAGAAATAAGGAGCGATTCATGCGAAATGTAAAAGATCTTTACATGGCACTAATTTTTTTTACAATTATTGTGATAAACGGTATATCCGCAGAAAAAAAGCAAGACTACAAAGTGCTGATAGGTATGGATCATGAAAAAGTGATGCAGCTTAAAGGAATTAAAACGCTGGTAATTGATGCGGAGTTTTTTTCTCAAGAAGATATCGCGCAGCTTCACAAAAACGGAAACGTTCACATATTTTCTTATTTAAACATCGGCTCTATCGAAACATTCCGCGATGACTATGCCGCATTTGCGGATATCGCTTTAGGACACTACGAGAATTGGGACGAAGAACAATGGGTAAATGTTGCAGATAAAAGATGGCAAAAAAGGATAAAACACAAAGCGCAGCTTTTGTCTCAAAAAGGCATAGACGGTTTTTTTCTTGATAACGCTGACGTTTATTATCATTATCACACACCCGAAATATATCAAGGACTCATAACTCTCTTACGCGAAATACATACGGAGAATAAACCCATTATCATTAATGGCGGAGATACGTTTATCACCGAAGCGATGCAGCAAGATTCCATTAAAGGGATAGTAAATGGGATCAATCAAGAAAGCGTATTTACCGAAATACATTTTAAGAATAATACGTTTGGAGCAAAACCGGTAGAAGACAGAGCATATTTTATGGAATATCTGGCTCAATGTAAAACGTATGGACTCACCGTCTATTTACTCGAATACGGCGCAACGAAAAAACTGACAAAAGAAATAAAAGCATATTGCGAACGCAACGGATTTATATACGACATATCCTATTCAGTAGAGCTGGATAAGCTGTTTTAAGTTTAGGAGAGCTTCGATCCGTGAACTTGTTGAAGTATAACATTGCATAATTGCATAAAAATTTTTCTGATGATGCATAAGGTGATTACACCTCTTACACTAGGGTATCTCTCAAAAGTCGGTTAGATTTGCTTCGCATCCTTTGGAATAGAGATGTCCAGACAGCAAAATATATGCTTAGTTATAACCAAAAGAAGATGCCCCCTTTTAAAAAACTGAAACCGTTAGAAATTCCCGAATTTCTCTTTCATTTCCGTTTACCGGAATTTTCTTGTATGCGTTTTCACCGAGCAGGAGGGCGGTGTTGCAGACTTTGAATAAGAGTTCCAAGTCGTGGGTGATGATGAGCACGGGGACTTCTTGAGCGCAGTGTAAGATGAGCTTTGCGATTTCGTCCATGCGCTTGTAGTCGAGACCGCTGGTCGGTTCGTCTAAGATGATGATGCGCCTGTCGCTCAAAAAAGCCGTTGCAAGGGCGAGCCGTTGCTTTTGTCCGCCTGAAAGTTCCTGCGGATGGTCAAGCCTTTTTTCCCAAAGGTCAATTGTGTGCAGGTACTCAGCCGCTTGTTGCAAATAGGATTCATCCTTCCGTTTTGAAGAAGGGATAAGCTCGTTTTCTACCGTATCGAAAAAAATCTGATAGTCAACATCCTGCATCATGTAATACGCTGTCTTTAAGCGTTGCCGCCGCCGCTTCCCGTAACCGATCTGTCCCTTGCAGGATAAAAGCCCGCCTAAGGCTTTGCCGAGCGTAGTCTTTCCTCTGCCGTTCTTTCCAATAATGGCAGTAATCTCTCCTGCGTGTACATCAAACGAAAGGTTTTTGATAAGTTCCTGCCTGCCGATAGAAATGCTCAAGTCCTCGATATGCGTAACCGCTTGTTTAGGTACCGAAGGGTTTTCGCAGACAAGACTGTCATACCGTATTGCCCTCAGTCCGTACCGCCTGCAATCCTCTGGTGCCAATTCACCCTTCAAAAAGATTTTTTCGATAGTGCCGTCCTTCATGTAGATGAGCTTATCGTACAATTCATTTAAGAAAAACAAGCGGTGCTCGGCAATGATAATCGTTTTTCCCATCGCCTTTAAATCCCGTATCATCGCTTGAAATTGCACAATACCTTCATAGTCGAGATTGGAAGAAGGCTCATCGAAAAAAAGCAGCTTTGTGTCATAGATGAGTGTGGAAGCGATGGCGACCTTTTGTTTTTGCCCGCCGGAAAGCTCTGAAAGTTTCGCGCCTTTAAGCGATTCTATCTGCATCGTCTGAAAAGCAGCATCGGTTTTTTCGCACAGGGTTTGAAAATCCATACCGAGGTTTTCTCCGGCAAAGGCAACCTCTTCCTCTGCAATGGTAGCAAAAAACTGATCACTCGGATTTTGAAACACATTACCGATGTACTTTGCCAATTCGCCCTTTTTATAATCCAAGATGTTTTTCCCTAAAATGCGCACTTCACCGTCGAGTATTCCGCCGTAATGATAGGGAATTAAGCCGTTTAATATCCGCGTTAAGGTAGTCTTCCCGCAGCCGGAAAAACCCGTAAGCACAACAAGCTCGCCTTCTTCAATATTCAAATCAATAGCGTGGAGCGTGGGACTTTCATCATTGTCATACGTAAAATTTTTTATCCGAGCTTCTATTATGCTCATGGCATAATTCCTTTATAAAAACAAATTCATTTGCACTTTTGCTACGCAGAAACAAGCTGCCGATACTCAATGATCGCTATCTGTTGACCCAAAGAAAAACATGCTTCTGCACGAGTATATATATCCGCTGCGGTCTGTTCATCAAGATAATATTCTCCGCAGTCATCGCAAATAAGAGCAGGAACATTACGGAAAATCAGCGTTGCATTGTTACGGGTCAGCACAACCTGCGTACGCCCTTTTTTCATTTCCCCGAACTTACAAATTTGGCACTTCATCATGGGTTCTCCTCTGAGTAAAATCTGCAGACCAAAGCGCTTCATCCGGTTGATAAACCGTAATCACATGTTCGGTAACACTGGCCGCATCGAATGCTGATACGACATGTATCGGACGATCGCCTGCAAATCCAAGAATCAGTCTGCTCGGATACGGCTCATCATCAAGGTATTCCTTGATAACGGAACCGGTTTCTATAACGGATTTTATAACATCAGGTGAAAACTCACGTTCCACCATTCGTCTAAAAACATGTGCGGAAAATAAATAATTCAATATACAATACCGCCTTGCATTCTATCTCTATTGTAAAGTAACATATTTTCATAGTACTTTCCATACTAAAAATACAGCCGCCGATAAACCCAGCGTATCGTACCAGCCGAAGCGCACCGGTTTATAACTCGTCTTTTTTCCTTCGTACTCAATCCCCTTTGCGATTATCGATGAGGTCAGCGTTTCACTTACATGAAGGCATTTATAAATGAGAGGAATAAGATAGAGTTCAAACGAGCGAAGAGGATGTAACAGGCTCAAACGCAAGCCCCGCACCTTCATGCCGTTTCTTATTTCTTTTAGCCGCGCCGTCATCTCGTCCAAAAAGCGTAAGGCGGTAACCAGTCCTATCGAAAGAGATTGCGGCGCTTTTACCGCACGCAATGCGCTCATAATTTTTAAAGGACTGGTTAAAATCAATATCCTTCCAATGTTAAAGATAGGATAGAGCCTTAAAAATAAAGCAATCAATCCTATCAATGCTCCGGTTGTCATTCCCAAATCGATATATGCCAAGAGCTTTATCAGCAAAAATAAACCGATATAGACTACAGCCTTTTTTATGCCTTCCGAGTATGAAAATAAAACCAAAAAGAGAAAGCTCATACCGAGCAGCACATAATACATCGTTTGATCGACAAAAAACACCAAGAATGATGTGAGCAGTATGAGGATAAAAAGCGTTATCGGATTCATTGACCATCCTTGAGTGTTTCTTGCCGGCTTCATTATAATACGCTCTTTTTACTGCTCTTTTCAAAGAATTTTTTGTTGATATAAGTACCGAATAAGCCTGCCAAAGATTCCAAGATGATGTTGCACGCTACCGCTATTGCGATGGCTTTTCCCGTGTAAAACTGAATCATCCACTGAGCCTGTTCACTTGAAATAGACGGAGCGAACTTCGTAATTCCTTCCGCACCTAATACTTTGACAAATATAATCGGGTGCATTGCGACGACAAACATTGCAGCCGAAAAAGCGATTGAAACTTTTACATTGCTTGAATAATCGCCGATGATGATTTCGCCAAGCGCTGCCGAAACCAAACAAATCGGTATCATTATCCAATAGCCCATAAGGGTATATAACAATCCGTAGATAACCCAAAATAAAACCGCCGTCCAGCGATGCTTTATTTTTTTAGCCGTTATCACAAAAACAGGACTGACTGCAAAAGCAGCAAATCCTGCAGAAGCGTATAAGGCTATGGCTCCCAGTGTTCCCGTCAGCATCGAAATTGTCATTCCGATTGCGAACCCAATAACTGTCAATACAGCTATTTGCACGATGTCTTTTAACTTCATAAAAAACCTCCTCTAATTTTTTTGAAAATATACGGGCATCTTCTGCGTTGCTTAGCAAAAAACAATCCTCAACGTACAGCAAGTACGCCTGCGGGTGTTTTTTGCACGCGCCTTGAATCTGCTCCCTCTATTTTCAAAAAGGTTTTCTCTAATTGGGAATAACTAATAAGAGAATTTCCATCTCCTCTGCTCCCCGTAATATAACTTAGTTATATTTAAACCTAAAAAAACTCACTTTCCTCATTCATAATTATAAATGAGTTTTAATTCATAATTACAATTAAACCGTGCGCATTTTTTTCCAGCCTTCATTA
Source organism: Treponema vincentii (assembly GCF_010365865.1). Taxonomy (NCBI): domain Bacteria; kingdom Pseudomonadati; phylum Spirochaetota; class Spirochaetia; order Treponematales; family Treponemataceae; genus Treponema; species Treponema vincentii. The sequence goes on along the minus strand of NZ_CP048020.1, from coordinate 520,026 downwards.
AAGAAGTCTGCAATTAAATAGGCATTGCGTTCGGCTTCTTCTTTTGTTTCGCAATGAACGGCAACTTCCGATAGCGCATACAGGTACGCATGGTTCAGTAAGTGAATGCCTTTTTTGGTGATTACTTGGGCTGCTTTCTTTTTTCCGTGAATCATCTCTAAGATTTTCAGGTGATTTTCATCTTCTTTTTCTATTATTTCATCTAAAAAATGCTCATGTTTTGTTCCGTATGAACAAAACGCCAAGAGCTCGAAAATATCTTTGTTATCAAAAAAATAGGACACCATACCAATTGCGCCCTTTAGTTTTAAATCAAGGATGGATTCGATTGTCTGTTTTGTGATTACCGTTTCTTTTTTGTACATTGTAAAGCTTTGTTGTTTGATTAAGCTATAATGGTATTCAACATCGGTAATAACCGGCTGCACCAATTTGGAAAAAAGAGCTTCTTTGTCTTCAAAATGACCGTAAAAGGCTCCGGTCGTAACGCCTGCCTGCGCACAGATTTCCCGCAGATTGGCTTTTTCAAAGCCCTTTTCTTTGAAAATCTTTTTTCCGCATTCCAGTATTTTCTTATGCGTCAGATCGAAATCTCCGTTTGCCATTTAAAACACCCGTCAAATATAACTTAGTTATATTATAGATATTTCTCATTCTCTGTCAATGAGAACGGAACGTGTACGTTGTTCGCACGTCAATGCAACAGTTTCTAAAGTTCACGCTTTGTTCACCCGTCGCATTTAAAGTTGTTTTTCCAAGGTCAGCACTATGCTGTCAGGGATGAGTTCCCCGCGGCAGTTGGGTGCCCCAACGGTGGAAAGCTCCAGTGTGCATATACGGCGGTTTTGTGGTAAGCGGTAGCAAGAGTTGATAAGACCGCATGTTTTTCCCTTGCAGAGCGAAAAATACAGCCGCGTATCGTCATCTTCAAAGCAGAGCTTTATATCTTCTTTTAGAGGGGAAACACACTTCCAACCTAACATAAGGACCGTTTGAGCAGATTCAGGCGAAACGGCCAACCGCCAGCGTTTTCCCGTTATAATCGGCCGCAGGGTATAGTATTCACCGCCCGTATAGCGAAAAAGGTTTGTACAAACGGTCAACCGGAAAGAACCGTCTTTTTCTGCCTGAATAGGGGGAACATGAAACGCTGCTGTTTGACCTTCATCCCTGCCGAAACTGCGCACGGGCGGAAGAGGGGTTTCGCGTAAACTGCAGCCGATCCCCTCTAAGACTTCTTTTTCAAAGGGAATAACCTTACCGGTATTATCCGGCCCGATATTCAGAAGGTAGTTACCACCGCCGGATACGACACGGCGTAAACTTCCGGTTAATTCGGCAATTTTTTCATCAATGCTGCCGCGTTCCTGCCAGCTTTTATATCCCCATGTTTCTTTATAGATAGAAGCCGGCGTTTGCCATGGAATGTTTAATTCGTATTCATTCGCCGGCAATTCGGGTATTGCATTATCCGGAAGTGTAGCAAAGTCGCCCATATCGTTCCATATACGCCCGTTAATCATAATGTGTTTTTGGAGCGAATGTACAAGCGCATACATATCCTTCGATTGTTCGGCGGTCGGGTATCCCATATCGAGCCATAATTCGCAAATCTCGCCGTAGTTTGTCAGCAGCTCGGTTAACTGAGCGCAGTTATATTCATGGTGTTTCGGCGGAATACGGTCGGAATTGTGAGCGCTTATCGGAAGAGCATCAGGGCAGTGCCAGTCGATGAGTGAAAAATATACTCCGAACGCAAGCCCTTCTTTTTTACAAGCTGCGCTGAGTTCGGCAACGATATCCCGCTTACAAGCCGCATTCATACTATTATACGATGTAGTCTTTGTATTAAAAAGACAAAAGCCATCATGATGCTTCGAGGTAACCACTACATAACGCATTCCGGCAGCCTTGGCAAGGCGGACAATCGATTCCGCATTGAAATCGGGTATGAGAAATTCATGCAGTAAAGCTTCATAGTCGGCTTGCGGAAGCTCCCCGTGAGAAAGTATTTGTTCACAATACCCCCTTTTGACGGGGAGCCCCTTCCAACAGCCGCCCGCAAGCGAGTAGAGGCCGAAGTGGATAAACATACCGAATTGTAGGCTTTGCCACCTCTGTATTGTCTGTAATTGATGTTCCGTATATAAACTTGTTTTCATATATCCTCCGAACAGCGTCGAGGTATTCAAACCCTCCGCACGAATAACGGCACGCCTGTGCAACTATTGTACTTGATATGCCGGCAAAATAAAGGGGTATTTTGATGGTGTTCAAAAAATGACCTTTTTTACATAAAATACCTCTTTTTTTTATATCAGCATACCTGATTTTTAAATATCAACACTTTCAAATTGGAAGAACCGGTGTAATACTATATATATGTTAAGTAAAAACACAAAACGCCAATTACGTGCGCATTGGCAATTTTATGTCATTATCGCCTTACCGATGCTGTATTTTATCGTATTTAAGTACGTGCCGATGTACGGTATCCTGCTTGCCTTCAAAAAATACCGTATTTCGAAAGGTATTTGGGGAAGTCCGTGGGTAGGTTTGGCGCAGTTTGTCAAATTCTTCAGTAATCCTTCTGCGCTGCAAATTATGTGGAACACGTTCATCCTGAGTATGTATGCGCTGTTTGCCTCAATTCCGATTGCGGTTATTATGGCACTTGCATTGAACGAAACGCAAAACAGGCTCTGGCGTAAATCCGTTCAAATGGTGACGTATGCGCCGTATTTTATTTCGACGGTGGTTATGGTCTCAATTTTGATGCAGTTTATGGATCCTGCGTTGGGACTGTTCAATGTAATACGGGCGGAATTCGGGCTTGAGCCCTTAAATTTTATGGGGGAGCCGAAACTTTTCCGGCATATCTATGTGTGGTCGGCCTTATGGCAGAATACCGGTTATAATGCCATTATTTATCTTGCGGCACTTACCTCCGTCGACCCCGGATTGTATGAAGCCGCGCGTGTAGACGGCGTAAATAAATTTCAGAAAATTTGGTATATCGATTTGCCGTGTATCAGAAACACGATTGTTATCATGTTTATTTTGAACATGGGTTTTGTTATGAGCTTAGGTTTTGAAAAGGCCTTTTTGATGCAAAATCCGCTCAATCTGGAAACTGCCGAAATCATGTCGACGTATGTGTATAAGATGGGGTTGGTCAATAACGATTTCAGCTATTCAACCGCTATCGGCGTTATCAATTCTCTTATCAACGTAGCGCTTATTCTGCTCTTTAACTATCTGGCAAAGCTGCGGCAAAAGGACGGCGGGCTATGGTAAAAACTCAGTATTCTATATGGAAGAAACAACAATCATCGAAAATTCGGGAAACGCCTTTTGACAATCTCTTTAACGGGATAAACAATGTCTTTTTGGGATTGTGTTTTATCATCGTTTTGTATCCGCTATTGTATATTATTGCCTGTTCTTTGAGCGATCCTAAGGCGGTGATTGAGCATCGGGTTACACTCTTTCCGGTCAATTTCGATTTAACGGCATACAAGGCGGTTTTTGCAAACAAGGATATCGGACTGGGATACCTCAACTCCATCATCTATGTGGCGCTCGGAACTTTTATCAGCGTGTCTCTTTCGATGCTGCTGGCGTATCCGCTTTCGCGCAAAGAGTTTTACGGAAGAAAATTCGTGACCAAGTTTATTATGGCGACGATGCTTTTTTCCGGCGGACTGATACCGCTGTATTTTGTCGTAAAAGGGATCGGACTTTACAATACCCGCTGGGCGCTTGTGCTCCCCAATGCGGTCAATGTGTGGAACGTTATCATCGCGCGCACATTTTTACAGGAAACCATCACCAATGAGCTGTATGACGCTGCGCAAATAGACGGATGTTCCGATCTGCGCTTCTTCTTTACGGTAGTGCTTCCGTTGTCGGGAGCTATTATCGCGGTGCTGTCGCTCTTCTATGCGGTGGTGCTTTGGAATAGCTATTTTGACGCCTTAGTGTTCTTGCAGGATAAAAAGCTCTATCCGCTGCAGATTGTGCTGCGCAATATTTTAATCGTGAATAAAACGAACCCGACCATGCTGTCGGATGTAAGCGCTGCCGTCCGTGTCCAGGGACTTGCGGAAACCGTTAAGTATGCACTCATCGTGGTAGCCAGCCTGCCGCTCTTGGTTATTTATCCGTTTGTACAAAAATATTTTGTAAAAGGCGTGATGATTGGCTCCGTAAAGGGCTAAAAATAGTGAAAATCAGGCTATAAGCCGATTTTAGATATCGATATTAGATATCTAACTAGATAGGAGGGAATATGAAAAGGATCACCGGTATTGTGTGCGCTACGGCGCTTATTGCATGCGTTATCATCAGCGGATGCAAAGCATCGGAAACTGCGGAAAAAGGGAAGTACACGCCTAAAGGAACGTACCCCATCGTTACCGAGCCTATTACCGTGAATATCATGGTAGCTCAGCCGCCTTGTGTTGAAGATTTTAACACAAATGAATTTTCTAAATTTATGGAAGAGAAAACCGGCGTTAAAGTAAATTGGATTATGGTGCCGGAGCAAGCAGCGGCGGAGAAATTACCGCTCACCCTTGCAGGCGGCGATTTGCCTGACGCTTTCTTAGGTATGGGGATCGGTTTTAAAGAAGAAACAACCTACGGTACCGAAGAAAAATTATTTATGCCGCTTAATAAATACTATTCTGACGGTACGTTGCCCAATTTAACTAAGGCTTTAGAAGATTTTCCGGGAGCAATGGGCTTTATGACCATGACCGACGGCAATATCTACTCGCTGCCTCGTCTGGAAGTCTGCTATCATTGTACGAATGCCGCGAAGATGTTTGTGTACAAGCCATTCCTCGATAAACTCGGTTTGAAAGTACCGGAAACCATCGATGAGTTCTATGACACGCTCGTTGCCATCCGCGATAACGATCCCAACGGTAACGGTAAAAAAGATGAAATACCGCTTGCCGGTTCCATTATCGGCTGGAATGATCAGGTTGAACGATTTATCATCAACTCGTTTATCTACTGTGATCTTGATACCAATATTTCTGCGGGGGCGGAAGGTAATGTCGGGTATTTGTTAAACGATAAAAAAATCGATACTGCGGTAAATAAACCCGCATATCGTGAAGCCTTACAATTTATCAATAAGCTCTATAAAGAAGGCCTGATTTATAACGGTTCCTTTACACAGGATTCAAGTCAGCTGACACAGTTAGTTGAAAGTTCCGCACAGCCGGTAGTCGGCTTTGTCGCCGGCGGCTGGAGAGGCCAATTCTCATCATTAAGCGGAGAGCGTTTCCTGCACTTCCAAGCTATTGCACCGTTACAGGGACTGCACGGAGTACGCGAAGCCGTAAACTTCTTGTCCGTACCGGGAACCGGCGCCCTCGTTCTTTCGTCAAAAACACCCCATGCCGAGGCAATCCTCCGCTACTTTGATTACATGTACAGCACCGAAGGTACGCTTAAGCAGAAATACGGTAATGAAGGTGATGCATGGGCATGGGCAGCCGAAGGAGATGTCGGCTTAGACGGTCAAAAAGCAATCTGGAAACAGCTGAAACCGTGGAACGACAAAGACCCGCAGAACGTAACCTTTATTCAAGGACAGACCATTGCCGAAATCTCATCCTTCCGACTCGGACAGGCTGTTGACCTCAGCGGCGACTACTATGCACCGAAAAACCTTGAGAAAGTTCTCTACGATGAAACTCATAATCTATATAAGCCCTATGCAGATGTCAACAAAGAAGTGCCGCCGTTAAAGTACACTGCAGAAGAAATTGAAAAATTCTCTACAGTGAAGCAAGAGCTTGCCAACTATATCCGCCAGAGCGCCGTTAAATTCATGGTCGGTACCATGGATATCAACAGCGATACGGAATGGGATAACTATCTAAAGAATTTGGATAAGCTCCAGCTGTCTGCAGTTCTTGAGAATATGCAGGGGGCTTATAACCGACAGTACAAATAAGCCTTTTATCTTTTGCAAATATGCGGGCATCTACTTCGTTGTTACACAAAAATTAATCCTCAACGTGCAAAAAGCACGCCTGCGGTTAATTTTTGTTCACGCCTCGTATCTGCTCCGCCTATTTGCAAAAGCGCTGGAAAGGCAGAAGCGGCACGGATGCCGCTGGTTCCAAGCAGAAGCAAGTTTGCTCCTGCAAACTTGTAGCCCAAAAATGAACAAGGATGTTTATTTTTGGGCGTGCCTGCGGGTGTTTTTTGCTCGCGCCTTGTATCTTCAGAACGTCCAAGGATGGACGGGGTGTAACGCAGAAACGAGTTCGCAATGCGAACTCGTAGCCCACGAATGTACACGGATGTACATTCGTGGGCGGGGATGTCCGGGGTGATAACCAGTAGCGAGATTTGTGTTATGCACAAATCTCGTCGTTGAACAGCGTACAGGGATGTACGCTGTTCAACAGGCTATTTGAAAAAGCGCTGGAAAGGCAAAAGCTGCAAGGTGGTATATATATGGTAGAACATAAAGCATGGGATTGGGAGAAAATAGAAACGGATATATGGTACCGGCCAGCGGAAATTGCGTATTATTTGGCGGAGCGATGGAAGCAAAAGGGGTATTCGCATTTTCTTGATCTCGGTTGCGGATTGGGGCGGCATTCGCTGTTTTTTGCAAGAAAAGGTTTTACCGTTCATTCAATCGATTTATCGGAGAGTGCTGTTGAGGGGCTGCGTGCAACCGCTGTGGAACAAAATTTACCGATTACCGCTCAATGCGGCGATATGAGCGCGCTGCCGTATCAGGATGATGCGTTCGATTGTCTCCTTGCGTACCATGTGATTTCTCATACGGATACTGCCGGTATTAAAAAAATACTTTCTGAAATAAGACGGGTCGTAAAAAACGGCGGCGAAGTGTATCTTACGCTCTGCTCAAAAAATGCGTGGAGCTATAAGGAGGCAGGATTTCCCGTCGTTGATGAAAATACCGTCATTAAAGTTGAAGATGGGCCGGAAAACGGTATTCCCCACTTTTTTACCGATGCGGAAACCATTCCGGCGCTTTTGCAGGACATACATATTATCAGTATGCAGCATACGCAAGATGTTATCGTTAATGGGAAGCCCTACGGTTCTTGGCATTTCTTTATATTGGGTGAAAACCGGAAACCTCGTTTTTAGCGATGCCCTATAGCTTCAGTTTTTTAGGAGCATCCTAACCTAACAGGGCAACCGCATTATAAAATATTTTCAGAGGTTATCCTCCTTCTGTACGAAATTTTACTTAAAATTTCGTACATTTTTTCCAACAGACAGGTAAATGCATCAGGTAGAGTAGATAAAAATCGCGGAAAAGTTGAGACTGTGAGACCATTTGAACCGCGAAGAGGTTCAACTCTGGTCGAATAGTCTCAACTTTTCCGCTGGGTTGTTAAAAAAACGGCCTGATGCGTTTACCTTGCCTAAACTAATCTAAATTTTTGCATTTTTACTCTAAACATGGTATACTTTTTTTTTATTGTGCCGATTCGATCGCTACGCCGAAACATACAGAAAATTTCCGCTTCCCGTTCTTTATTTGCACTATGCTGTGTTGCCTGTGTCGTGATAGCTGTCACTGAATACCGGTTTTTCCGCCGTGCAATAAAAAAACAAATGGATACCTGTAAAAACACTTTGATTAAAACGGCCGATGCCCTTCATTTAACAATGAGTGAAATACAGCGGTTCTCTTATATGCTGATGATCAATACCGATGTACAAGCCTTTGTAATGCAGAATACGATTGCACAAGGTTCTGCCGATATACAAATACTTATCAATGCACAACGTCAGCTATCCTATGTCAAATCGGTGCATCCGGCAATCGATTCGCTGTATCTTTATTCTAAAAAAAGCGACTATTTAGTGGAAGCGGACAATGCTTTTTTTGATATAGATACCATGTATACAACTCTTTTTACATTCCAAGATTTAAACAGCAGACAATGGCGGGAATACTATCTACGACCTGTGTATGTCAATGCATGGCTGCCCGAATCCTCGGTGGTTTCTAAAGGAATGCAGAGGAAGCTTCTTGTATTTGAACAGACCTTTCCTTTGCAAAACACGGCAGCAAATGCAGGAAAGCTCATAATACTTTTAAAAACAAGCTATTTTGAAGGGCTTTTTTCCGCTCTTCCAGCTTTTACCAAAGCCGTCTTTTGGCTTATCGACAGCAAAGGTAGGCCATTGCTTATTCGTCCGGACGAGGCAACAAAAGGAACTGAACCCGTACAATCTGAAATACAAACAATACTATCGACCTTGCCAAAATCGATACAAAACGCAGACGAAAGAAACGAGCCGATAATCATTACACAACAGCGTATACGCGGCAAATCTTATTTTCTCTTTGCACAACCGATACGGGGCACCGATACTGTCCTTTTCGTAAGCATTCCGCAATTTACATTTGTTCAGCACATAGTAACCGGACGTTTTGCCGTATCCGCCGTGTTTATGATTTGTCTCTTATCTTATATCGGATATACAGCCGTATTATTGCTCCGCGTACCGCGAAAAAGTTCTTTGCAGACCTCTCCCTGCTCATTTTCGGAATCTCAACCCTCCGCACGAATAAACGACAACAAACATGCGGTGCCGGCAGATGTATGTCAAGGAAAAGATATAACCCTCATGAATCATATTGCCGAATATATAGAACAATCTTATGCAAATCCGCTTTTAAATCTTTCTCAAATGGCTCAAGATTTCGGTATGACGGAGAATTTTCTATACTATTTCTTTCGTACCAGAATGCAAAAAAGTTTTGCTCAATATTTGGAAGATAAACGGCTCGAAAAAGCTCAAGCGCTGATTGCGGAGAACACGAAAGAATCTCTTAGTGCTTTGGCCGAACACTGCGGCTATGCAAATACACAAACGTTCCGCCGTGCTTTTAAAAAGCGGTACGGACTTACACCTTCGGAATTTAAACGCCAAGTATTTGCAGTAAATCCTACACATTAAAAATCCTGCAATTCCCGCAGGGCATTGTGCGCTTCGGTATACTCGTCATAGGGTACGGTGCCGTTTTTCCCGATAATCGAATTTTCGTGCCCCTTTCCAAGCAACAATACCGCATCATTCGGTTGCGCAAGGGAAAATGCTTTACGGACGGCAGCCGACCGGTCGGGAATGATAAACAGTTCTTCGCCGCGCTTCTTGTTAGGACAGCCGGCGGCAATCATCTCCAAAAGCTCGACAGGGTCTTCGCCGCGGGGGTCTTCATCGGTGAGGATGATCGTATCGCAGTATTCTCCGGCAATTCTTCCCTGCTCCGGCCGCTTAACGGTATCGCGCTCTCCGCCCGAACCGAATACGGCAATCACGCGGCCGCCTTTCGCTTTAATACGGTCACGAACAGACGGCATAATCGCTTGGAATGATGACGGCGTATGCGCATAATCGATAAGCACCTCAAAGCGCTGTCCCGCTTCAACACGGCACATTCTCCCCCTTACCGGTACAAGCCGATTCAGCAACGGCACAAGCATATCAAACGACAGTCCCGTTAAATTATGAATGGCAATAAGAGAAGCAAGAATATTGTACACATTAAAAAAGCCGGTTACCGAAGCGGCGGCCTCATACGTTTTTTGCACACCGTTCAACGATGCGTGAATGGTAAAGGTTAAACTGTTCTCCCCTTCATGAATGTTATCAGCCGATAAGCCGCCTGCAAAGTTTGAGAACGGAACAGCCGCAGCAGCGCCATCGATATTTTTTCGCACGGAAAATCCGAATACGGGCTGATTTGTTGCCTGTGCAAAATAGGCGGCAGACGGATCTTCAAGATTGACGATACCGAAGGCCGCAACCATTCCGTTTTTTTTCTTATGGTCATGGGTATCTAATGACCGAAATAAATTCGCTTTATCGTAGCGGTATTGTTCAAAGGTACCGTGAAATTCCAAATGTTCTTGCGTCACATTCATAAATATGCCTGCATCGAAATGCACATGCAATAGCCGCGCCGTTCGGGGAGAAAGCCCGTGAGAAGATGCTTCCACAACGGCGTATTCGCAGCCGTTATCCCGCATACGGGCAAGCCGTTCCTGCACCGTAATCGATTCGGGGGTAGTCTGATGCGCCGGATTGGCGACCGACTCATCTCCAAACGAAAAAGATACGGTCGAAGAAAACCCTGCCTTTTTTCCGGCAAGCCGCAGCAGCTGCCAGATAAAATCGACGGTACTCGTTTTTCCTTCCGTACCGGTTACTCCGATCGTTACCAAGTCTTTGGAAGGTTCGTCAAAAAAAACGGCAGCCGCAGCGGCCATTGCAGCGCGAACATCCGGCACTTGAACGTAACAAATATGCTCTTGATATAATGGAAGCGTTTTTTCATGAATAACCGCAACGGCACCCTTCGCAATAGCCGCATCGATAAACTTTGAACCATCGGTATGCACCCCGGGCAAGGCAAAAAAAGCAGCTCCCGTTTGTACTTCACGCGAATCATACGAAAGCGAATGCACCGTAACATCTGCCCCGTGCACTTCTATCGGCTCTATAGAAAAAAGACATTGAAGAATTGATTTTGCATAGCGGTTATTACACATGTGAACCTCTAAAAACCTCAGACTTTAGAGGTTTTTCTTAGATTTGATTGCGGGAAGTATAAACGGCAAGCAGTATTCAGACAAGGGGGAGAAATAATTCATAAATTATTTAGAATCCGAATTGAGCAAACAATTTCCAGCATTTTCAATCACCAATACCGTAAAAATATAGCGGCTATCCGCCGATATTATACAGGACATCTTTAAAAATAGAAGTTTTAGGATGTCTCTTACAAAAGATACTCGGAGGTTTTTATGAGACGAAGTATGGGGATCACCATCTTACAAATTGCACTTGTTTTTTTCTTACTGGTTAGCGGCGTAACAGGACTTATGCAATCCACTGCCGGTAATTTAAATCCGGTAGTTACCTTTCTTACACAGCTGGTAAAAAGTTCAACAATAAGCACAATCATCATCATCGCGATTGCCGTATGTGAACTTATCGCCGGTTTTTTCCTGCTGATGGGGCTATTTACACTCTCCCCTCAAATTTTAAATGTAATCTTAATTATTTTTATCGTTTTATGGATCATCAATATTATTTTGATTGATTTTATCGGAACATTTAACAGCGGCATACATGGTGTGCACGGTTTACTAACCTACCTGCAGCAGCTCTCTGCTCACCTGATGGTACTGGGCGCACTCATCTGTGTACAATATCGCAACTAAACCGCAACTCATTTTTTTAATTAAAGCGACGCGAATATAAAAAGAGCCGACGCTAACGGTTGAAGTTTTAGCTTCTGTCCGTTTAATGCACCGGCTCTTTTTATGGCATTTGATGTTATTTAAAAAATAAACCAAACAAAATACAATTCGGCAAACTATGCCGTTTTTTCCGAGATCAGCTTTAACTCAGGCTTTTCCGTTTCTTCAATAACCTTCTTTGTGATATGCAAGGATTTTTGGCCTTTCATTGAAGGCGCTTCAAACATTGCATCAAGCATCAGTTTTTCTACGATAGAACGGAGACCTCGTGCACCGGTATTTTGATCCAGCGCTTGTTGCGAAATAGCGTCAAGTGCGGCATCATCAAAAGTCAGTTTAACATTATCAAGCTTAAACGATTCTTGGAACTGTTTGATAATCGCGTTCTTAGGTTCAACAAGAATACGGCGCAAATCTGCAAGTTTTAAATCGTTAAGCGAGACACTGATGGGAAGCCGTCCGATCAATTCGGGAATAATACCGAACTTTACCAAATCGTCGGGAATGAGCTTGTCATATAATTCCTGCAAATTTTTTTCTTTTGCAGACCGTACATCCGCACCAAAGCCCATAGGATTCTCTGCAACTCGCGTCTGAATAATTGCATCAAGCCCGACAAAAGCGCCACCGCAGATAAACAGAATATTGGATGTATCAATCTTCAGCATATCCTGATTAGGGTGCTTACGGCCACCTTGCGGAGGCACCGAAGCAACGGTTCCCTCGACAATTTTTAGCAGAGCCTGCTGGACGCCTTCGCCTGAAACATCACGGGTAATCGACACGTTTTCACTTTTCCGCGCAATCTTATCAATTTCATCAATAAAGATAATACCTCGTTCTGCACGGGCAATATCGCCATCAGCATTCTGGATAAGCTTTAAAAGGATATTTTCGACATCTTCTCCGACATAACCGGCCTCGGTTAAAGTAGTCGCGTCTGCGATAGCGAAGGGCACCTTCATCTTTTGTGCAAGCGTCCGCGCCAGCAGCGTTTTTCCCGAACCGGTCGAGCCTATCAGTAAAACATTGGATTTTTCAATAACAACAGCATTCCGATCTATAGGAGGATGCATAATTCGCTTATAATGATTATAAACGGCAACAGATAAAACTCGCTTGGCTTTCTCTTGCCCGATGACATATTCATCAAGATAGGCCTTTAATTCCATCGGCGTCGGAATATCCCCCGAAAGCTGTAAAGGCATTGCCATCTTATAGGCGGCCAAATATTCTTTGCAAAGCTGGATACAATGATCGCAGATGGCAACTCCCGGAACGGGGACAATTTTACGGCCTGCATCCTCACGCTTTCCGCAGAAAGAGCAAACCAAAGAAGGATCACTTCTTAATTTAGGCATTTTTTCTCCTATCCATGACCATATCGACAATGCCGTATTCGCAAGCCTCCTGCGCAGACATAAAAAAATCCCGCTCCATATCCTCGGCAACTGTCTTTTCCGTTTTCCCGGTATGATGGGCACAGTATTGAATAATCAGTTTTTTTAACCGGAGTATTTCCCGTGCCTGTATGGTAATATCACTGGCTTGCCCCTGTGCGCCGCCCCACGGTTGGTGGATCATCACGCGAGAGGAAGGTAGTGCAAAGCGTTTCCCTTTGCTTCCACCTGCCAAAAGTACGGCAGCCATACTTGCAGCCTGTCCGAGACAGATGGTCTGCACATGAGGATGAATATGCTGCATCGTATCGTAAACGGCAAGTCCCGCCGTTACCGAACCTCCGGGGCTGTTGATATAAAGACTGATATCTTTGTCGGGATTCTGGGACTCCAGAAAAAGCAATTGTGCAACAACCAAATCGGCGGTTGCATCGGTTATCTCACCGTCGACAAAGATAATACGGTCTTTTAACAGGCGCGAAAAAATATCGTAGCTGCGTTCCCCGTTTCCTGTCTGCTCAATAACATAGGGAACAAGGCTATGCATCTGTTCCGACATCGGCAGCTCCCTCTCCAAGTAATTGTTCCACCGTCAGCTTTTCGCCCGGTTTTACCGTTGATTTCTCAAAAAGCTGTGCGTAGAGTTTTTTCTCTTTAATATCATCGATTAAATATTCTTTTTCGCGGGGACTACCCTCATAATGCTTTTTAACATCCGCCGTTGAAGCTCCTGTACGTTCGGCTATCGAAGCATATTCCGCTTCAACATCTTCCGGTGAGGCAGCGATTTCCCGTTCTTCCATCAATTTTTCGACAATGACGCGGGTCTTAAGCCGCAGCTCCGCCTCTGCTCGCCATTCAGCCATCGCAGATTCCTTAGAAAACTTACCGTTTACACCGCCCGTCAGTTTTTCCAAGTTGTCGGGCGACATACCTAACCGCTGTGCCAGCATAGCCCATCGGCCTTCAAGTTCCGCCTTAATCATAGATTCAGGCAGTTCAATGGGATTAGCTTCCGCCATCTGTTTAAGCAGGTTGTCGGTCTTTTTCCGCTCCAAAACATCTTCTACCTGACGTGTAAGGTTTTTCGATATGTCGGCTTTTAAGTCGGCAAGCGTCTTGTATTTTTCGCTTACATCCTGCGCAAGATCATCGTCGATAGCAGGCAAGTCTTTGCGCTTCAACGCGGTAACGGTAACCTTTAACTTGATTGTCTTCCCTGCAAGCTCTTTGTCGGCATATCCGGTAGGGTATGTCTTGGTGATAACCTTTTCTTCGCCTTTCTTCATACCGATAAGCTCATCGTCTACGCCGTAATGGAACTGCCCCTTGCCGACGGTAAATACAAAATCGTTGCGTTTTGAACTTTCGATTTCCGCATCGGCATCATCAAGCTGCACGTAATTAATGGTTACGATATTATCTTTTTGCACGGTGTCGTTATCGCCACAATCGATAACAAGTGCATTACGTTCCCGTATCAGCTCCAATTCTTTTTCGATATCGGCATCGGTAACGGCTACCTCAGGCACGGACACTGTAAAACCTTCTACCTTGGAGATTTCTACTTTAGGAAGTACATCATACAGAACGGTAAACACCAAGTCGGAGTCGAGTTTGAAATCGGGTGTGCCATCAAGTTCAGGCTGCGAATACGGCAACGGCCGTGAATATTTATCCGCAGCTTCAAACACTTCTTCCAATACATTCTGAATTACTTCGTCATACGTTTCGGCACGTAGCGTATCACCGAATTTCTGTTCAAGGATTTTTACCGGTACTTTGCCTTTACGAAAGCCCGGTATCTGGAGCTGTTTCGCATATTTTTTCGTTAAAAGCGCATATCGGTTTTGCACCTCATCCTGTTTAACGGTAATCGAAAGTTTCATCCGAGACTTTTCGATAGGGGTAAATTCTTTCGTAAAATTCATTGGCATGTCCTTATGATTCTAAAAGGGTTTCTCGCAAGAGAACTTTATTCTTCACCGGCACTATCCGGTTAAAAAAAAAGCGATTCGGATGTACCGAATCGCTTCTGCAAGAGCGGGAAACGGGGATTGAACCCGCGACATCCACCTTGGCAAGGTGGCGCTCTACCACTGAGCTATTCCCGCAAAATATATCGCTCGGTATGTACAGTGTGGAATCCTGCGAGAGGAGGGACTTGAACCCTCACGCCGAGGCACCAGATCCTAAGTCTGGCGTGTCTGCCAATTCCACCACTCTCGCTCACAAAGTGAGTCGAAACAATATACCGATGATTCTTAGGAATGTCAAGTCCTAGCCTTTAGGCTACTTACCTTCCTATTCATCTGAGCCATGCAGGCTTCGAACCTGCGACCCACAGATTAAGAGTCTGTTGCTCTACCAGCTGAGCTAATGGCCCGTTACATAACCGTCTTAGCAAGACTGAACGAGTATTCCATAATTTCAAAAGAAAGTCAAGGAGTTAGGGGAAGACTTTTCTTTTTTTTCGATAAAAAGAAAAGTCTTCCCCTATGACCCCATCTAAAGAAAAACGGCGACTTAGTTGGATTGCTAGCTAGCGTTGCAATCCAGCCCTAAGAACCCACCTTGGTTCCAAAGCATAGTTCTGAAAATAAAAGCTAAACAGTGGTGACTTTCACACTAACTCGTTTCAGTACCGCCGTCCGTGGCGGATGGTGCGAGATTTATATTGAACTAAAACTTCTCTACCTTCCAGTCTCTTATCGTTCGTTTTTCTTCATCAAATCCTGTTTAATATCCCCCCCCCTCCTTGGCGGATATGCACACGCTCTACAGCAAAACACGTGCACCTCTACACATTTTGCCTGTTCGGATTCGCCACATACCGCCACGGACGGCGGCGGTTCCAAACAGTAGTAAGTTTTTCGATAGAAAAACTTATCGTTGAGCAGTGTACACGGACGTACACTGCTCAACAGCCCGCAGCTGCTCTACCTCTCCGGCAAAATGTGTGAGCTCTAGGGACGCGAGACCAGCCGCAAGCCACGAATGCTGCGGCGGCTGCCGGGATTGCTGATGCCCCGATACGCACGAGCGGCGTCGCCTGCATAGCCGTCCCAGCTGCCGCCGCGATCGACGCGGTCAGCACCGGGAGCAGCAGGGCCAGTCGGGTCATGCCCGCCCGCAGGCGTAGTGTTGCTATACCAGTCCCAGCACCATTCCCATACGTTCCCGCTCATGTCGTATAAGCCGTATCCGTTCGCAGTCTGCTTCCTTACTTCATGCGTTTGATTATTACTATTAGCCCTGTACCACGCATAGTCTTTAAGTTCGCTTTCGACATTTGTTCCAGACCATTTATAGTCTTTTCCGCCCATAGCTGCCCATTCCCATTCCGCTTCCGTCGGTAACCGGAACCCTTTTTTATTCATGTCTGTATACAAATACACCTCTTTTTTTGCACCTGCATCTTCTTTTGTATACACGTTCGTATAACCTGCATCACTATAGTACAGACATTCACTCTCTCCTAACCCCGCTACCTTCTTGGTAAGCTCATTGCAGAACGCTATACACTCATACCAGTCCACGCTTTCCACCGGTCGCTTTTCTTGCGTTTCGCCGGATACAGGTTCTTTACCGGAAGTGCCGTCATAATAACTCGGATTATTGCTCATCACAGCCTGCCACAGCTCCTGCGTTACTTCCGTTTCGCCTATCCGGTAGGCAGTAAGGCTTACCGTATGCACTCCGTTATCACTCTCATCGATGTGCCCAAGGTTTCCGTTTGTTACCGCTGCAATCCCTTTCATCGTAAACTCTACGCCGCCTACTACACCCTTACCGGTCGCTGCATTATAACTACCGGCAGATGCAGGCGGTGTGATACTGCCTCCGCTGTTACCACCCGCGGCATTGGGACAGCCGGTAAACACTAACACTGCTGTAAGCAGCACTGCCGCTGCTAAACCTAAGAGCTTTCCGCTCTTTTCCTTTTTAGTATTCATACGTATTTCTCCTCTATTATCATTATTTTGCCTCAAAGCACCAAAGGCTTCGCTTATGGCTTTCATCCATTACAAATTACCAATTACGGCTCCGTTTACCCTGAATCAAACCATACTGCAGGACGGCTTCGACAATAAAAAACTGTGTTGATAATATGTTTATAATGAAGACGTTTTTGCATATCTAACGCACAAAATATGCCCAAGGCAGCAAAGTAGCGTCTGTGTGTAAATTTAAAAACACTAACACCGCTTGTGCCGTCTGCAAAAATTGATGAGAAATAATGATGTTGTTGTCTGAATGAAAAGGCTGCCCGTTTATCAGAGCGCAGACAGACTTTACGCCTGAGTTGCTGAGTGATTATGCCGACGAAGCTATGTGTGTAAAGTCAACTACCTTTTGAAAATATGCGGGTATCTGCGTTGTCGCTACGCCGAAATAAATGCTCAACGTATACCCGATACGTCTCCGCTTTATTTCGACTAGGCTCCTAGCATCTACTCCGCCTATTTTCAAAAGGCTATTTTTAAAAGCTGTGGTTTGCGCTTTTGGGGGAGAGTTTTTATACTGCGGTAATACGGTTCTGAAACTCAGCATAGAAATAATATAGGAGCAAAAAAAGGAAATTGCAAGTCCGCGCATTGCCTTTTCGGGAAACTTTTAAACAGTAAACGTATACAGTTCTTTTTCTTCGCGATCCATACGCATCAATAATGCATCCCGAACTTTTTTGAAAGTCCGCTTAAATTCATCGATATCCGCAAGTATTTTTGACGGCGTGTTGAATTTTTTATGAAAGGCGAGATACGAATCCGCTATGCCGGTCATTTCATTCATATATGATCGGGTAATTGATCGAATTTTCTCATCGCTGCTCTCCAATAATTTTGGATAAACAAAATGATCCTCGGAGGCAAGGTGCATATTCAATACACCCGTTGTTTTATTAATAAGCTCTGCAATTAATGGAGCATTTGCCTTGTCTATAGTACCGTTTACAAGGTTGGTTAGCTGGCGAAGGTAATCTTGCATGACCCGATGCTTTGTTATGTATAAATCCATGTCCATATCATATCTCCTAATGGTTTATAAAATAACTATTTATTAAAAGGAAAGCAACCGCTTGAAAGATTTCTGAGGCGGACGTCATGGAGCTAGCAGGCGGCTATAACGCTTTAAGATAGCGCAATATCTTTTGTGGGTTTGCTTGAGCTCGTTTTTGCAGCCGCTCGAAAGCTTCTTTTGTTTCAGTTGCGGAACCGCTGAGTAATAAAGCATTTCGTTTCCATAGAAACCAAAGATAATGCATCTCAGGATGAACATACAGCCGTTTACGTTCCAACTCGGTCTGTAGATCACCGGCAAGTTCAAGATGATTGGCTTCTCCCGATAACCAAAACACCCCCGCATCGCAAAAGCAGATCACAACCCGTTGGAAACCGCGGGCAGCCGCATCATCGTTGACAAAATCTTCTACAATAAGTTGAATTGAACCGAGCGATAAATCATATCCTTCCAGACGCAGCGCTTTTCTCAATGCAATGATTTCTCCCCGTATCGATGCACGTACCGCATCATTTTTTTCTATTTGCAGCTGTTTACGCCATAGGGCAAACTGCTGTTCATAATTTCGCTGCAAGGGGGTAGAAGCAAGAAAATGTTCGGTCTCGGAGAGCAGTTTCCAATCCGATTGAAAGCTATCCCGGAGGTTGTTGAAAAGTCTTGTTGTAAGTTTTTCCGGCATACGGTATGATATATTCCTCTCATTATGAAGATACTGGTAACGGCCGATATCCATGCAAACATGGAAGCACTCAACGCTGTGCTGGATTCCGTCGAAGGGCAGTATGGCGGCTTTATCTCGCTTGGCGATATGGTCGGCTACGGTCCCGATCCCGAAGCGTGCATACAGCAAATAAAAGAATTGAAAAGACACATCCGTCCATGTATTCTTCTGGCGGGTAATCACGAAGCGGGATTATTAAAGCGACTCCCGAGCAGCTGGTTCGGTGAAAACGCACACCGATCGCTAAAAAAGACTGCACAGCTTATCTCGTGGAAAAGCCGATTCTTTTTGGCAGGGCTGCACCCTCTCTAATTTTTATCCGAAAAGACGCTGCTTGTACATGGGTCTCCGTTGGAGCCTCTTACCGAATACCTGCAGGGAGGGCAAGAAACGGCAATATCGCTTCAATACTTATATGCCGAAAACTTTAAACTCTGCTTTTGCGGACATACCCATCAAGCTGCCTTCTACTACACCGATCGAGAAGACTACGGCGCATTATATCCTGAACCGGAACAAACGATTACGCTCGATAAGGATTGCTGCATCGTCAATCCTGGCAGCGTAGGCTTTCCGCGTGTATTCGATGCAGCGGAAAATAGAGCGGCGGAGCTTGCCGATAAAACGCATTTCCCTGCATATTTCGCACTGTGGGATACTACAGCCCGCACAATCACCTTTAAAGCGGCGTATTACGATGTCCGCCCTACCAATGAAAAAATAAAACAGCGGCTGGGGACGGCTCTATTGTAAGCAAGGCCGGAAATGCGAAGCAGATAGCCAATCTTCCTGCCGCCTTTTGTTACGGTTCTACTCCCCTACCCCGTTTTTTAAGCATATATCATTAAGATTACATCCGGCACAATCAGGATTTCGCGCTTTACAGACATATCTGCCGTGCAACAGTATCCAATGATGAGCGTCCAGCAAAAATTCTTCGGGTGTTATGCGCATCAAATCTTGTTCTACTTCCAGCGGAGTTGTCCCGTTAGACAGTCCGATACGGGGCGCCGTTCGTAGGATGTGTGTGTCGACCGCTATTGCGGGTTCACCGAACCCTACGTTCAACACAACATTCGCTGTTTTCCGGCCGACACCCGGAAGACTTTCCAATGCGGCTCGATCATGCGGTACCTCAGAATGATATTGGTCTATCAAAATTTTACTAAGCGCGATAATCCGCTTTGCCTTTGTCGGGTATAAGTTGATGGAATTGATATAACCCTTCAGTCCTTCTTCACCGAGCGCAACCATTTGTTCCGGCGTGTCGACTTTTTCCAAAAGAGGCGCAGTCGCTTTATTTACCCCGACATCGGTTGCCTGTGCCGAAAGCACCACGGCAACAAGCAGCGTATAGACATTTTTCCAATGCAGCTCGCTCCGCGGATCAGGGTTCTCTTGCCGCAGCCGCTCATACACAGTGTACACCGCATCGGCGGGAAGCAATCGTATCGTAGGATCCATAATCTCATTCAGCCTTTTTAAGTAAGCTACGAGTATTTATGCAGCCTGTCAACCCTTCATACCGGCGCTTGATTCGTGCGGAAAGTTGCATCCCCCAACACTCCGCATCAAAAGATAGTTGATTAAAAGAAGAAAAGCGATGATACTGTGGCAATGTTATATTCTGTATATTGTACTGTTGAAATTACAATGCTTGCGTTAGGGTTGATGTGTTTTATTGCCTTGTATTTTATCCCGGCAGGGTACGGGAAGCTGATCAATAAAAAATGGGGCTTCAGTTTTAACAATAAAGCTGCATGGATGCTGATGGAGTGTCCCACCCTTATCGTTATGATTTCTTTACTATCAATACTCGACTATGCACATAAACCGGTGCGGATAGTACTTGTGTCTTTTTTCCTTGCACACTACATTCAGCGCACGCTGATTTTCCCGATGCTACTCAAGGGAAACAGTAAAATGCCGCTTAGCATAGTATCAATGGGGATGCTCTTTAATATGGTCAATGCGTTTTTAATCGGTTTATGGATTTTTTATTTTTCTCCTGCGGAGATGTATAGCGTGCGCTGGTTTGCCGATCCCCGTTTTATCCTCGGCGCAATTTTATTTTGTGCCGGTATGTTTATCAATATACAATCCGATTCCTATATTCGTTCGCTGAGATTAAATGGAGACAGCAAGCACTACTATCCGTGTAAGGGAATGTACCGCTACGTTACCAGCGCAAACTACTTCGGTGAATTGGTGGAATGGCTCGGCTTCGCCGTTTTAACATGGTCATCCGCCGGTTTCCTGTTTTTATTTTGGACGGCTTGTAACTTAGTACCGCGGTCTCATGCCTTGTATAAAAAATATGCGCAAGACTTTCCCGACGAATTTGCCCGCTATAAACCGAAGCGTATCATCCCCTTTGTATATTAGAGGAACCTGCTTCGTAGGCGAATATATCGCGGGCATCCTCTGCCGAATACGATTCCGTTTCATCACTCGTGTGGTCGTCGTACCATACTTGCGCATAAAACGGAATGTGTTTTGCAAGCTCTCCGAAATTCCACGGCGGCACACTGCAGCATTCGGGACACCAATGGCCTGTTTTAAGCACCAAATACGGAGTCGCCGAAAAATGATGACCATTATGGCACTGCCATTGCAGCGGACGGTACATATCGCCGCGGGTCATCGTTGTACTGTTGCACTTGCCGCCCCTGAAAGCTGCTGCCTGCTGCATATCTTCAATATCAAGTTCATCCGGCTTCTTTGTTTCATCATAGCCGTGATTTAAAAGCATATTGTTTGCCGCAAGCAATGCTTCGTCTTTTAATGCCGCGTAATCTAACTCAGCACCGGTTTCAGGGTTTTGATTTTTGCACAATAACGGAAATTTTTCCCAGCTGCGAGGGATTGCATTATATGCATCCAGCGATCCGAAAAAGGCATCAACTCTTTTTTTCAGATTGTGCGTAACCCAAAAGACCGGAGCATTATTTGTTTTCAGCAGCGGCATAATCGAAAAACGCTGAACAAGACGCGGGAACGGTTTTCCCAATTTAAAATACCACAATTTTTTTTCAAGCTTTGAAAAAAACGCTTCAAACCCTTCATGTTGAAAATCAAGATAGCTGTTTAATATATGAGAATCAGCAAACCACATACAATGGAAATTGCGGCTTGCATTCCATTCGGGGCGGAAAATTTCCTCGGCACTCCGCCCCATCATTTTAAAACCGCGGTCAAGTGTTTCAAAACCGGTAACACGGGCATCTTTTCCATTGCCAATATTGTATACCTTTCTCCAAAAATCCGGCTTGAGTGTTCCGTTGGTATCTTTTTCGACCAGATTTTTCAAAAGCAGCCCGGAGGTACGCGCAGTTGCCCATTCTATCGGCGTATTCCAGCACGTATGAAACATCAACCCATCATTCATATTATGGAATAGCACTTCATCATATAAGATACCGCTTTGCCGAAGCGATACCCAGCATAAAGGCGATTCAATAACCGCACGCTCGGCCTTTACTTTGCTTGCCGCATACATATCAAATGCACTCGGCAAAAGCGGATCGCCGACTCGTCCCCACGGATGTTTGAATGTTCTGTTGCCGTATTCCGCAACGGTGCCTATGTAAACGAATTTTGTCTTTTCGATTTGCCTGCTTTCTACCACAGCATTCAGCAGGTTTTGAGTTCCAAGCCAATTCGTACGGAATGCAGCATCATGATTGTGGTCGGCTGCCGGAGGAATAATCGCTGCGCAGTGAAGCACATAGTCTGCATCTTTTACGCCGACAAGACAGTCTTCGCAGTTTTGTATATCACCGAACAACACTTCAATGTTTTCGTTTTTCTGAAGCTTTTTTGCCAGCTTTATATTCGCCTTTTTAGGTCGTAATAGAACACGACAACGGAATGCTCCCGTTTGAGCAATCTGTTTTAATGCTTCGGATCCCATCGTTCCGGACACACCGGTAATAAAAATAATTTTCATATATTTCTCCGCAATCGCAGATATGCAACAATAAATGCGACAGTAGTTAAACTCCAAGATGCAGGAAACGCCCACACGATTACTTCAATCGAAGGATACAGCGGTACGACACACCATATCCACAGTATTCGAAAAACACAGATTCCAAGTAGCGTAATAATCATCGGTTTAAATGTTTCGCCGATTCCGTACATTGCTGCAGACAAAGTCTCCGAAAATACGAATACCGTATAAAAGGGCGCAATCAAGTGCATCAGCCGCTCCATAGTGGTAAGAACACCGTAATCTTCGGCGCCGATAAAGAGCTTTCCCAACGGCACACACCAAAAATACAGGATTGCACTTAATATCCCGATGACCGTTACCCCTATCAATAACCCGGTACGGATCCCGGTATTTACCCTATCGTATTTTTTCGCCCCGTAGTTTTGTGCGACAAACGTAGAAACAGCGGTTGTCATTGCTTCAATCGAAATCCAAATCAGAAAATCCAATTTCCCGCATAACGCCCATGCAGCAATATGTTCCGTACCGGTACCGTTTATCCGCGCTTGAATGATCATATTAGCTATCGGGAAAAGTATTGATTGCAATCCTATCGGGATACCCAGTTTTGCAATAGCCGCAGCCGCAGAGCCATACAATTTCAGCTGTGAAATATGCAGCGGGCATAAGCTGCTTTTTTTTGAAAGAGTAACGAAAAGAATTACTGCGCTGCATAATTGTGCAAGCACGGTTGCGAAAGCTGCCCCGCCGATCCCCCACTTGAACACACCGATAAATACAATGTCGAGTATAACATTTATTCCGCTTGAAACCACCAACGCATAAAACGGCGTTTGTGCATTTCCCATTGCCCGTAAAATTCCTGCAGCAATATTATAAAAAAGCGAGATCAGCATATCGCCGAAGTATATCCGGACATAGAGCAATGTTGCATCAAAAATATCGGCGGGAACGTCCATCATTACCAGCAGCGCGGGAGATAATAACACTCCGGTAACCGATAAAAGCGCTCCGGTAATGAGCGTAAGCATCAGCGCCGTGTGTATTGTTTTTGACAGCTCGCCGTATTTTTTTGCCCCGTATAGCTGTGAAATTAAAATTGAGGAGCCTGCCGATAATCCGCTGAACAGATTAACCGGTAATTTTAACAAGCTGAAAACGGAATCGATTGCTGCAAGACCTTCTTTACCGGTAAAACGTCCGATAATCACCGCATCGGCTGTTGTATATAAATGCTGAAAAAAATTCCCCACCAAAATCGGTACGGTAAATATAATCAGTAATTTCCAGATAATTCCTTCCGTCAGGTCACTATTTCTTTGTCCGGCTATCATTTTATTTCCTTCAAAAAATATAATGGTCAACAGACCGGTTAAAATAGACCTAACAAGGCAGGCATGAAATACGGGAAACAACAAGAAGTTTAATATTATTAAAAGAATGAGACTAGGCGGATTCGAACCGCCGGCCTTCAGATCCGGAATCTGACGCTCTATCCAGCTGAGCTATAGTCCCAAAGGCTTTTTTATAGTACACAAGACGGTATTCGATGTCAAGCCCTTGTTAAAGCCTTGCTAAAATTTCTCCTTGTTTAAAACAGGCTTTTTCATTATTATGTGTCCATCTATGATTGTAACACGTTTACCTGAAAACCTTTCCGGCTATCATATACACATGATCGGTATTAAAGGAACCGGTATGGCAGCCTTGGCGGAACTGCTCGTTTCGCGGGGGGCAAAGCTGACCGGCAGCGATGTCAGCGATGAATTTTATACCGATGCGCTGCTGCGCAAGCTGCACATACCGGTCAGCAGTCCGTTTGACCCTTCAAATATTCCCGCTTCAACTCAGCTTATCATATATTCAACGGCGTATACGCCCGACAAAAATCCGGAGCTGCATGCCGCTGCGGAGCAAAATCTCCCGCGCATGAGCTATCCCGAAGCACTCGGCGCTTTTTCCGAGCACAGCTATTCGGCAGGTATTGCAGGCGTACACGGCAAAACAACGACTACCGGTATCGCAGGTACTCTTTTAAAGGACTTACATTTAAGCGCCTCCGTATTGGCGGGAAGCGCCGTGTCCAACTTCGGCGGCGGGTGTACGGTTATCAACGGTTCAAAGTATTTTGTGGCTGAAACGTGCGAATATAAACGCAACTTTTTAATTTTTCATCCTCAAAAAATCGTGCTTACCAGCATCGAAAGCGATCATCAGGACTACTATCCTAAATACGAAGACATATTAACCGCCTTTTTACAGTATATCGACCGCCTGCCCCAGTTCAACGAACTGATCTATTGCTCCGATGATGCGGGAGCGCGGGAGGCGGCAAAATTGACATTTTCTTCCCGTCCCGATCTTGTCTTAACGCCTTATGGAAAAACGGCACACGGCGATTACGGGATTAAAACCCTCGGCATCCAAAACGGGCAGTCGGTTTTTTCTCTGCGCGGCTTCGGCGGAGAATTCCGCATTGGTATTCCGGGAGAGCACAGCGTCCTCAATGCCGCCGCCGCTATCGCGCTGGTAATCGGACTTATCAAGCAGGAGCGAAAAGAGGTTACCGCCGCCGATCTCACCACGATCAGAAACAGCCTCGCTTCGTTTAAGGGGGCAAAACGGCGCAGTGAAATTTTGGGCGAAGTCAACGGCATCCTCTTCATGGACGATTACGGACACCATCCGACCGCAATTTATAAAACGCTCAAAGGTATACATGACTTTTATCCTAAACGTCGGATTATCGCGGATTTTATGTCGCATACCTATTCGCGTACCGCAGCGCTGCTTCCCGAATTTGCCGACGCCTTTTCCTACGCCGATACGGTTATCCTGCATAAGATATATGCTTCGGCACGGGAAAAATACAACGGATCGATAAACGGCAAAACTTTGTTCGACCAAATGAAAAAGCGGCGCAAACGGGTTTATTACTTTGAAGAGATTATGGACGCAAAGGACTTTGTAGAACATGAACTGCGTTCAGGCGACTTATTTATCACCGTTGGAGCAGGCGATAATTGGAAACTCGGCCGCGCCGTTTATAACGACTTACTCGAAAAGGCGCGCGTATGAAGAGCATGACAAGCTATGCCTACCTTGACGGCATTGTGAACGGTACCGACATTTCCTGCGAACTGAAAAGCTATAACTCTCGATTTTTGGATCTCAACATCAATATTCCGTCTACGATGACTCAGCTCGAACCGTTTTTGCGTAAGTATTTTTCCAAGCGTATTATACGAGGTAAAGTCGATTTTTATCTCCGCTTAAAAAAATTACACAATGAGCAGCCCATTCTACCCAATATTACCCTTGCACAAGCGTACTATAAATCCATCGCCGATATCGCTCATGCGCTCGGAATGGAAAATCAAATCACGCTCGACCTGATTTTACGGCAAGAGGGAGTGCTGCAAATCGATAAAAATTTTGATAAGGAGCTTTGGCAACACGCTCTTATTCCTCTCCTCGATGAGTTGACTGAAAAATTCAACACGTGCAGGATTGAAGAAGGTAAGGCATTATCCGCAGACATACGGAAAATGCTTGCCGTACTTTCCAACTCGGTTGCGGAGATTGAGCGGCACGCTGCAAGGATGGAAGAACTTTTTTCTACGATGTTGAAAAAGAAATTTTCCGAATTGATGGAGCGTGAACCGGATCCGCAGCGTGTTATGCAGGAAGTCGCGGCGTTGCTTGTTAAGTATACAATCAATGAAGAAATTATACGGGCAAAAGCGCATATTGCCGCTTTAGAAAAAGAAATTACGGAAAACGAAGCTCCCGGTCGAAGAATTGATTTTTTATGTCAGGAAATCAATCGGGAGATTAACACCATCGGCTCCAAAAATCAGCTGACGGAAATCGGACAAGCGGTAATCTCCGCTAAGGATGCTCTGGAAAATATCCGCGAGCAGGCTCATAATATCGAATGAGGGATACACTGATGAAAAACGACTATGCTATTCCTGCAAAAAAAGAGCTGCGCATTGCGATCTCAGGCGCTTCCGGCTGCGGCAACACAACGGTCTCTACCTTGCTGGCCGATACGTTGGGTATTCCGTGCATCAATTACACCTTTAGAAGTCTCGCAAAAGAATTGGATATGCCGTTAAAGCAAGTCATTGAACAAGCAAAGACCGATTTCAGTTTTGACCGTATTGTCGATAACCGCCAAGTTGAACAGGCGCTGAAATCATCGTGTGTACTCGGTTCCCGCCTTGCGATTTGGATGCTGAAAGAGGCGGATTTAAAAGTGTACCTTTATGCCTCTGAAGAAGTACGCGCGGAACGTATCTTTCAACGGGAGGGGGGGAGCCTTGAGCATATCAAAGAGTTTACCGCGATGCGGGACAGCGACGACACCCGCCGGTACAAAGAGCTGTATAATATCGACAATACCGATTATGCCTTTGCCGATATGCTGATCGATACGGAACGGTACACTCCCGATCTCATTGTAGGGCTTATCATAGACGAACTTTTACGGCGTTCGCTCATTGTTCCGAAAGCAGATGCATAACAAAAGCATATCATAAACTGAACATTAGTGTGCAAGATGAATGGATATCAATTCTATAGCCGTAAGTTTATGCACATTATCCATACAATAGAAAACCTATGAATACTTTTGAATCCGTACACACCCCCGATTACACCGATTTTCAAAAAGCGATTTTAGATTACTATGCTGTACACGGGCGGTCTTTTCCGTGGCGCACAACGAACGATCCGTACTCCATCCTTGTGTCCGAATTTATGCTGCAGCAAACGCAGACCGAGCGAGTGGTGGAAAAATACAACCGCTGGTTGGAAGTGTTCCCCACGGTGCAAGACCTTGCGGCAGCCTCCCTCGTGCAGGTGCTTGAGCAGTGGGTAGGCTTGGGATATAACCGCCGCGCGCGTTTTTTACATCAGTGCGCTCAAACCATTGTAAGCGAATACGGCGGAGTTGTTCCCGATGCTCCTGAAACGCTTCAAACACTTTCAGGTATCGGCCCCTACACGGCTGCCGCGATTTCTACATTCGCCTACAATAAAGCCAACGCATTTATCGAAACAAATATCCGCGCGGTGTTTATCTTTTTCTTTTTTAAAGACAGAACCGATATCAGCGATAAAGAACTATTTCCACATATCGAAGCTTCATTGTATAAAGAAAACCCGCGGCTTTGGTATTACGCGCTGATGGATTACGGGGCGGAATTAAAAAAGAAGACCGTTAATCCGAACAGAAAAAGTAGGCATTATACCAAACAGTCCAAGTTTGAAGGTTCGGTACGGCAAGCGCGCGGCGCAGTAATCAGAACTCTTACGGCGCACAATAACCAAGAATATGCAGAGCTGTACGGCAATACTCAGACGGAAAAGCTCCTCTTCGATAAAGCGCTCGAAGGTCTCATCCGCGAAGGTTTTGTTGCAGAAGAGGACGGGTTCTATTCCATTAAGCAGTAAGGGGATTGTTTTTTTATGTTACTATCAACCAATTACTATTAATGGGCGTTCCTGACTCATTGCTTTTTGCTCCAAGACACCTACTATTCTTTTGATTATATTTTTAAAATATTCAGCCCATTCTTTTATATTCTTTTCTTCAATATATCTAAGCCAAATATCTGTATCATTATTATATACATCTCTTATGGGTTCGTAATTTTTCATAAACCATTTTTTAATATCATCAGACATATTTAGCAATGAATAATTTGAAGGGGGCTTTTTCATATTTTTTCTTATTTCATTTTCTTTTTTTGTAATGTATTTTAATTCTTCTTGTGTTAAATAATGACTTATTCTATGCCTCTCAATAGCCTCAGAGCCTATTCCATCTGTCTCACTTAGCTGAAATTCGATGGTAAATTTTGATCCTGTATAAAAATTAAAAGCACTTTGAGAACATTGAAACCAAAATATTACATAGAATTTATTTATTTGCTTATAAAACCCAAGCATTCCACCTTTAGTTTTTTTATATCCTAATGCTTTAAAATCTTCCTTAATTATTAGATTTATAATTTTATATACTTCAGTTGATTTCATTTTTTCTCCTGCATTAAAGGTGCCGTTCAACATTCGTTTAATCTGCATTTGCGGCTTGTCTGAAATATCAGTATTGAAGTAAGTGTTAGAAGTTTTATCCTTCTCCTTTTCTAATGCCAAACGCAATCATTCCGATAAAGAACCATAACGCTACTGATAATATATTAATGATAATAAATGGCAGTAACTTCTTTTTCTTAACTGAAAACCCGATTGGAATTATTGTACCTAAAATGATAATAATACTCATAAAATTATCAAGTAAACTATGCTTTGAAAGAATAAATAATGGAACACCAAGTAAAATTATTAAATAGTCCTCTTGTAACATTTCGATGTATGTAATTGATCCATCAGATATTTTGTAAATACATAATGATAATACAAATAAGAATAAGAAAATAAAGAAATAAATGCTAATAATACTAACTTTATTTTGTGTTAATTTATTCATTTGTCTGTTCCAGTTCTATAATCTGATTTGAAATAAGTAAAGTCATATTCTTTCCATTTTTTCAAAGCTACGTTTCTATTATTAGAATACCTCAAGTAGCATAAAGTCACGTATTACTACTCCCTTAGTAAGTTTGACTTGCTTTCTATAACCAAAACTGTACTTTTCAAAATAATCAAAGTTCTTTTCAAAATAGTTTAATAAAGATTCCGGTTTTGAATATTTTAAAGAAAGAACTGTATGGATAGGAAAAAAAAGAAGAAAAATTATAAAAAAAATTGAAACAATACCATAAATACCAAATCTATTATTTTTCTTTTTAGAAACAGCGTTCTTATTTGAGATTTTATTTTTAAGTTCTATAATACCAAAAATTATTCCGATTCCAGGAAGAATGAATACGAAAAAGTAAAATGATATTAGTAAAAAACCATTAAAAACCATTTTTTATTCTCCAAGCATTCCAGAGGGGTATCCGGGTAACAGGCAGTTAAGCTGGCAAACGGACTTATCCCGCTTGCCAGCGTTGAAGCAGGTGTTAGATCGCTCGTCGATTACTTAACTATGCTTAATTCAAAAGTATCATATTCTATAGTTCTAGGGAAACTAGTAATTGTTAGAACTGGTTTTGATTTACTAAAATCAACTTTTTTATATTGTGTAATAAATTGAATATCTCCCGAGACAAAATCATTATTACTATTTTTCAATATTTTAATCATTCCAATAGGCAACTCATTTGTCACTATTTCATTATCATTTTTTACTAAACTAATATTCAGCACAATAGTATATGTTTTATCATTGACCAGTAAAATATTAAAAGGTATGCGGTTTAGATCGAGTTTGCCTACAAGTATATTTTTAACAGTACCTTTTTTGGGTAATAAAATTAATTCATTCGATTGAGCAATGTGTGCATTATTCATATTATTACTTTGGTAATTCTCAACAAAATATAAACTTACATCTGTTACTATTTCATCATAATCACCCTTGTTATCGCAAACTAAAGCAAATTGAATATTATCCTCGTTAATATCTACTTTTGGAACAGCAATGCTCACATTATGCTGTAATGGTTTAATTTTAGAATAAAGATTAAAAGCTGCAATAATTATACTTAATATACAACCAATAAACCCCATCCATTGTGATATTCTGTCAAATTTGTTTTTTTTCACTACCCATTTTTTTCCTTTTTTTTCATTATTGTCACCTATAATTTTGTCAACCACATAACACCCCTTAGACCTTTCCTCATAATATCATAGAAACTACACGCTTTCAATCTAAACTATACCTCGCCAAACAGCCTCATCTTTCTATCATAGCATTCGCCGGAACACATCATCAACAGCCGGATTATGCCTATGCTCTAGAATCCTTCGCCGCGCACCAATGCAACAACGCACAAAAACAGCGCGAAGAGTGTGTACACGTATTTACCAAGGTAGTACCAGCCGTTGCCGTAGCATTTCTTTGCTCCGGTGTTGATTTCATCCAAAAGCTCATCTTTTTTCATTACCCAGAACCACGAAACGGCGCCGAGCACTGCACCGATCGGTATAATATATGTGGAGACCAAATCCATCCATGCGCCCCAGCCGCCGAGAATTGCGCCCTTGGTTTCTGCGATGGGTTCCATAAATACACCGATGCCGAAGGTGATGACGCCAAGAACGGTAATCACCGCGGTGCGTTTTAAGCCTTTAAACGTGTGCATCAGCGATTCGGCGACCACTTCAAGCATATTTTGCAAGGATGAA
The DNA here is from genome assembly GCF_010365865.1 of Treponema vincentii. Lineage (NCBI taxonomy): Bacteria > Pseudomonadati > Spirochaetota > Spirochaetia > Treponematales > Treponemataceae > Treponema > Treponema vincentii. The sequence goes on along the minus strand of NZ_CP048020.1, from coordinate 489,369 downwards.
ATTCCTCCGAACACGACGACAAGGTACAGGATGATACCGAATATTCTGCCGCCGGGCATTTTTTGAAGAATGGAAGGAAGGACAACGAATAGCAAACCGGGACCGCCTGCGGGATCCATCCGATAAGCAAAGCACGCGGGGATCATCACAAGGGCTGCAACAACCGCCGCGATGGTATCAAACAGTGCGGTATTTTTTGCTCCCGCTACACAGTCATGATCTTTACTTAAATAAGCGCCGTAGACAATCATTCCCGAGCCGGTAATAGATAATGAGAAAAAGGCCTGCCCCATCGCGGTTATCCACACGGACGGATTTTTTAAATGATTCCAATCGGGGGTAAATAAAAACGTATACCCTGCAAAAGCGCCGGGCAAAAATGCCATACGAACTGCCAATGCCGCAAACAATATGAAAAAAAGCGGCATCATTATTTTATTTGTTTTTTCGATTGTATGTGCACCGAGCACAATGGTCAGCAGCGTTACAATAATAATAACCGCGTGATAGGGCACAACGCTGAACTGCTGAAAGGCAAAGGATTCAAACCACTGTCCGGGTTCTACCGTCATAATACTGCCCAATACGGACTGCGTAAAAGCCTTGAGTACATACGCGATGATAACGGCATACCCGATGGCGATTGTAATTGAACCCGCCAAAGGCAGCCATCCGACTATCTTACCGATGCCCTCAAGGTCTTTGCGGCCGTGCTTCCATGCATAGGCATAGGAGCCGAGCGTCCCCGTACCGCTGCGGCGGCCGATTGCGTATTCTGCGGAAAGCCCGACATATCCGAAAAGAATAACAAATAAAATATAGATGAGCAAAAAGGCGCCGCCGCCGTTGCTTCCAAGTTTGTAGGGGAAGCCCCACACATTTGCCATACCGACAGCCGAACCGACGCAGGCGAGAATAAACCCTATATTGCTGACAAACCTGTTATGCTTTTTTCTTATCATCTACCTTTCATCTACCTTCGCCTTTTCAAAATTAGTACTCGGTTCAGCCTTGGAATTGGAGGCGGCTTTTCCCAATCGGTTTTCGGTACCGCCCTTATTCCGCTCTTCTTTATCCTGCTTTTCTTGCGTTTTACCGTCTTTATTCAGCTCTTCCTGATGCTGCGGTTCTTTTTTCTGTTTTTCCGGCTCTTCCTGCGCTTTCTTGATATTTTCTTCCAGTTCGGCAAAGGCTTTATTTTCGCTACTTTCGGTAAATCGAGTTTTCATCTCCTCAATAAAAGAAAGCGCTTGGTCGTACCGTTTGGAAAGAATCAGTATACGGGCATAATTGAGCACCGCTTCGGGGTTTTCCGAATCCTCATCGTACAATTTTTTATACATTTCACAGGCGCGCGCTTCGTCGCCGGTTGCTGCAAGGCTGTAGGCATACGCCTTTGCAATCAACACATTACCGGGCGCTTCTTTGTATTGCCGTTCAAAAATATTCTTTGCCTTTTCCCAATCGCCTTGCAGCCCATACACTCGTGCCAAATTATACTCCGCCGCATTTTTATGCGCAGGATCTTTTGCCGCCTTTAGGTAAAATTCCGCCGCTTTGTCGTACTTGGATATCTCGGTATAGGCTTGAGCAATTTCAAAATAGGCTTTTGCCGTCTCGGAATCAACACTACCCTTTGCAAACAGACCGGCAGCGGTTATAAAAAAAAGGAGAACAAACAGTATGCTGTTTTTCGGTACCCGATCGACAATATTGTAGACGTCCTCAGCGGAGTTAACAGCTGTAATCCGTTGAACCACCGCTCCCGTCGTCAATTGAACCACTCTCTCATCGATACGCTTATTTATTTTGAAGCACCACATTCTCAATCGCTCTCAACTGATGACGATACAAACCTGCAATAGTCGCGCCGTAATCCGCAATAAGCTGAATCATATTCCGCGGATGTTCAGCTTCATCAATCCCGTTGATCCTATCGCCCGCATCTCCCAGCCCGGGAAGAATATACGCGGCGGAGTTCAGTGCAGGATCCATCCACAGTGTATACACCGTACAGTTCTTTAAAGCGCGGGCGGCACACAAAGCTCCCTTGAGCGATGAGATAACATGGAAGCAGCTGATCGATTTCGGTTTCACTCCCTGCCGTTCAAGGTATTTGACAACAGTAATCAAACTGCCGCCGGTTGCATTCATCGGATCTGCAAAGATCAGGTCTTTCCCGTTCAAGTCTTCTAAATTGAAATACGACATATCCAAATTGAGTACGTACTGCATATCGTCAACTTTTTTTGTATCATCCCGTTTAATCTTAAACAGTGCGAACGGGGTTACATAGCCGTGTGAGGAATATTCTTCAATCTCCTTGGACATAATCATCGACGGAAGGAGTGCACCGCGCAGCATAACACACATGACGGTATTTTCTATCTTATGATCGATGTCGCAGATTTTATGTACGGCATAGTTCTGTACGGGAACGGTAACCGGCGTTTTGGAAATAAGGTAGTTTTTGCTGTCTTCGTGGCTTCCGCTATACGCAAGTTTGAACAGCATTTCAAAGGCGCGCTGAGTATAATAGATGAATTCGTTATGACCGGTTTCGCTGCTGCGCAGTTTCGCCATAACGCGAGAGGCTTCCGCATGGCTTGCAAAATCAGTAATGAATGAATACACCTTGAGCTGAGGCACTTCTTTACAGATTTCCTGCAAAATCTTTCCCATTTTATCATATAATGCGATAATCTCAGTTTCAGCCGCATCTTTTTCTTTTATATCCGCGGCAGTATCGAGCCGTGTAAATTGTTGCATTGTCAGATTATACAATTCATCTAATTTTTTGAGATATGCATTATCCTTCGACGTCAAATAGCCTTGAAGCGATTCCGCTTCCATAATAACTTGTTTCATATCAAACTCCTCTATTAAATTAAATACATAAACGCGGTCGGCTTTTTAAAGCATCCGAGAACCTCTAAAAAACTTCAGTTTTTTAGAGGTTTTCCTTAAACTTTTTGCGATGTATTTTTATAAATTATTACAGTATAACAATTTATAAAAATACTCGTCGGGCATCTCTAAAAATCTAACCGAGTTTTTAGAGATGCCCATCCGTGTTCACAAAAAAAAACGCCCTTAAAAAAGAGCGTTTAAAAAATTCAATAATAACATAACAACCGGCTGCAAAGGATGAAGCGGCAAAAAATGGGATACCTCTTGCCTGTCTTTTAAAGTAGAATGTACATTCAAAACCGCATTACAACCTTGTGCCATCATTTGCGCAGTATTCTAATAAAATGAAAGCAATTGTGCAAGCCGTTCCTTTCCGATTATCTTCATAAAACCTGCAAGGCGCGGTCCTTGGTCTTTCCCAATCAACACCTGATAGACGGCGGTAAACAGCGCTTTCGGTTCGATTTCGCATGCATGAGCTACATCATACAGCGCAGTTGAAAAAGCTTTTTCATCAAGCGCGTCCATCTGCGGTAACAGCTCATCGCGAATTTTGCAGAGTGCAGCGGTTTTGGATGTAGAAAGTTCCGCCTTGCCGCCGTCGGTACGTAGTGCAAACCGGAAGTCTTCCGGCGCACATTCGGTAATCCAATACCATGCGCACTTCGCCCGTGCTTCAAAACGCTCCCGCTGTTCTTCCTTCATATCCGGCAAAAGCTTCATGACCGCCGCGATGTCTCCGGCGTTAATTTGTAAAAGATTACAGAGGTGTCTGAACGGAATTTGATAGGCTATGCACGGCGGCATCCCTTCAACCTGCGAAAGTTCATAGATGCGGCGTTCTTTCGCATACACCTCATCGTTTTTAGCCTTATCGACACCCCATACGATACGCTCGGTTTTATCGTAGTCCTCATAGGTTTTGATAACGTCCAAGTCGAAGCTGATGGAAAACTCCGTGTTCGGCCTCGTTCCGGCAAACAAGTACCGCGCAATTTCAGGCTGATACACGTTCAAGACATCGGACAGACTGATGACCTTTCCCTTTGACGAGGACATTTTACCCGGCAAGCCTTTAATGCCGATAAAATCGTAGCGAAAGCTGACCGGAGCAGGCCAATCATATACTTCATCCGCGACAAGCCGCGCCGTGTCGAAAGAACCGCCTTGGCTGTGATGGTCTTTTCCGGCAGGTTCAAAAACCGTTTTTTCAAACTGCCAGCGCATCGGCCAGTCAACCCTCCAGCCGAGTTTTAATTCCTTTGAGGTGCGTAAGTCGGCCTTTTCCTGATGACCGCAGCTTGTGCAGCGGTATTCCAATCCGTATTCGCCGTCGTAAGAAACGATCTCGGTAGTGTCTTTATTGCAGTTGCAGCAAAAAGCCGCGACAGGCCAATATTCTTCCGTTGCAGGAATTTTATGCTCATCATCGCGGTAGCGGTTTAAACAGTCTTTTATTTTGTCGCGGTTCTGCAGCGCTTTTTTCATCCCTTCGGCATACATGCCGCTGCGATACCGTTCAGCCTGATATAAAAATTCGGGATGAATACCGACTCTCGGCAGCACCTGCTCTACATCTACTTCGTGATGACGCGCGTAAGACGTGTCGCGGCCGGTTGTGTCGGGTACCATTGTGATGGGATACCGCAGATAGTTTTGCAGCGTTTCTTTTCCCGGCATATTTTCAGGCACTTTGCGGAACACATCGTAATCATCCCACGAATAAATAAAGCGTACCTTTTTGCCGCGGTCGCGTAACGCACGTACAACTAAATCAACCGAGATAATTTCCCGGAAGTTGCCGATGTGAACGGTTCCCGACGGCGTAATTCCCGAGGCGCACGTATAAGATTCCAAATCGCCGCGCTCGCGTATAATCTTCTCCGCGGTTTGATCCGCCCAATGTACTAATTTCTGATTGTTTTGTTCTTTACTCATATCATCCCTGTTTTGAACTCAAACGCCCCTGTCAATTAGGCTCGAAAGGTTGTGTTTTAGTGATTGTTCGAAAAATATTGCGGAATTGTATACTGCGCGGGCGATTGTGTCAATTAAAGATACCCTACCGTCGCATAGTTAGCACAGCTGTGCAGCGTTACTATATGCGGCTAATTCACGCCCTTGATTGTAAATAATGCTGTAGAGGCAAGTATCGAGCAGCACTCCCGAAAGTTCTTGCCCCATCGTACGGATTTGCATATCGGTCTTATTTAAGAGCGATATAATACGGTACACGGTTTGTTCGTTCCATTGTCTGCTTGCGCGGCGGTATTGGTCAATCGCTTTTTTCGACGTAAAGCCTGCTTTTTTTAAACTGAAATCGTCAATCCCGCCGGTTTGCACAAGAGCATGCCAGTCGCACAGCCGTCGAAAGCAGTAAGTAAGTCCCGCAATCAGCTGTACCGGCGAAGATTCTTTGGAAAGGGTCAGCTTTTGGCGGATATTCAACGCATATTCCAAATTGGCATTGCTCAATGCATCAAAAAGCGTAAACGGCGTTTCTTCTTTATTATGGGCAAGCAGACGTTCAACAGTCTCCGCCGTTAGCGTTGTTCCCGGCTCAAAAAAGAGGCTGATATGTGTGCATGTAGTTTTAAGCGCTTCGGTATTATTCTCCACCAGCTCCAACAAAACATCGATAGCATCATGTTCAATATTGATCCTCGACTGTGCAAAAAAACGGCGGATCCAATCCTGTTTCTTATTTTCGAACAGTTCCCAAAATATTTTTTTATGATCTTTAGGTACTAGTGCTTCAATTTTTTTATCGATGCCGATTTCATCGGAAATCAACACTAAAAAGGCGCCATCTTCATTGGGCGTCTGTTCAACCCACTGCGTAAGCGCTTGTATGTCTTCCTTTTTCTTGATTGCTTCCGCATTTCTTACAACGGCGAACCGAGCATCCGCAAATAGGGAACCGTTCTGTACGGCATCCAACACCACCGATATTGAGGTATCCGCCGCATAAAAGAGATGATTGTCGAGTTGTCCATATTTTTTTCCTGCACTCTTCCGCAGCGCTTCAAGCGCATCGCTCCGTTCCCCCAATTCGGGGCCGGTAAAAAGCCATAAAGGAGTACTCATCCGGTTACGTCATTCCTCTTCAAATTTTGCTGCAAAAAGCTGCTCAAGTGCAGCGATCGCTTCAGCTTCGTCGACGCCGTCGGCGGAAACGGTCAGCTCGGTTTGATATCCTGCAGCCATCGTCATCACGCCCATAATGGATTTTGCATTGACGGTAATATTCTCTCTTTCAAACATAATATTCGACTGGAATTTATTTGCCGTTTGTACAATCAACGATGAGGGGCGCGCATGGATTCCGGCACGATTTTGCACAATAATCTTTTTTGTTACCATAGTTTTTCCTTAATAGGTATCATCCGCCGAATAATACGGTACCCGGCTCGTATCGCTTTCCATCCAGCGCAGAATGTTTTGATTAAATTCCTTCGCAGAATAAACGCCCATACTTTTGAGCCGCTCGTTCATCGCGGCTGTTTCTAAAATAATCGGAATATTCCGCCCTGATTTTACCGGTATTTCCAAAAGCGGCAGTTTTACATCCAATATCTCGGTGGTAAGTTCCTCGGTACCGATACGGTCATACACTTTATGCGAATCCCATTCTTCCAGCTTTGCAACCAGCTGTATCTGCTTTTGCTCACGCACGGAACGAACCCCGTAAAGCTGCATGATATTGATAATGCCGAGTCCGCGTATTTCCATGTGATGCCCGATCATCTTATTGGCGCCCCGTCCAATCAAACTATTACCATTAATACAGGTGATTTCTACTACATCGTCAACGATCAAGCGATGCCCGCGCTCTACAAGCTCCAGCGCCGTTTCGCTCTTACCAACTCCCGAATCGCCTAAAATAAGAATACCGAGCCCGTACACTTCTACCAGAACACCGTGTATCGCGACTGTCGGAGCAAATACATTGGAGAGAACGCGCATCAGCCGTACGGAAAGCGCACTGGAGGAAAGGTCGGTTTGCAGCACAGGACATCCCGTTCCCTGCACCAGCTCTAAAAATACGGCAGGAGGAGGGATATTATGAGAAAAGATACAGCAAGGAATATCGTAGGTAAGCATTTTTTTGATATTTTCGAGAGTATTGCTTTCGATAAGTGTTTGCAAATAGGCGCATTCTCCTCTGCCGAATAACTGGACACGTTGATATGCAAAGGAATCAAAAAATCCTGACAGCGCAAGCCCGGGACGGTTTAAATCCGCAACGGTAATACTGCGCGTCAAACCCTTTTGCCCGCACACGCAATGCAGGTGAAGCGCATCGTGTTCTGTTAAGTCGAGATCGAGTAATTCAAGCACCGTTAAACTTTTAGAAAGCATGTGTGCAAGTATAGCGCAGCAACAATTTTTTGTAAATGTGTTTATTCGAACATCAATCCTTCAAAGCTTTTAGTTCTGTTTTAAGTGCTGCGCTCTCGCGTGATTGACGTGCGAGGCGGTCTGCAAGGAGTCGTGACAAAAAGATACCGTAATGGGGATACGCTTCGATCAGCTTCATAAATTTCATCTTAGGCACCTTAACCAACGTACCGTTTCCGATCGCGACAATCGTTGCCGATCGCGTATCATTGGTGAGGAAAGCCATCTCCCCGATAAAGATATCCGCCGGTGTCAACACTGTCAGCAGTGTATTATTCACATAGACCGCATAGCGGCCGGATCGAATATAAAAGAGATTATTTGTTTCGTCGTTTTGGCGACATACGACCTGCAAGTGATTAAAATGAAAGGTTTCTTGTTCCCGCAGAATTGCCGGTGTCAGATTGGTGCTGTCTTTCTGGTTCGGCACCTCGAATGAAACCTCATTTCCCGCATCATTATAATACAACTCCTTTACGAAGCTCTGACTCATCTTAATACCCATGCCATGCAGCCCTGCCTCAAAAGGAGCATCAAGCGCGGAACGCCAGTCAAATCCCTTTCCATCGTCTTTGATGGTAATTCGCGTGCGTTCAGGAGAAATATCATACGTAATCAAGACTTTTTTTGTTCCAACGGCAGGATCCTTCCGTTTTATCCTGATGAGCTCAAGTACATCCTTTCCCTGTTTGAGCCATTCTGATTTTTCATTATAACTGATATTGCAATTTCCATGCTCTACGGCATTCAACAGCAGCTCCATCATCGCGCCTTGGAAGGCACTCCGTTCAGCCTCATTCACACGATCGGTATTATAGAGGTAGGTAGAAATGAGATTTGCATAGAACATAATTTCGAACGGGTCGGTCTCACTCATAAAGCTGCCATGCTCAAGTTCATTCGCAGGATGGTTCATACCGCGATTGACTAAAAAATGTTCATGTGAATTTAAAATTTTAATAATTTGTGCAACATACTGTTCAAATTCCTTGCGCGTTAAAACGAATAAAAAGTTAGGCTCTTTCCGCTGCGTCAACGTTGCCTTTTGATCCTGTGAATCGGTAATTGCAATAACGCCCCCGAACAGCAGCCACGGATCATCCTTTACCACTTTAAGGCATTTTTCCGCATGAACTGCCGGATCACCGAAATCGATAATCTTAATTTCCGGCATCTCGTATCGAAAAGCGGCAAGCGCTTCGCTGTAATCATGTAATTGTTGCGAGATAATACTGAAGTTTGACTGCTTACACGCCTGCTGCATCGCGTCTACTGTGGTTACAACCGTACTGACAATCGGAATCTTCTTCATAACTTTTATCCTTCTGTGTGAAATTTTGTAGATATACAAAATTTCACACTACTTTTAGGAAAGACGGATAATTACATCAGGCAGATAGAAAAAAGCGCGGAATAAAAAGGTTGTGAGACCATTTGAACCGCGAAGAGGTTCAACTCTGGTCGAACAACCTCTTTATTCCGCGGGATATAAAAAAATAGCCTGATGCAATTATCCGATACTTACCGGGAGTATAGCATAATTTTACTTTTCGTGCTACATTTCGTTTCGTTCATGGAAAACCTATCATTTTTGCCGGGTAGCCCGCTTCCAGCCGGTGCTGCTGTCTATTGCGACGGCGTAAATTTCAGTGTCTTTTCCCGACATGCTTTTTCGGTAACGTTGGATATCTTTGCAAAATCCGAAGATTCCGCGCCTTGTTGTTCATACACTTTTGATCCTCAAACGAATAAAACAGGAGATATCTGGCATGTCTTTGTAAAAGGACTGCCGAAAAATGCCTTATATCTTTACCGTGTTGATGGACCGTTTGCTCCTTATGAAGGAATGCGCTTTAATGCCGGCAATTATCTGCTCGACCCATACTCACAAGGACTTGCCAACACAGAATCTTTTAGCGGAAATTTTTCTACGCAAACGCCTCCCCCTCATATAGACGGCGACCTTGCTTTTTTAACCAAACAATCGCCTGCTCATTTTCCCAAGTGCATCGCAGTAGCTCACGATGATTTTGACTGGCAGGGCGACCATCCCCTCAATTATCCGTTGAAGGACTGCATCATCTACGAAGCGCATGTAAAAGGGCTTTCGTGCCATCCCAATGCACCGCAACAGCACAAGGGAACCTATCAGGGTATTATCGATACTATCCCGTATTTAAAAGAGCTGGGTATTACCAGCCTTGAACTGCTGCCCATTCAGGAATTTAACGCGCATGAATTGACTAGAATAAATCCTCGAACCGGCATGGTGTTAAAAAACTACTGGGGATACAGTACCATCGCCTTCTTTGCGCCTAAGTCGTCGTACGCTTCCGACCGTGAAGGCATAGGTGCGGTATTCGAGTTCAAACGAATGGTGCGCGAGCTGCATAAAAACGGCATCGAAGTGATTCTTGACATCGTATTTAATCACACGGCGGAGGGCAGCGAATTCGAGCCGACCCTTTCGTTCCGCGGCTTGGACAATACCATCTATTATATATTAGAAGATAACGCCCGCTATTACCGGAATTACTCCGGCTGCGGCAACACCTTCAACTGCAATCATCCGATTGTGCAGACCTTTATCTTGGACTGCCTGCGCTACTGGGTTATCGAAATGCATGTTGACGGCTTCCGGTTCGACCTCGGCTCCATTTTGGGCAGGGATCAAAAAGGGAAACTGATGGATAATCCGCCTACCCTTGAGCATATTGCCGAAGATCCCATATTGAGAAAAACAAAGATCATCGCAGAGGCATGGGATGCGGGTGGCGCCTATCAGGTTGGGAATTTTCCCGGCGGCAGGTGGGCGGAATGGAATGACCGCTTCCGCGACGATGTGCGCCTCTTTTGGCGCGGCGATTCCTCCCATGCTAGGGAGCTTGCAACACGTGTAACCGGTTCCGCCGATTTGTACTCCGGCAACGGACGCAAGCCTTTCCATTCCATCAACTTTGTTACCAGCCACGATGGATTTACCCTCTACGATTTATTAAGCTATGATAGAAAACACAACGAAGAGAACGGAGAGGACAATCGGGACGGTACCGATTTTAATTGCAGCTATAACAACGGCTTTGAAGGGAAAACCGAAAACACCCGCATCGAAACCCTACGGAAGCAAAAAGCAAAAAACATCCTGCTAACGCTCATTTTATCGCTGGGAACCCCGATGTTGACTGCCGGAGATGAGGTACTGCGGACACAACGGGGAAACAACAACCCCTACTGCCAAGACAACGAGATAAGCTGGTTCGATTGGTCGCTGACACAAAGCAATGCCGACATACTGACCTTTGTAAAAAAATTGATCCGCCTGCGCAAACAGCATCCGGCGTTCCTGCGTTCGGAATTTTTAACGGGAACGCAATCCGGAGACCGGCGTAAGCAAGATATCAGCTGGTATGATGCACAGGGCAATACCCCCGATTGGAACCAACCTTCATCGTTTTTAGCGTATTTTCTTGACGGTTCCGCGGCGGAAACGAGAGCCGAATGCGATGATAACAGCTTTTACATCATATTAAACGGCGGTAGTTTAGACGTTACTGCAACGATATGCCCTCCTCCACAAGGAAAGCATTGGTATCGGCTGATCGATACATCCTATCCGGCAGGGGAAGATTTTACCGATCCCGAACAGGCGCCGCTGTCGGAAAATCAGCAAAAATATGTTGTATTAGCCGCGACAGCCGTCGTGTTAATTCTGAAATAGCGAGGTAGATTATGTCTCAATTAAAAGAAACCTTACGGGCAAGTATTCTTGGCAAGTTGAAACGGAATTTCAGCAAGGACATATCCGAGGCAACAAAGCGTGAGCTCTATGATGCCGCAGCAAGCAGCGTTATGGATAGCATCCAGCCGAACATATCCGCAACCAGAGCCGCGCAGGAGCAACCTGATGTACGGCAGATGTATTATTTCTCCGCCGAATTTCTGATGGGGCGGGCGCTTTCGAATAATCTGAATAACACCGGTATGCGCGCCGTAATGGAAGAACTTTTAACGGAGCTTTCCGCCTCGTATCGGGATATTGAAGATGAAGAACCCGATGCAGGGCTTGGAAACGGCGGTCTCGGTAGGCTCGCCGCCTGTTTTTTGGACTCGCTTGCAACGCTCGATTACCCCGGACACGGCTACGGTATCCGCTACCAGTACGGTATGTTTGAACAGCGGATTGAAAACGGCTATCAGATGGAATACCCCGACAATTGGCGGCGTTATCGTGATCCGTGGGAAATACGCCGCGACGATTTGGCGGTAACGGTGCGCTTCGGCGGCACCCCGATATGCACGCAGCAAGAAGACAGCACCCTGTGCTATCGGTTGGAAAATGCCGAGGAGGTTATCGCAACCCCCTACGATATGGCGATCATCGGATACGGCACCAAAACCGTCAACCGCCTGCGCCTGTGGGAAGCCTCCTCTCCCAATGGATTCGATTTACAGCTCTTTAACAATATGGAATACACCGCTGCGGTTGCAAAGCAGAACTCCGCAGAAAATATTTCGCGCGTATTATACCCCAACGACAGCGGCCCGTCGGGAAAAGCGCTCCGCTTAAAGCAGCAGTATTTTTTCACTTCTGCAAGTTTACAGGATTTAGTGCGTTCATTTATCCATAAACACGGTACAAATTTTTCCGACTTCCCGCGTTATAATGTTATCCAGCTAAACGATACGCACCCCGTCGTGGCAATCCCCGAACTGATGCGCCTTTTGATGGACGAACACCACCTCGGCTGGGATGCGGCATGGGCGATTGTTACGCAAACCTTTGCATACACAAACCATACGATTTTAGCGGAAGCTTTGGAAAAATGGCCGATCGAGATATTCCAAGGCTTACTGCCGCGCGTGTATCAAATTGTAGAAGAGATAAACCGCCGCTTCCTGCTGGAACTGCGGGAAAAATACCCGAATGATTGGAAAAAACACAACAAGATGTCCATTATCGGCGAAGGGAAAATCCGTATGGCATGGCTCGCAATTGCCGGTTCCTTTTCGGTCAACGGTGTTGCGGCGCTGCACACCGAAATCCTTAAAACCAAAGAGCTGTCCGATTGGTATAATCTGTATCCGCAGAAATTTAACAATAAGACAAACGGCGTTACGCAGCGCCGCTGGCTTTTAACTGCGAACCCCGCGCTTTCGGCCTTTATCACGAAACATATCGGCGACGGCTGGATTAAAGACCTTACCCAGCTGCGGCAGCTTGAAAAACTGGCTGATAATCAGGAAGCACTACAGGAATTAATCGCGATAAAAAAACACAATAAAGAGCGGCTTGCGGAATTCCTCAAGCAGACACAGGGTGTTGTGATCGATCCGAACTCGATTTTTGACGTGCAGATAAAACGGCTCCACGAATACAAGCGACAGCTCTTAAACATCCTGCATGTGATGACGCTCTATAACAGAATTATCGAAGACCCGACGTATGATCCTATCCCGCACACCTTTATCTTCGGCGCAAAAGCGGCGTCGGGCTATCGGCGGGCAAAGCTCATCATTAAGTTGATTAATACTGTCGCCGACCGCATTAACAATGATCACCGTGTACGGGGAAAATTAAAGGTTGTGTTTGCGGCAAACTATTGCGTCTCGACTGCCGAAAAGATTTTCCCCGCCTCGGATATTTCCGAACAGATTTCCACTGCGGGTAAGGAAGCATCGGGAACCGGCAACATGAAGTTTATGCTGAACGGTGCAATCACGCTCGGAACACTGGACGGCGCCAATATCGAAATTGTGGAAGAAGTAGGTGCTGAAAACGCCGTTATTTTTGGTATCACCGCCGATGAGATTCAAAAAATCGAGCACGAGCACAGCTATAATCCGCAAGAATACCTGAACCGCAATCCTGCATTGGCGAGAGCGCTGACCCAGCTTATCGACGGGACGTATACGCCGCCCTTTGACAACAGCTTTAGAGAATTGTATGATTCGCTGGTATACGGCGTGGAAGGTCAGCGGCCGGACGTCTATTACGTACTGGCGGACTTCGATGCATACACAGCAGCGCAGGAGCGAATTGTCGAATACTATCGCAACCAGATGAAATGGGCTAAAATGTGCCTTCTGAACATCGCCCGATCGGGTAAGTTCAGTTCAGACCGTACCATCGAAGACTATGTGCGGGATATCTGGAAGCTGGAAAAAGTGAGTGTCAATTAAGGGGAATGTCGAAAAGGAAAACACTTTTAAGACATCACCAAAAATGGGAGAAAAGAGATTATGGAAAGAACATTTGTAATGATGAAGCCGGGTGTGGTGCAGCGGCGGATTGCAGGAGAAGTGCTAAGCCGCTTTGAAAAAAAAAAAGGGCTCAAACTGGTTGCCTTAAAGCTGATGCGTATCAGTCCGGAGCTTGCGAAAAAACATTATGCCGAACACGCCGATAAGCCGTTTTTCGGTGAATTGGTACAGTATATCACCTCCGGCCCCGTAGTTGCGATGGCCTTTGAGGGAGATGATGCCGTTGCGATTGTGCGGAAACTCTGCGGAGCAACAAAGGTTTTGAATGCGGAGCCGGGAACCATCCGGGGCGATTATGCCTTGCATACCAATATCAACGTTGTCCATTCGTCGGACTCTGCCGAAAGCGCTGCGCGGGAACTTAGCCTGTTTTTTCAGCCGGAAGAATTTTTCAGCTGGGAAGACGGCAATAAAGATTGGTTTTAACAAGAGCGGGGGTTCAGTCCATTTACTTTAGCTGATAAATATTGGACACCTTTTAACACTCAATCAGCGTCCCCCGCATGAATCAACACCCCGTACGAATAAGGATGAAAAATGCTTGAGAAAATTACCAATACGTTTAGCGGCATTGTCCGCAAGATAAGCGGCAAGGCAACCATTACCGAAAAAAATATTGAAGAAGCGGTAGAGGAAATAAAAATTGCGCTGCTCGAAGCGGATGTCAACCTCCGCGTAGTACGCCGTTTTATCAATGCAACAATCGAAGAAGCAAAGGGAGAAACCGTATTAAAATCGGTTAATCCCGGTCAGCAGTTTATCAAGATTGTCCACGATAAAATCCTGTCGTTTTTAGGCGATGAAAAGAAAAGCTTGCAACTGAAAGGCCCCGACACCCAGTCGGTTATCCTTTTCCTCGGCTTGCAGGGTTCCGGTAAAACGACATCCGCTGCGAAGCTGGCAGCCCGTTTAAAGAAAGAAGGCCGTAAACCGCTGCTCGTTGCCTGCGACCTCGTCCGTCCCGCAGCTGTGGAACAGCTCTCCTCATTAGGAGAACGTATCGACGTCCCCGTATATAAAGAAGACACCAAGGATGCGGTACGGGTTGCACAAAACGCGGTTACCTATGCACGGAAAAACGGCTTTGATACCGTTATCGTCGATACGGCGGGACGGCTGCAAATCGACGAAGCGATGATGCAGGAGATCGCCGCGGTAAAAAAGGCGGTCAATCCGGTAGAAACCCTCCTCGTCGCCGATGCGATGACAGGACAAAATGCTGCCGAGGTCGCCAAAGCCTTTGATGAACAGGCGGGGCTGACCGGCGTTATTTTAACCAAGTTCGACTCCGATGCTCGCGGCGGTGCGGCGTTATCGTTAAAAACCGTAACCGGCAAGCCTATCCTGTATGTCGGTGTCGGCGAAAAAATCGAAGATTTTGAACCGTTCTATCCCGATCGTATTGCCGGCAGAATCCTCGGTATGGGCGATATTGTTTCGCTCGTCGAAAAAGCGCAGGAAAATATCGATGCGGAAGAAGCCGCCCGCTTGCAGAAAAAGATGGCGACGGAAACGTTCACCCTTTCCGATATGCTCGACCAGCTTGAAAATGTCGAAAAGATGGGCTCGATTGAATCCATGCTTGATATGATGCCCGGGCTTGCCGGTCAAATTTCCGCCGAGGATATCGACAAAGCAGGCTTTAAGCGGCAAAAGGCGATTATCCAGTCGATGACGCTCAAAGAACGGGAAAATCACTACATCATTGGGCCGCCCCGCCGCAAACGCATTGCAAAGGGATCCGGTACATCCGTCGCCGAAGTAAACAAGCTGTTAAAGCAGTTTGAAAAGACCCGCCAAACAATGCGGAAGGTCGCAAAGAGCAAGGGACTGCAAGCGCGGCTAATGGGGCTGATGGGGTAGCAATCTGCTTCCACAAAAATTTTCTACTTATATAATATAATTGGAAAAATTGAGAATGTACTGATTATGATGAATTCTGATTAACAGCACTTATCGACCAAAGGAGGATATTATGAATAACTTTTTAAAAACAGTTTGGATTCCAGCGGCTGTTTGCGCATTCTGCCTTACAGCCTGCACAACGCTACCCTCTAAGGCATTGTATACGGAACCGGTCGCTGCAGGTGTTACAGTCAATACGACAAATCATCAGTTTGACGTTGTCTACGCTATTGATTGTTGCGTAATGCCCAAAGCAAAAGACGATTTTATCAGTTTTAAAGTCGATACAATGCTGTATACCTATCGGTTTGATTTTTCCGTAAACAACGGAATGAAGACCATACTCGACCGCTTTTTTACCATAAGCAATATAGCCGATTCCCAGCATAGGCAAAACGGACAGCGTTACCTTGGTGAAACGACCCTCTATGTCTATGCATCATCTAAAGAGACGATAAGTAGGCTCATTGCCAAAGGAAAAATTGCAAACCATGTACGGTTCAACTTTTTGCTGAAGGACGGAAAAAAATACCTGTTGCTTGAAGGCTTCCAAGTAGAGACCCTCGATGGGAAATTGACCGTAGACGACTATATCGACAGTATCCCGTTTCATTACGACGATATAAAAAAGGCATATAGCTTTTTTAACGATACGAATCAGCTTGAAGAAAACCGGCAAAAGCAGCTACAAATAGCCATCGCTGCAAAACAGGCTGAAAAAGACAGTCAGACGGCAGCAACACAAGCTGAAAAAGATAACTCAGCGGCAGTTGACACTCAAGAGGCTGGTATAATTTCAAATTCTGAAAAATCTTCTGCAGAAAATCAATAAATACAAGCCATTTTCCTTCGCGTGCTATATAAGACCATAATAAGGCTGCAAAAGGTCGACCCTGTTATAGGAGATTATATGAAACGCATCGTGCCTTTGTATCATGTGAAGAATGTATTACGTAAATGTTACAGCGGGCTTTTGTGCCCGCAGACTTGTATCCTCTGTGGGAACGCAAGCGAGGCAGGGCTGCCGCTGTGCAGCCATTGTATTCAAACGGAATTTGAGCCGTATATCGGTTCCGATGATTTGGAGCATTTATGCCGAGCCGAGCCTCGCTGCAAGCACTGCGGGAAAATCCTCATTTCCGAGCACGAGTATTGTACCCGTTGCAGGCCGACTGACGACGAAACCGCAGAAAAACCGCGGCCTGCTTGCGATCGTATCTTTACACTTTTTCCCTATATCGGTCTTGGCCAAAAATTGCTGCCTGTTTGGAAGAACAATAGTATTCGCACCTTTTCCACCGTATTTGCACCGCTTATCCACAACTTTCTCACACAACATCCGGAGTTTGCAAGTCTACCGCTCGTACCGGTGCCGCCGCGTCCTAAAAAACTGCGGGAAAAAGGCTGGGATCAAATTGAAGATCTTGCGAAGGATTTAGCGGTTTATCCGGAACTGACGATATACCGGTGTTTAAAGCGACAGGACGGCATTCCGCAAAAAAAGCTGTCCAAGGCCGATCGCGCAGTGAACTTACAGGGGAAAATTACATTTTCGGCGAAGACCGTTCCCGACAAAGTCATGCTGCTCGATGATGTGATGACGACCGGCGCAACGCTTGAAGCCTGTGCCCATGTGTTAAAAAATGCCGGATGTAGAGAAGTCTATGGGCTCTGTCTGTTTTTTGACTAAATAAGAAAAGGAAGAACCTCTAAAAACTCACGTTTTTAGAGGTTTACAATCTTTAGAGGTATATCAGTGATTATATGGTTACCTCGGCAACCGGTCTTTTTTTAGTACCACCGAGTGCTAACTCACCTGCGTGCTTTTTACCGGAAAAGAAGGTGATACAAGCGCCGGCAATGTAGATTGTCGAATATACACCGCTTATCATACCTACCAATAAGGCAAGCGCAAAGTCTTTCATGCTACCGGATGTAAAGATATAAAGCGAAACAGCGGCAAGCATTGTCGTAACGGTTGTGATAATTGTTCTGCTCAACACTTCGGTTTGTGCAAGATCCAAAACATCAACCAATGCAAGCTTTGGATTAAGCCGAATATTTTCGCGGATACGGTCAAATACGACAACCGTGTCGTTTATTGAGTATCCGACAATTGTCAGAATTGCCGCAATGGTGGTGGAATTAAACTCCATCTGCGTCCACACAATAAAGGTGATCATAATCAGAACATCGTGAACCAAAGCAAGCACGGCGCCTAATGCAAATGTCCAACGGAAACGGACTAAAGCATAAATGAAGATTAAGAACAATGCTCCAATTACCAGAAGTACCGCTTGGCGAGCAAGCGAACCGGAGAAGCGAGAGCCGACAAAATCGGTACTCAATACGGCAAAATTATCCGCTTCATAAGCAGCTACCAGCGCAGTATTAATTAAAGCCCGCAGTTCAGCGTTTGCATTGGTGTATGTGCCGTTATCAGGTAACCGAATTTGGAACACGCGGTCACGTGATTCACCAACTTGCTGTACTGAAACCGAAGGGATGGAAGCAAGTGCATGACGCACCTCATCGGCATCGATCGGTTGTATTTGCTCGGGAATATAATGCGCACGGAATGGCTCCGTCGTAAGGCGAGATGTTTCTGAGGTAATAAACACGCTTTGCAATGCGGTATCGGTCTTTGCAAGTGCTTTAACCTTTACACCATCAATTTGCTGTTGTATGGCCTCAATAAACTGCCCAACTGTGGGGTATTCAGTATACTTAAAAGATACAACCTTGTTTTCAGTATCCACCGAAATAACGGTAATATCAATTCCTTGGGAACTTTGTGCTACCTGTATATTTTTTTCGCCATCATACGTTAAAATAAATGCGGTAGGAGCAAATCGTACTTTCTCGATAAACCCTGCCTGGAAATCGATCCCGAAGTTAATACCTTTAGTAAAGAAACCTACAATTCCGGAAATAATAAGAGCAGAGCTCAAAACAACCATAACGGCAAAAAGCTTGCTGAATTTTATCGTTTTTTTCATGCGAGCGACCTCCACGTAATGTGCAGCTTTTCTTGGTGTAATGTTTCCGTGCCAAAATCAAAGATAAGCCGTGAAACAAAAAGAGCTGTAAATACGGAAGAAACAACACCTATTGTCAAGCTGTAAGCAAATCCCTTAATCGGGCCGGTTCCCAATATTGATAAGAACAAGGCTGCAATAAAGGTAGTGATATTGGAATCCATAATTGCCCAGAAGGCATGATCAAAACCGGTTTGAATAGCTGCTTCTCTACTTTTGTGCAGGGCAAGTTCTTCTTTAATTCTTTCAAAAATAACAACGTTTGCGTCAACCGCCATACCAATCGTCAAAATCATACCGGCAATACTCGGAAGTGTAAGCGTAAGATTAAAGGCTGAAAGCACACTGAATACGATATAAAGATTCAATATCTGCGCGATACAAGCATTAATACCGGCTGCGCGATACCAAATCAGCATGAACGCCAAAACTGCAATTAATCCCCATTGCAACGCCATTAATCCCTGATTGATGGCTTGCTCTCCCATGCTGGCGCCTATTACCTGCTGGTTTTCCAATTCGAGCGGTACATTGAGCCATGCAGTGCGCAAAATTGTTTTAAGGTTTTCCGCCTCGTCCGCGCTGAAACCGCTGATAGTTCCCGTACCGCCGGTAATCGGCTCCTTGATATTCGGCGCCGATTTAATCTTATCGTCGGATACAATAGCCAACCGTTTACCTTGATTTGCGGTAGTGACGGTTGCAAAGATTTCCGAACCTTCCTTATCGAGTTCAAATACAACCAGCGGTTCATTGGTTTGACTCGTGGTTGTGCTTACACGCTGCAAGTGTTTACCTTCAAGCGCTGCTTCTTTCTTTATAACAAGAAAACCTTGCCGTTCATCCAAACCGTACACATCCTTGCTATATACACCGAGTACCTTGGTGTCTGCAGGAATAATCGAAGGATCAATAAGGTTATAGTCCGCATCAAAAGTACGCGTTGGATTGGCATTATAGTAGGAATAAAAAGCTTGAGTCGCATCATCGTCTACAATATGGAATGCAAGCAAGCCGCGCCCCATGATAATAGAATTGATCTTGTCGGCATCGGCAGCACCCGGAATCTCAACGTAAATACGATCTTCACCCTGCTGCCTGATAACAGGTTCCGTCAAACCGAACTTATCGATACGGCTCGAAATGGTATCAATAGCTAAATTCATCGCTTCTTTTTTTGCCGAAGTACTGCTATCCCCACTATCGCCGGTTACTGCACTTAAATCTGCTTTAATGATAATACTCATACCACCAGAGAGGTCGAGCCCGAGTTTTACGGCATTTGCTTGCGCGTTTTTAATACCGAGTATTTTGCTACGGTATGAATCCTCTAGGATAGAACTCATTGCCGAACGAGCCCTCTCTTCAGAACTCCCAGGGAAGGCTGCGAGCAATGCACTCGCTGTCCAGACCGATGGACGTTCCTTACCGAGATCCTTTAAATTCTTCTTTGCAGCCTTAATAAGCGGATCATATTTTGCTGAAACCGGCTCGGAATCACCTTTTTTTGCAGATGCGATTAATGCATCAATATCCGTTTTTGTCATATTTATGACATAATCTTTAATTTTTTCTCTGGAACCGAGCGCCAGTGCCTTATCGTCTTTATCTGTCCAAAAATACCATTTAAGGGTGGGATACAAAAACACAAAACAGAGGCCTAACACAGCCAGAACAATCACGAATCGAGTTCGCTTTTTCATGTCTATCTCCTCATCTAACGGAAACAAACGTTCATACTGGGGGTTAGGCACAGCACGAACGATTTATAAGCTGATACGCTCCTATGATAATGGAAACGTTTATTCCGCTCCGCCGGAAAAATCGGGTGGCTGCGGTTTTTCGGAGCTGGAATCTTCAGCTTTCTTTTCTTTCTTTTTAAAGAGAGCAGAAAGCAGAGATGCCTTTTCCGGCACATTTGCCAGGCGGCTCGCTTTCGTTTTTTCGTCCAATATAACGCTGCCGATTGCGGAACGATTCATTTCGAGCTTACAATTATCGTCAACTTTAAGAATAATCGTTGTTTCTTTTACGGAAGAAACAACACCGTGGATACCGCCGATTGTGATGATTTTATCACCCTTCTGAACGGAGGCAATCATTTCCTGCGTTTTCTTTTGCTCTTTCTTTTGAGGGCCGATAATAAAAACGTAGAAAATTACAAAGATAAGACCGAGAGCAAGCAACGGAATAAAACTACCCCCTGAGGCGGCTTGCTGCAACAATGGAATTGCATTCATTATTTACATCCTTATTTATGATAAATATCCTTAAAATACTAGCACAAAAAAAATGCGTAGTCAATTCACAGGGTTTTGCCGGAGATTACTTTACCGACAGTAGTTCAAGCTCAAATATCAGATAGCTATCGGGAGGGATAACCCCACCAGCTCCGCGTGAACCGTAACCCAGTTCCGGCGGAATAACAATTATCCGTTTCTCGCCGGTTGCCATCTGTACCGCTTGTTGGTCAAACCCTGCAATGAGCTGTCCTGCACCGGCAACAAACTTGAGCGGTTCATGCATATCGGAATCATCAAATACGGTGCCGTCCAGCAACGAACCTTTATATTTCATCGTCAGGGTCTTGCCTGTTTGAGCCTTTGCCCCCTTCCCTTCCTTCGTAATTGTATAGAAAATACCGTTTTCGGTCTTAACGACATTGGGGAATTTTTGCTTTATCAAAGCTTCATATTTTTCCCGCTTTTGGGTAGCACGTTGTTTTGCCCGCTCTGTAGCGCCTGCAAGATAAGTATCAAAATCTTTTTGCGTTGCAGTAAACTTCTGTGCTTCAGCTCCCTTACGGATAATCGACACGGAATTCATCCGATCACCCTGCACAATTTTATTGACGACATCCTGCCCTTTTTACGACACGGCCGAATACCGTATGTTTTCCATCAAGCCAAGGCGTCGGCACATGGGTAATAAAAAACTGAGACCCGTTTGTTCCCGGCCCCGCATTTGCCATCGAAAGAATGCCGGCAGTATTGTGTTTGAGGTTGTCGACAAACTCATCAGGGAATCGGTATCCCGGCCCGCCGGTGCCCTTGCCGTCAGGGTCGCCACCTTGAATCATGAAATTCGAAATAACACGGTGGAAGGTTAAACCGTCATAAAAAAGGTTTTCCCTTTGCCGCATCCAATGTTCCTTCGGCCAATCCGACAAAGTTACATACCGTCAGAGGCGTCTCTTTATAAAACAGCTCCAAAACAATATCTCCTTTGTTCGTATCAATAACGGCATAGATACCGTCCCTTTGTAATTCAGCGCTTATCGCATTCATTTTTTTTCCTTTTTCAGAATCTCCCGTTAAAATAATCGCAGCAGCTGCTGCTGTCGCGATAATCAAAAAAGTAACCGGTAAAACCAGCACTAGAATCTTATTCAACCGCATAGTTCCTCCATCAAAGTGCTACCCCGTCTTCATATTGCGCAATAAACCAATTATAAATCGCTTCTCCCCGTGTTCTAAACGAATTCTGTACCCGCTCCCTAAAAATGGAAGGCGCAGTAAAATCGGCACGCGTCAGCATATGTACCAGTAGATATTCGCCAAGGTCGGTTACTGCAATCGATACTTCTAAATTTTCAGGTTTCATTGCTTTAAATATCGAATACTTTAAGACATCGATATTTGTAGACATAAAACCGGCAGAATCGGCATCAGAACAGAAACGGTAACGATAAATATTTTTATCGAAGGTTAAATCCTTTTGCAGTACATAGACCGAAAAATCCGCTGCAGGATTGTCAACAGGATCAGCAATCCGTCCTTGTGTTTTAGGGTCGTCAATAACATACGACGCCTCGTAGAGTGTCCGCATTTCCTTGCGGCTGCTCGAATAATATTGCAATCCTTCCAGCTTTGAAACAGAGCGGAGAATGCGGGAGATTTTCTCTATGTCTTTTGTATTGCCTTGCGTCTTTTTATGCACATACAACGCTTCTATCAAAAAAGTAGGATTACCCTTGTTCCAGTTTTCCGAAAATGTTTGCGGCACGGCGAAAAGCGGCGCAAGCCGCGGTACAGCGTTCTCTTTATTATACACCGACCGGAAAAGATGTCCTTGCTTAAGTAATTCTATCCGCTGCTCAGCGGATAAAAACGAATCCAGCACAGAAATCACCGAATCGGGTACATTGCCGATATCCTGTGCAAAAAGAGAACCGGCTGTTAAAAGGGTAAGAAGAATAAGACAACGCCTCATCCGCTATAGCCCTTTATACAGCACACGCACTTGTTTGTATAAGCCCTCACCTTCGCTCTTCGTATCGACATCCCGAATGTCGGCAAGTGTGCTGTGGATAAGTCTACGTTCATAGGGGTTCATTGGCTCAAGCAAGACCGAAGTCTTCGTTGTTACAACCTGATCGGCAGTGGTATAAGCAAGTCGAACCAGCGATTCTTCACGACGGAGCCGATAGTTTTCGCAATCGAGCATAATCCGTTCCGAAATTCCGATTTTACCGGCATACACATTAGCGATCAGCTGGAGCGCATCCAAATTCTTCCCTTTCTTACCGATTAAAATCGCAGAATCCTCAGAAGAAAGCCGCACAAGCAATTTGTGTTCTTCATGTGAAAGGATTTCGATATTTGCGGTATACCCCATCGCATGAATGAGTTCACCGATAAATTTCACCAAATCAGCCTCTTTATCCGTAGCAGCCTCTCGACCGGGTCCAGATTGAAGGGGAGTGTCGCTAGTTGGTCTCTCTACGGTCGCTTTATCGTCAATATGTACACGGATTTTAGCATACCCCTTCTTGAAAAGTGAATTTTTCTGAATTTCAACAATTTCCACATCAAATTGATCAGACTCTACACCGAGCTCGGCAATTGCCTTATCTATAGCATCACGTTCGGTTTTTCCTTCAAATTCATAAATCATTTCCGAACCTCCTTTTTCTGCTTCATCATTGCCTTAATGATCATCTGCTGAACAAGCATTAAGAAGTTCGTGCATGTCCAGTAGAGTAGCAACCCTGACGGCGCATTATAGAACATAAAGAAGAAGAACAACGGCATACCATACATCATAATTTTCATTGTGCTGTTTTGTTGCTGATCGTTTGTCGGTGTCTGCGTTATTTTTCCGAAGACCATCTGCGAAATCACATAGACAATCGGCAAGATACGCAGATCCGTCCATCCGAGGAAGGGAATAGGACTGGGGAACTGCAAGACACTGTCACCGATAGATAAGTCCGGTATCCAATGGGGAATAAACATAGCGCCGCGGAATTCAAAATAGTTATTAAACAGACGGTACATCGCAAATAATATCGGCAATTGGATCAATAGCGGTAGACAACCCGAGAGCGGATTGTAACCGGCTTCTTTATAAAGCTTTGCCATTTCCTCATTCAGCTTTTGAGGCTTGCCTTTATATTTTTCCTGCAACTCTTTAATCTTTGGCTGCATTTTCTGCATCTGCTGCGTTGATTCCGAGCTCTTCTTAGTAAGCGGGAAAAAGATAACCTTGATCAAAATCGTTACAAGAATAATCGAAACACCCCAGTTCGGGATAAGTTTATAGAAGAATTGTAATAACCATTTAAGCAACACTTCAAGCGGACGCCAAATACCGCTTGAAACAGCAACCGTATCAATACGCAGATTGTCATAATTGTAATTGTTTTTTGACGGAATATTATAAGTGCTTAAAATATTTTCAGAACACGGGCCGAGGTAGATACGGTACACATCGGTTACCTTATTACCGGTAATAACAGGGCGCAAAAAAAACAATTGCCCGTCTTGTACCCTATCTGCGTTAGGCTGCGCGGCAGAATACAGGATCTGCTGCGCAGGGGTTGAGGGAATAACGATAAGGCTAAAGTATTTTCCCGAAATGCCTGCCCATGGAACGGAATCCGTAATCAACTTAGTCTGATTGGCTTTTAATGTAGCATCTTTTTTCTTCCCGTCTATATACGCAAAAAAGTTACGATACTCGTAGCGATCCGCCTTTACATCCCAATCAGGACCGATTTGCGGCATTGTCCGCAATGTATACCCCGCATTATCAAAATTCAACCCCTTCATATCGGCATCGCCGCTGACCGTAACGGCAAGTTCGAACATATAATCATCAGGCAGAAAGGTATATCTTTTTGCAAGTGTAAACGAAGATATGGAACCGTCTTGGTTTTTTATCGAAATTGTCTTAAAAAAGCCGACAGTCTGCTTTCCGTTTACCGTTTCTTCTTTGACATTAAAGAATTGATTTAAAGCGGGAGCTTGAGCACCGCCAAGCGCAATCGAAAACGCTCTATTCCGATCGGTTAGGTTTTTTACCATTTCTACATGGGAATCACCCTTGGAATTATTGTGTTCCAACAACTTATACGAAATGATATCGCCGCCCCGATTTGTAAACGTAATTTCTGCAACATTGGTTTTAATCGTAACGATTTGTTCACCGATAACAGTTTCATCAGGGACTTCCAGCACAGCTGAATCGGCAGGCATATTTTCCGCTACGAAAGTATTTTGCGGGACTGCTGCCTGTTGCTCCGTTACAGAGGCGGTGGTAGACGGCTGTTGCTGTACGGGGGCAGGGGGAAAAAATTTGTATTGCACAAACATCGCAGCTGCAATGACAAGACCGGAAAGCACCATTGCAATAACTGTATTTTTATTCATAAACGAATCTCCTAGGGAACGGGGTCATACCCTCCCTTGTGAAAAGGATGACATCTCAGAATTCGTCTTACCGCTAAATACCCTCCCTTAACCGGCCCATATTTTGTCAGGCTTTCAAGGGCGTAATGAGAACAGGTGGGATAATACCTGCAACAAGGCGGGAATAAGGGAGAAATACACTTTTGGTACACCTTTACCCCCGCGCATAACAAAAACGTAAAAAAACGCTCAATCTTTTTCAGATAATTGTGTTTCATATTGTTGAGATCGAATAGAAAACATATCCGCTTTTTTAAACAAACACTGTAGTTGCGTTGTCCGTATAGAAAAAGTATCGCCACCGGGGAATATAAGCAAAATAATATCCTTTCCTATTACAAGCTGGGATTTCATTTGACGGTATACTTCCCTAGATAAACGACGAGCCTTATTTCTTTGTACGGCGGAACCGTAATGTCGTTTAAATGTACAAACAAAACGATTGTATGGTAATTTATTCGGTAAAACGAACAACTTTGCGCCGTCGCAGCTATAGCGGAGACCTATTTTAAACAAAGTCCGTATCCGCGCGGCGCCGCAAAGACGCTCTTCTTTAGGCAAACAAGAGCGTTCCATGTGTTAAACTCTTAGTAACTCTTTTTTTCGTCGGATACGGAAAGCTTATAACGCCCCTTTGCACGGCGACTCTTTAAAACTGCACGTCCTCCGCGTGTTGCCATACGCGCACGAAATCCATGACGGCGCAAGCGTTTTGTTCTGCTCGGTTGAAATGTCCGTTTCATAAAACTAGACTCCTTCTATATATAATTATCAGGCGCATTACCCGCCTAAAAGATCTTGGGATAGCGAGGAAAGCAAAATTTCCTTAAAATGCAACGACCGAACAAAATATCAATTTTGGAGATTGTTGCATTGATGCGCGGAACGCGCATACGTCAATAAGCGACGTTCGCGAAAGCGAACTCGCCGTGTTTTTCAGCCACGCTATCTTTAGCGGCTGAAAATAAACCTTCCTCAATATACTAGACAGAGGACTATACTATAGCACTATAAAAAAGTCAATCTATCGCTTTGGGGCAAAACGCATCAGGCCGGTTTTTAAGAACCCCGCGGAAAAATTGATGCTATTTGGCCAGAACTGTCAAGGATAGCATCAATTTTTCCGCCATTTTATCTACTTAGCCTGATGCATTTTGTCCTTCCTCTGAGATAAAAAAAATGCGCGAAATTTTACACAAAATCTCGCGCATTGAAAAAAATATCAAAAACGTTATTTAAGGGCGGCGTTTAGCATCCAGATTTTCTTTTCGAGACCGGCAATTATGTCAGTTAAAAGAGAATCGGTAGCAGCATCATTCGAATCGGCAGCTGCCTTACGGGTTTCGTGCAATTCAGCCACTAAGTATTCAAAATCGGTTTTGATGCCGGTAATAACTTCTTTTGCTGTAAAAGATTTTTTTGTCTCCTCTTTTATACTGGTCAGAGCCAAATATTCCTTCAACGAAGCAGGAGCGGTGCCGCCCAACTGCAAGATACGTTCAGCAAGAGAGTCGTAGCTATCTGCAACATCTTCATAATAACCATCAGTCATTTGATGAATAACCAAAAAGTTAAGTCCACCGACATGCCAGTGATAATTGTGTATTTTCGTATACAAAACACCAAAATCAGCAACATGCTTTGCCAAACGTTCAACAATAGCCATAATCTTACCTCCTGATTAAAAAAAAAGACATCCCCAAAAGAAGGATGCCTTTTTTTTAAACTTAGCAGGGGTAGGACTTGAACCTACGACTTCCGGGTTATGAGCCCGACGAGCTGCCAACTGCTCTACCCTGCGATGTACTTGGTATAAAATAAAACACAATTGGAAAAATGTCAAGTAAGAGCTGACAATATTCATATAAAACTTATACACAGCCCTGTAACAGGCGTTTAAACGGGTACCCTGCGTGCAATACCAAGAATGGTCAAATCATCGTATTGAATATCTTCTTTTATTTGTTTGTAGTAAAAATATTCATCGTAAATAGGATGAGGCTCCTTATCGTAACAGTAAATATCATACTGCAGAAAGCACTTACTCAAGAACGCATCGATTTTTTTATCTACTTGGACGCAATCAAAAGATTGCGCGGAACTGTCTTTATACATTCTAAAGACTTTCTCAACTGAAATAAGCGCCAGAACAGCATCCTCAATCGTCCCGTTACACGAAGAGAAATCAAAGTCCATCTGCTCATAAATATGATCGCTCTGCCGTTTTTTGAGCGTAAACTTTTTTCGAGCAAAAACCGCTTCAATAATCGCTTCGACCCTATCTTTTCCTAATGTTTCACTGTCGGTACCTATCAGATGATTGTTGTCACCATTATCCTCCGATAATATAGCATCGGCACCGTCTTTCGGCTTCGAAAGCGGGATACGAAGCTTGCGTTTGGACTCTTCAATACCGTCAGTATAAAGAAACAGTATATCCCCACAATTCAGGTGTATTTTCTCTACGGGATACCCACCGTTAAGATTTATCATTTCCGAAGAGAATGCTCCGGCAGCCGACCCTGAACGCAACGTATAGCTTTTCAAGCGCCGTGCCTGTTTGTCGTAGATATGAACGATATTATCACCTGCATTACAGAAATAAGCATCGCCAACACGCATATTGATAATACAAAGACTAAATGCAGCGAAACGCCCCACAAACCCATGCGATTCGATAACGTCATTAATCCGCATAACAATATCGCTGAGATTATAGCCGTCTCGTTTATAGCTCCAATTTTGAAAATAATTTTGGAATAAAGTCGCTACTTCTACCATAATAAGGGCAGCAGGAACCCCTTTCCCTGCAACATCGCACTTTATAACGGCATAGTGGAAGGCATCCAATTTTCTATAATCAAAATAATCACCTGAAACACCGTGGGCGCCTTCGTAATAACCGAAAAATTCAGAATAAATGTCACGATGACTGCCAGTTGTCAGCTTCCTGCCGGAGGAACTAAGATCCAGCGGGATAAACATCTTTTGTATCTCTTTTCCAACCTTTAAATCTTTAGAAATAGCAGCAGCGGCAGCCAATCTTTCAGTCATATCGTTAATCGTTGTTCCCAACATTCCAAATTCATCTCGTGAGGTAACTTGAACCGACTTACCAGCTAACTTCTCTTTATCTTCGGTATCGCGAATTAATGCGACGTGCGCCGCCAACAAACCGAGCGGCCGTACAAATAATGAACTGAGGAACCATGCAGTAGAGATACCCGCAATCAATACTATCAATGAGATTTGGACGATGATATGAATTAATCGGTTTTGCTGTTCATTTATTTTTTCCAAAAGCCCCTCTACCGAAATATCAACAAATACAATTCCTTGAACACACTCCTTCGGTTTTTCAGGGTTATAATAGATAATCGGTTCATAGAATAAATATTCTGTCCGTTTTTTTGAAAGATTCTGCATGGAATAATCAGGGTAGGAACCAAAACCTTGATCGGCCAGTGCCGAAAGATTAGATTGCAGCTTTGCTTCCAGATGTCTGATATTTGCTTGGATTTCAGTTTGGCGCTTGAGCATGTACGAATCGCGATGTATATCCAACCCTTCCATCTCATTTGTGAGCAGTTGAATCGAGTCGATATGTTGCTGAACGATTGTTGAGGCTTCATCATTAATATACATCAGCTTTTGAAGGATTTCTTCAATTCCTTCAGGATAAAACTGTGATTCCCCGGGAATATATCGATGGGTATTAATCAGTTTAGTGATATCTTGATAATCAGTTGCAAGGACGTAGTGAAGCCCCGTCTGTCCCGGAAGAGTGCTTCTACCTGTGACAACAACATATTTTGCTTCGGGGAAAGTAACCCGATTCAATAATAAAAGATCAAAATCCTCCTGAGTGGGGTTAGAAAAATGAGTTTGAACCCGTAATTCAAGATTATCAAGTAATATTTTTGTTTGCAACAAGAGGCTGTTTGAAAGTAAATCTTTATAAGGGCGGATAATGGCAATTGCGAGAGCTGTGGCAACACTGATAATAACAACAAGCAAAATAGTAACAATAATAACGATAAATTTTATACGGACACTACTCCATAAATTTACCGTTGGTCTATATTTTTTTTTGCTGCCAAATATCTTTTTACCTGTTTCCATACCCGCTCCTGGTAAAATGCTTTGTTGTTTTTACTACTCTCTATTGAAACAACATACCACGGCGCAGAGCGTCTAGGTATGTTATTTTCATAAGGTGGTTGCAGTCGGCTTTAATACCGCTTGTTATAACGCAGAGCATTGCCGATGAACGGAAGGTATTAAACCGCACGAATAAAGAGTATTATACAGTAAATACGTCACAAATAAAAGAGGTATCGATAAAAAAAGAAGCAGAATTGTAACAAAACGAGCTTTTAAGAATCCCTAAAAACTGGAGTTTTTAGAGATCCCCGTATAACTGCCCGCAAAATCCATTACAGTAACGGCACCGTAAGGTGCATTTCCGGTCTTGTTAAAACCAATACCGACCTTCTTAAACTCCTGTTTTAGGATATTAATCCTGTGTCCCCTACTCGGTACTCCATCGTCGATCAAAAGCTGTACGACAATGTCCCGCGCCGTAATACTACCATACGCACAGTTTTCACCGCAGAGAATTCCCCATGTTCCATATCGATTGATTCGGGTAACAAGATCGGAACCGTCACTCCCTGTATGCCCCATCCCTCCGGTGTATGCCTGATCATTCGCAAGCCATTGCGCCGAACGGCATAATCCTGTTTCCAAGGTTAACGGTTCCGCGACAGCAGTGTCTTTTAATACGCGTATACATTCCTGTAACGGCGTAATGCCTTCTTGGGTCAATAGCCGGACTTTTCCCGGCTCGTCATACATATTGCCATCAAAGTATTTAAGGCGCGGCTCCAATACCTCCGTTGCATACCGCCGAGGGTTTGTTCTTACGTAATTTAACTCCCTGACGATTTGTTCCGCAAGCTCTCTTGTATCGCTCAACGACGTATCCGGCACTGCAATATTATTGCCGGTCGCACATGAAAACAATGACACTGCAAGTGCCATCAGTAAAATTGCTAATGTATATAGTTTCTTTCCCATAAGCAACACTGTAGTCAATTTAGGTAAAATAGGCAAGGTTTCCATAGACCCCCGCTGTTATATCGGTTATAATTACCCTTTATGAAACGGCTGTTGATTGTTTTGGCATTTATTACTGCGATGTCGGTTCATGCGCAGGATTTTCTTCTGGCGGGTACGCGAGACGGATTATATAAACTTACCGCCGTGTCCACCCAAAAAATTTGGGATACGATGGCCGTACGGAAAATTATTAGAAGTGGGAATACATGGTTTTTCCTCACCGATAGCGGCATTACGCGGTCAGATAATTTAACGAAATTTGATTATATCAACGACGGCCTTCCGATAAAGGTGATAAAAAAGATAACCGACGGCGAAAAATCCTTCATAAAAAAACCTCAGATGCTGAAAGATTTGGAAACCCATCCGTCCCGTCCCGGTACTCTTATTACCGCAACAAACAGCGCCGTGTTTTTAAGCGAAGATGGTGGCAGGCATTGGCGCAACCTCGGCTGCCATACTCCGGTCAACGGGTTAAAGGCCGTATGCGTGCTTGACCTGCCGGATGCGCAGGGAAATCCGCAGCTTACCGTTCTTGCATCGCACTCTATCTACGGAGCGGCATGGAAGCAACCGTCCGTCTCCGACAAATGGCAGCCTTTAAGTGAGGGGCTTGTACCCGGGCCGGAAAGCGATGAAGAAATTTCCGATATTGTCGTATATACCCATCAGCAAAAACAGGAAGTGTATGCTACGCAAACATTTACCGGTAAACTGTACCAACTCGATTGGTCGGCAAAGCGCTTTAATGCCGTTTCTGACTGGACGGACAGCATCGCCGATGCGCGCTGTATCGACGGACTGAGCCCCGCTGCAATGTCCATCGTTGGCACGAAAAATGGCGGTTTGTTTGAAATACCGCTCGTACTGCCGGCGCCCGCTCCCAACCGGCTGAAGGGAATAGAACTTACACTTAAACGTATTGCCTCAAAGCCGCTCTCGGCGTGGATACCGCAGCGGATGACGCGACTCGGTAAAGCGGTGAGCCTTTCGGAATTGTGGCTGTTCGATGAGGGAGAAAAGACACGGAAAACGGACTATCTCCGCCGCGCTGCGGGACGGAAAGGAGTCTATCTACCGGCGCATCAGGCACGGACAGCCACCGGTTTGAAGCGCTATTTCGATCTGCTTGAACAAAATAAACTCGATACACTCGTTATCGATATGAAAGATGATTTCGGCTTCGTCCGCTACGACTCACAGGATGAAGAAATACAGGCGGTGGGGGCGGTGCGTCCCTTTATCCAGCTTGAAGACTTTACCGCAAAAGCGAAAGAACGTAAGGTGTACCTCGTTGCCCGCATTGTTGTCTTCAAGGATAAGCAGCTGTATCGATACCGAAAAAATTTATATGCGATAAAAGATAAAAGCGGCAATCCGTGGCAGGGCTATAAAACCGTTGACGGAATTCTAGAGCCGATTGAAGAATATTGGGTAGACCCCTACAACGAAAATGTATGGAAGTACAATACGGCAATTGCTCAAGAACTGATTCGGAGAGGTTTTGATGAAGTTCAGTTCGACTATATCCGTTTTCCCACCGATGGGGAAAATCTCTATGCGGCACGGTACCCTGCACAAGAGCAGGGCATGGATAAGGAAAGCGCCATCATGTCTTTTCTCGCCTATGCTCGGGAAAAAATCCACGCACCGATTTCAATCGATATTTACGGGGCGAACGGATGGTACCGTACCGGAGCGCGCACGGGGCAAGAAGTTGAAGTGCTTGCCGACTATGTGGATGTGATATGCCCGATGTTTTATCCCAGCCATTTCCGGCAAAGTTTTCTGGCGCAAAAGCCGCCAGAGGAACGCCCGTACCGCATTTATCAGCAAGGCTCCTACCGGAATAAAATTATTGCACACAATAAGGTAGTTATCCGGCCGTGGACGCAAGCATTTTACATTCCCGTATCGTACGACAGAAAGTATTATAATGAAGATTATGTGCAGCGACAGGTTATCGGCATTAAGGATTCCATTGATGAAGGCTATGCCTACTGGAATAATTCCGGCCGTTACGCCGACATCCGCCCAGACGGCCTCCCGCTGCCACAGAAATAGCGACCGGTATCCTTTGACCAAAGCCACTCTTTATGCTATAACACCAACATATGACTGAATGTTCATTTACAGTGAAAGAACGGGTTGTCTATCCCGGTCAAGGTGTCGGAGAAATCGTCGAAATAAGTGAAAGAAAATTCAAAGACGAAATGCTGACGTATTACGTCATTTACTTTGATGAATCCGACATGACGGTTCTTGTACCTGCTCTTAAGGCGGCTGAACTAGGTATTAGAACAATCGTTTCCGCCGATGAAGCGCAAGCTGCGCTCGCCTTTTTATCCGAAAAGTTTGATCCCATCCCAAGCGATTGGAAGATGCGGTACCAAATGAACCTCGATTTATTCAAAACGGGGAGCATTTTAGACAATGCCTCCATCGTCCGCTCGCTCTACCATCGCAGTAAAATCAAAGAACTTCCTATTCAAGAACGTAAATTATACGATTCTGCATATCGCATCTTTTACGACGAGCTTTCTTATGCACTACAAAAACCGAAACAGGAAATCGAAGCGATGATCCATTCATATCTGGAGGTTTTAAGTAAAAACGCTCCTGCCGGGAAACAAGATTCAATCGATGAAGATATATTTGACGACGGTATGAACGATATGAACGACGAAGACGACTTCGATGACGACGAATAATGCCGTTCTGATTACAGCTGCCGGAAGTTCCCAACGGTTCGGAGAAAAAAAAGAATTTCTTTCCTTACATTCCGATACGCATACATCGGTACTGTCTGCCTGTCTCTATGCTTTTACATCGGCAGGATTTTTTAGCCGTTATGTCATAACTGTGCCGCAGGGTAAAGTTGAAACTGCCTATTCACTGCTTGCTACAGATATACGGCTCTCCTCCTTTTTCGATACACATCAAGGTAGTCTCGATATTGTTGAAGGGGGAGCAAGCCGGCAGGAGTCGGTGTACAAGGGGCTGTTAACGCTTGCGGATAAAAACATAACCTGTATACTGGTACACGACGGAGCGCGGCCATGGGTTTCCGGCGAAGTGATTACTTCAGTATTGATGGCAACCGAACAATACGGAGCGGCAGTCCCTGCCATACCCGTAACGGATACACAAAAAGAAGTGGACGAAACGGGAAAGATTATCCGGCATCTTAGAAGAGACCGGCTCGCCGCCGTACAAACGCCGCAAGGGTTCCGCTTTGAATCGTTGCTCTACGCCCACCGCCAAGCCTGCAATGACGGCAAAACCTACACCGACGACAGCGAGATCTACGCACGATACTGCGGAACTGTTTACATCTGCCCCGGATCACGGGAAAACAAGAAAATCACTTATCGCGAAGACCTTTAAGGAAAACACTATGATACGAATTGGCTTAGGTTATGACCTCCACACCCTTGTTGAAGGCAGACCGTTAATCTTAGGCGGGGTTCATATTCCTTTTGGAAAAGGGGAAGCGGGGCATTCGGACGGGGATGTACTACTCCATGCGCTTGCGGATTCCTTGCTCGGAGCTGCTTGTCTTGGCGACATCGGCGAGCTTTTCCCGCCGAATGATCCGCAGTGGAAGAATGCCGACTCCCGGATGCTCCTAAAAACGGTGTGGGAACGGATCCTGACAGCAGGCTGGCAGCTTGAAAACGCCGATTGCGTTATTGCGATCCAAAAGCCGAAAATTCTGCCGTACCGCGAGGCAATCCGCCGGTCTATTGCGGAAATTCTATCGGTAGAAATCGATCAAATTTTTGTCAAAGCAAAAACCGGCGAAGGGGTCGGCATTATCGGCAGCGGTACGGCCGCCGCCGTGTGGTGCACCTGTCTTCTTTCGCGGTAAACACCGCTCTCGCACCATCACGTTTAGGCGTCAGCTTATTTTTCGGCAAGCTCTAGGATGAGCTGCACTTCTCCTTGCGATAGATTGAGGGCATTGGCAATAGCGTCCTGCGTCCATCCGCTTCTAAAGAGCTTTAACACATTCTCACGGGTACCGACTGTCGTTGCTCCCTCCGTTTTGTTGACCGGTTTTTCGGTCTTAACCAAATCCGCCAACAGTTTCAACTGATTTTCGGAATTCTTCGATATATCTTGTAAGCGCGTTTCAGTACCGGCAAGCCATTCACGGGCATTGTGCAGTTTTTCAATGCGCCCCTCAAGCTCTCCAAGCAATTCATCGATGGTATCAAGCTGCTCCCGCGCCTTCTCCGCTTTTTCCTGATTGGAAATAAGATACTCCATCTTTTCTTGAATATCCTGCAGTTCGGGCGGAATGGTGTAGAGCTTACTCTGTACCGACTTAATATCTTTTTCAACCGTCTTTAAATCTTCAAAGGCAGCATCGATGCTCTGTACCGTTTGATCGAGCACGGTACCTTTTTTCTCCAAGCGGTCATAGCGGGTATTTACATCGGCAATGCTTTCTTCAATACGCCGAATCTGTACCTGATAGCGCTGTAATTCATCATCAGCCGAAGCAAGCTCAACAAGCTTTTTATCCATCGACTCGGACAGCACACTCAGTTTTGCAAAATCGTTTTCCAAAATTTCAATATTTTTACGCTCACCCATAAATCGCGCGATTTTCTGTGTTGCTTCCTCTTCAAGATGAGTTACCTTTTCGTATTTCAGATTCAGATCATCCATTGTATTGCGGTAGATTTCAAAGCGGGTAACCTCCGCCTTCAACTTTTCGATGTTTTGTTCCAAATCAGCCTTCAATTCGTCTGCACGGTCAAATACGCGCGTCTGCGTAATAAAGGCGTTTTGCCGCTTATCGATTTCTTCTACGGTTTCGGTCAGCTGCTCGGAATCGCGTCGTATCTTTTCGAATAAATCATGCTGCGTTTCTTCCACTTCACTGCGCAGGCCGTGTACCAGCTCCCTGATGTTGTCAAGCGAATGATTTGCTTCCCCCGTCGCGTTGTTAATCCGTTTATCCAGCTCGTTGGTAGCCTGTTCCGCATCGCGCGTAAAGGTTTCGGTAACGCTGCGCACCTGTGCAGAAAATTCTTCTTCGGCGCTCTGCACCTTTGCATTCAGATCATTGATTCTCTGCTGCATCAGTTTAAGCGCCTCGTCGCTTTTCACGCTGAAATCTTTATAGTACGAGGTGTATTTTGAACCGATGCCTTCGATAGCTCGTTCCGTCGATGCAGTAAAATTAGCAACCTTTTCGTCTACCGTAGTCCGCATCTCTGCCAGTTGTTGATCGATACGCGCCTTCCATGTTTCAAAATCGGCTTTAGCTGCATCGAGCTGCCCGCCTGATTCTTGTTTAACCGTATCAAGCCAGTTTTTCACCTCTTTTGTAACATTTTCAACTTCAACACTCTGCTGCCGCATCGATTCCTGCAGTTCAAGCTTGAGACCGGAAAGCTCATTGCGCATATATGTTTGAGCTTTTTCCTTTGTCTGATCCATCATATTCTTAAACTGAGTGTTGTAGGCTAAGAGCGCCTCGTCGCTTGCCGTAATACGTTTGGCAATCCCCTCTTCGATTGCAGCAATATCTTCTTTGAATTTTGCAAAGTGCCCCTTGTACTCCTCCGCCGTTTGCGCAAGCCGCGCTTTTAGATCCTGTTTATACGCATCTTCCAAATCCTTACGTGCCGACTCGCTTTCCGACCCCATCAGCGCAAGCCGTTCGGTAACATCGTTCCGCAGTTTTTGAATGTCTCCGCTGAGCGCATCGCTGCGGCGGGTCAACTCGCTTGAAAAATCGGTTTCAAAAGTATGCAGCTTTTCGGAGAGCGCGGCTTGCGATTCTTCACGCAGAACGTTCAGCTGTTCGGTTATCTCCTGCAAGCGACCGGCAAGCGCATTCGCTCGTTCGGAAAAATGTTTTTCGAATCCGTTGTATTTTTCCTGCATGGTATAGGTATGTTTTCCAAAGTCTTGCAAAAGCCGATCTTTTACCGATTCTTGCGCTTTTTCCATCTCGGCAGAAAGCTTATCGATACCGGCAATGGACTTATCAAATTTTTCGTAATAGTAGGCCGCTTGTTTTTTATATTCGGCAAACTTTGTATCTGCCGATTGAGACAGCGCGGTCAGGCTTTGCGCTGCCTTTGCCGCCGTTTTTTCGAGGCGGGTATTTAATCCCGTTTCAAATTCCGTCAGCCGCGAATCAAGCTGCCGGTTCGTATTCTGCATATCCGCCTCGGTTTTCTCCAAGCCTTTTTCAAGGTTGGTGATGCGCTGTGTAAAGGCAATCTCCGCAGCGCTGAATTTTGAATGCAGTGAACTTTCCAACTTATCCGCTTCCTCTTGCCAATCCTGTTTAAACTTTTGGGCAAGCGCTTTATTTTCGGTCATACCGGCGGTAATCTCCGCCTCAAGCGCTGCGGAACGGTCATCAAGCACCGACTTATAATGCTGCATCTGCATTTCCATTTGGTTCTGCAATTTAGCAAAAGATTCATCGCCAAGGTTTTGCGCTTTTTTGCTCGCCTCCGTAAACGCCTTTTTATAAAGGTCGTTCAATTGGATTGAGGTTACCTCGAGCAATTCCGCACTTTTTTTCTCTGCGCCGGTAACCCTGTTTTCAAAAGCGCTAATGGTATTATTGAAACCCGCAGTAAGCTGTTCTTCAAGCATCTGGAGATGTTCACGATTCTGCTTATAAAAGCTATCCTGCATTTCGGGCATCAGTTTTGAAATATGATTCAATTCACTCCGTGCATCCGTAATTTTTTTTGCAAGCGAATCGACAAAGTCGGATTCCTGACTGACCCGCGCAAGATTTTTTTCCGCAAGGGCAGCCATATCCATAACGGTCTTAATAGTCTCCTCCGCCCCCGCAACATTTTTTTCTATTGCATCGATGGATGATGAACGGGCAGTCAACACATCGGACTTTTTCATAAAATCGTTGTATATGGAATCGAGCCGATTAACAGCCGCAATGGCTTGCGAAAGTTTTGCATCAAGCTCGATTGCCGCATCACGCAAATTCTGCGTCCGCTCCTTAACAAACCCTTCTATTTCATCTTTAACACGGTCGCCGTATTTTTTTGCTTTTTCTATCGAACGGCTGTTTTTATCCATTTGCCGAAAAAAAAGAATCAGCATCAGAGAAAGCATAAGCGTTATCGCGGAGGCCAAAAGTTGCATTGACATTCTAAGTTCCACCCTTACTTAAAATAAATTCTGTTTTAATGAATAGATCGGACACATCTAAAAACAGCGGTTTTCAAAATTATCCTACCTATTATATTATAACACATAGTTTAAGAATTGACGATAGTTTGAAAAGGAAATATCCGCATACGGCGGTTTTTTTCTAAAAAATGAAACAAGCGGATTTTGGATATAAGCGGTCTTCATACCGACTGAAGAAGCGCCTGCGACATCATAGGCTTTACTATTCCCAACATACAGTATCCGTTCGCACGGCGTGTTCAAGGCTTCGGCAAGTTTAAGAAACGGGATTCGGGAAGGTTTAAGAGCGCCGAGCGCTTCGGAGTCCAATGCAACATCGCAGAGTGGAAGAATGCCCCATACGGAACCTTTCTGTTCGGGCGGAAAATCCGATAGAATACCGATTTTAAACCCCGCCTCTTTTAATCGTATGATCGCTTCTTTTGCAAAAGGATACGGACGGATACGCACAAATTTCTTTTTCCATCCCCTATATATTTCTCTGTCTAAAAAATCGCTTACTTCTTGCGGGGAGATATTAAGATGAGTTGCCAACAATTCGTTTTGCACATTAAAAAAATCCGGCAGCACTTTATCCGGATCAGATGAACTGTATCCGTGTAAAATATGACGAACTTTTCCAAAGGCTTTCATAAAACGGATATGGCGGGTAAAAAATGGAATAGCACGCAGCGTCAGCTTCCATGCAGGATAGAGCGTGCCGTCTATATCGAATGCAATAGCTTCAATGCCGGGGATTTTGCTTACAATCATTTTTTTATTATAGCGTACCGATTACCCCCTGTCCATTCATAAAAAAGAGCGTATGTGAGCCTCAATAACATAAAACACTTGACACACAGTATACCAATCGGTATATAATATACCGATTGGTATACGTTATGGATGATACAACAACAAACGATAACAGCAAAAACGAAATTCTCAACACGGCAATACGTCTTTTTTCTCAAAAAGGATATGAGGGAGTAGGGGTGCAGGAGATTTGCGATAACGCCGGTATCACAAAACCGACGTTGTACTACTTTTTCAAAAGCAAGCAGGGACTCTTGCAGGCAATAGCGGATTCCAAGGGCGCGGAGCTATTGCAACGTTTGAGTGATGCTGCAGTGTACGAGCACGATTTTCTTAAAAGTCTAACACGCATTTTGACTGCAGCAATCGATTTTGCACTTGCGCATCCCGCCTTTTTTAATCTGCACAGCGTACTCTTAAATGCACCCGATAATGCGGAAACCGAGGCTGTCTACGCGCCGCTAAAAAAGCGTTTTGATTCGGTATTTGCAGAATTTTTTATAAAATCCGCAAACGAGTTCGGCAATATGCGCGGGAAGGAAGAGCTCTATTCGATACTGTATCACAATAATGTCATTTCGGTAGCACTGCTGTGTGTCCAGCACAAACTGCCTAAAGATGATCAAACGATTTATCGCGTTATACATAGCTTTGTCTACGGTGTCGCTTAACCTTTTGCAAATATACGGCACATCTACTTCGTTGCTGCACACAAATTAATCCTCAACGTATCAAAGATACGCCTGCGGTTGATTTGTGTTCGCGCCTCGTATCTGTACCGTCTCTTTTCAAAAGGCTTGCGGAAAGGATTGTAGGGGTGGCGAAGCCGTTCTGGAGGAATGGAGCCGAGAGGCGGAACCCCGAAAGCTTTTTATAAATTCAGCAGTCGAACAAAATATTCATTTTGGAGACTACTGAATTGGTACGCGATAGCGTACACGTAAATAGGCGATGTTTCGGCGGTGCCGAAACTCGGCGTTTAACAAGGCTGCGCCATTTCAGCAGCCGCAGTTAAACCTTGGTTTTTGCGATTGTATCGCAAAAAGCCGCCCAAAACTAAAAAAAATAAAACAAATAACGGAGGTGTCTATGGCTCAAGTTTTTTCAGATAAGGTTTTTTATCATATTTATGCGCTGGGGATGGGGAATTGTCCTAAGCGGAATGACTTTGCGTGTCCGGCGGGGGATATTTTTGAGAAACTGGCGGGGCGGTTGGATGAGGTTCGGGCGTTGGGGTGTAATGCGCTGCTGATTGGGCCGGTGTTTGAGTCAACGGCGCATGGGTATGATACGGTGGATTATTATCATGTGGAGCGCCGGTTGGGGAATAATGAGCGGTTTAAGGAGTTTTGCCGTCTGTGCCATGAGAAGGGCTTTGCGGTGGTGCTGGATGCGGTGTTTAATCATACGGGGCGGAATTTTTTTGCGTTTAAGGATATTCAGCGGCATGGATACGGCAGCGCCTATAAGGATTGGTATGTCAATCTTGATTTTTCCCGGCGGAGTGCGCAGGGGGATTGCTTTGAGTATGAAGGCTGGGCCGGCTGCAAGGATTTGGTCAAGCTGAATGGCGATAGCGGCGCAGTGCGGGAGCATCTCTTTGGTGCAGTAAAAATGTGGATTGAAGAGTTTGGGATAGACGGACTCAGGCTTGATGCGGCGGATGTGTTAAGCAAAAACTTCCTTGATGCGTTGGGGGCTTTTTGCCGAAGTATTAAGCCTGATTTTTGGCTGATGGGTGAGGTGGTGCATGGCGACTATGCCGAATGGGCGCGGAACAACAGGCTTGATTCGGTAACAAATTATCAAATTTACAAAGCGCTCTGGTCGTGTTTGAATGATCAGAATATGTATGAGCTTTCGTATAATTTGGACAAGGAATACAATAGCGAAAGAGGAATGTACAGGGACAGTGCATTGTATAATTTTGTGGATAACCACGATGTAAACCGCGCGGTTAGTGCGCTCAACAAGCCGGAGCAGCATATCCATCTTTTGTACGGACTGCTTTTTACCATTCCCGGTATTCCGTCTATTTATTACGGCAGTGAGTACGGCATCAGAGGGGTTCGGAGCCATAATTGCGATTATGAACTGCGTCCGCCGCTCCCGCCGTTCGGTGAGCTTCCGGATTTTACCGCTCCCGGTTTTGATGCAGGATTTATCCGCACCTCGATTACAACATTTGCAAAGATACGCAGACAGCATCCCGCCTTACAGCGCGGTTCGTACCGGCAGGAGTTTGTTGCAAACCGGCAATTCGGCTTTTGGCGCGAATATCGCGAATATAATGAAGAAAAAATATTGATTATCGTGAATGCGGATTTTGCTCAAAGCTTTGTTTCGCTGCATACCATCCCGGCAGGTGAGTATGAGAGCTTGACGGATGGGCGCGTCTATCATTCCGATGCGTTAAAAGGGCTGCAAATGCCTCCGTGTTCGATACTGATATTGCGGAGGAAGTGATCAAAGAAGTATACTGAAAAAATTATGATACATATATTGCTCGCAATTATTTACGCAGCGTTTATCAGTCTTGGGCTGCCGGATGCTCTGTTAGGTTCCGCATGGCCGGCGATGTATCGAGAACTTTCAGTCCCCGTGTCCTATTCCGGTGCTATTTTTATGATTATTGCAGGCGGGACTATTGTTTCCAGCATCCAAAGCGACCGGTTGACAAAGATTTTCGGTGCCGGAAAAGTAACGGCATTCAGTGTTTTGATAACAGCAGCGGCACTCTTCGGTTTTTCGGTCAGCCATTCCTATAGTGCACTGTGCCTGTGGGCGATACCATACGGACTCGGTGCCGGAAGTGTTGATGCATCCCTCAACAATTATGTAGCAGTGCATTATGCCAGCAGGCACATGAGCTGTTATCCATGCGACACCTGCACAATTCGGGAAAGATAAGTCTCAAGCGATGATCGGGGTACAGATGGCGTCCGCGTATGCCGGAACCTGTCTGATGCCGCCGATCTTCGGGTTGGTTGCAAATCATATCGGTGTCGCATTGATGCCGCTCTATTTGGCGGTGATTTTAATTGTGATGATCTTTATGCACGAAAAAATGCTCACCAAAACGGCAACTTCTACAGCGTGCAGTTAAAATCCTTGACCAAGATACCGGGCAAGAGGCAGCCGCCTACTGCGCGCTCTTCGTAGGTGCTTGTTTCTACAAAGAGCTTCCGTTCTTTGGTGAGCGCAAGGAGATTCGCGCCGAACATATTGTACAGCGATTCATCCCAGCGCATATCCGCAATGGGAGCTGTAACTTTTCCGTTTTCCACCCAGAGACAGGCGAAGCGGGTCATACCCGTTACGCGGGCAGTTGCCGGATCGCTCCAGTTAAGGTAGTGGAAGTTCGAAATGTAGATGCCGGTTCCCAGTTCTTTGAGTGCATCCGCTTCGGCAAGTGTCCCTGCTCCAATAGCTGCGGAACGGAATCCTTCATCTGAATCGGCGCCGTTTGCCTTCGTACCGTACTGTTTTTCAGAACGGGAACTCACGATGGTATGAATGAGCTTTCCTTTTTCGATAACAGTTAATTTTTCGGGAGCGGATTCTCCTTCGCTATTAAACGACGGTTCTACACCGATGGAAAAATCCTGCGTCAAATTGAAGGAATCGGCAAAATGCTCCCGCCCTTCTTTTAATGCAAGATAGGCGCTTTCGCCCTGCTGCATTCCCCGCTCTCCGAAGCCGTTCCACGAGAAAAACTCTACGACATCCACCAACGCATCCGCAGCGATAAAAACGCGGTATTTGCCCGGCTCGATTTTTTTCGGTTCAAGCGCAAGCACCCGCAAACTCTGCCGCGCATCGGCGATGCGTTTTTCGTATTCAGCCTGCTGCCAGTCGCGCCCTGCATACAAGCCTTTTACCGCGCGTCCGTTTTTCAGCCAAATCGAATAGTCGAGCGTAAAGGTCTTTGTTTGGAACCAGTGCCGTGCGCCGGCCGTATTGGCAGCTCCGCGGCATATCATCCCTTGCGAAAAAAGCCCGGCAAAATCCAAATCCGACACAGGCTCAAGCAGCGTCTTTTCTATTATCTCTTGCGGAAGCAGCGCGCCGTCATAGATTGTTTCGGAATCATCGCTTGCAATAGGAATAGACTGATAGGGATCTTCGGGAAGCTGCGCGATAATACTGCGTGCATTCTCCAACGTTGCGGCAAGTGTTTCCTTATCCTGCTCAAGCTGACCGCTCAACCCTTGCGCAAAGCGATAGGTCTTCTTGTTTTTATAGAGGGTAACCGAAATTGTCGCCTGCTTTACAAAACCGTTTTGCCGCACCTTGGCGTGATTCATCCGCAGGAAGTAAGTATCCTCCGCATCATAGCTTAGAGACGCTTGTTCCGTGGGTAACAGCTCATCGAAGAAAAAGTCTGCAAGAGACTCAAAATGCCATTTAAAATCGGAATCCATTTCACACATCATTTCTTGATCACAACTCATTTTCCGCCTCCAAATACTTCAACATCGCTGAATGCGCATACGGGACTTGCGTGCCCTACCCGTATTACCTGATTCGGTTCGCCCTTGCCGCAATTCGGGGTGCCGAACACCTCGAAGGTGCTTTCGTCGCCGACTGCGCAGAGGCTGTTCCAAAAGTATCGTGAAATGCCGCGGTAGTTCGGGTCGCGGACGGTTTTTGTCAGTTTGCCGTTTTCGATTAGCTTGGCGTACTCGCAGCCGAATTGAAATTTATTGCGGTAATCGTCGATCGACCATGAACGGTTGGAGAACATCAGAATGCCGTTTTCGATTGAGGCGATGATGGAGTCGAAGCTGCTCGTTCCCGCTTCGAGGTTGAGGTTTGCCATCCGGTCGATGGGCGGACGGTTCCATGAACAGGCGCGCTGGTTTGCAACGCCCCGGAGTCCCGACCGTTTTTGACTTTCCAAACTACCGAGCGCCCGTATCAAAATACCGTCTTTAATGAGGTATTCTTTTACCGCAGCGTTGCCGATATCGTCCGCCCCGTAGCTTGCCAGCTCCTGCGCGATGGTCGGGTCAAATGCGACGTTCATCAGCGGGGAACCATAGCGGAAGCTGCCGATATCTTCCAGTGTGATAAAGCTGCCACCTGCAAAGTTGCGCTCGTCGCCGAGGATGCGGTCTATTTCCAGCGCGTGCCCGACGCTTTCATGGATTTGCAGCATCATCTGGTCGGGCATCAGCACAAGTGTCCGCTTACCGTTGGGGCACGGCTCGGCAGTCAACAACTCGACGGCTTCCGTGCCTGCCTTCCGTGCCTTTTCAAGCAGCGCCACAGGATTGAACAGTTCCCGTCCGCCCTGATAAGTGAGCGCAGAGCGTCCGTGCGCACTTCGCTGCTGGATAATATCTCCTTCGCGTGCAACGGCGTTCATGCTGATGCCGCCGAACCGAACGGTTTGCCGGATATCGGCTCCGTTGGTAGAAACCATTTCGGTTTCGCAGATGCCCGTTTCGCAGGAAGCAGCGGTCTGAATAATCTTTGAAGAGACCTTTGCGGCATCGCAGATACTGCACAAAAGCTCCACCGTTTCGGCAGCGGGAATCCCGCTTAATTTTTCACGCTTTGTGGCATAGCGTACCTGCGCGGCGGGTCGCATCGTTTGGTCAAAACGGTGGATACCGTAGGGCTGCGCTGCCTGTGCCGCCGCAAAAGCCCGCTCCGCAGCACGCTTGATACCGCCGCTGCTCAAATCGGCTGTCGCCGCATAGCTAAACGTTCCCTTGTACAGCACCTCCAGCATAACTCCCTCGTCGGAGCCGCCGGCCGCCTCGTCAAATTTACCATCGATAGCGGAAAACCCAGTC
Source organism: Treponema vincentii (assembly GCF_010365865.1). Taxonomy (NCBI): domain Bacteria; kingdom Pseudomonadati; phylum Spirochaetota; class Spirochaetia; order Treponematales; family Treponemataceae; genus Treponema; species Treponema vincentii. Next base: position 445,248 of record NZ_CP048020.1, on the reverse strand, counting down.
AGATAGTTGGTAACCCGCCGTAACCCGATCCACTCGGCCTGCGGAACAGCGTCCTTCGCTTCCTTCAAAAGCCGGTGTATATTCACTTTCATAAAAAACTCCTTCGATATTTGTTAAGCAAACACATGGTTAATCGGTTGTATTCGTTTAATAGTTTCTTTTGTTTCTGCTTTCATGCTATCAATTTCATACCTATTTTGAATATTCAGCCAAAATTCAGGACTTGTGCTAAAAACCTGCGCGAAGCGCAATGCGGTATCGACTGTAATACCTCTTTTTCCTTTTATGATCCGTCCTATTTGTGTTTGCGAAAGCCCTGTCATTTGCGCAAGTCTATATGCTGTTATATGATGCGGCTGCATAAACTCGTCATACAGTATATCGCCTACATGTACCGGTTTTAGTATAACATCCATCAATATGCCTCCTAATGATAATCAACGATATCTACTATAACAACTCGTCCATTGTTCCATTCAAAGCAAATACGCCACTGACTGTTTATTCTAATACTGTACTGACCTTTTCTGTCATGTTTTAAAGCTTCCAAACTATTTTATCCAGCCAATCAACTATCATAGGGAAATGCTATCATTGGTGGTTAGTATCTGTCAAGTTGGACCTTTGACAAAACGCTCTTGACTTTTGAGGTATTATGGAAGAAAGCCAGTGTAATAAACTCTCTTCAAATTTTAAGGGAGACGGCTTTAGGTGTGGATGGGAAAAATGCTGGAGCGCCTCGTTATCAAAATAGATAATTATGATATTGCTCCGTATAACTTTTCAGTCCGCAAAAACTATAAATGGCAGTGAAAAAGCATTGCAAAAGGACGGGTATCGTAATGAAACGGAAGGAATTATTTTCAATGATTGGTGTAATACTGGTTTCTATAGGAACAGTATTTTTATTTTCGGGGTGTGTAACAGATTTTAACGGTCTCTTTTTTGGCAAAGAAGACACGTCGGTAAATTGGGAGATGACGGCAGTAGATAAAGTCCCTTCATTAAATCAACTGGAAAAATTAAGCAACCTTTCTAAAGAAGCCTCTGCAATATACAGATATGCAGATAGAGCACATGCGGAAGGTAATAAATGGTATAAATTTACGGCACCTGAAAAAGAGAAAGAAGAATATTACGCATATAAAAAAACAAATGGCAATTCTTATATATGGGAAGTATACAAGAAGCGATAAAAAAATCAATGAATCTGTTTGATAATTTTATTGTACATTTCAAACGGGGTAGACTGACCGGCCTAAAAACAGGAAGAGTATAAAGAGCAAAAAATGCTATGAATACATACAGGAGTATTTGATGAAAAAACTAGGGTTCATACTATGCCTCGCCCTTTTCTATCCATTTGTCGCCCCGAGACTATCATACGTTTGTCGAAGAGTGCGGAAACGCCTTAGACGTATATACCATACTGCAATATTCGCATTATCATACATTTGCAGAAGAGTGTGGAACCGTCTTAAACTCATATACTATGGTGCAATATTTGTGTGGAAAACATTTAAGCTTTTCGGCTTTAAAAACGGATGCAAATGTGCGAAAGCCGTAATACAAGATATTTACAATTTATGATGATCGAATATTATTCGGAAAGCTCATTTATTGGAGAGTGAAGTATGATCCGACAAGCGTATTTTTATGAAGGCGAAGACCATATCGATGACGAATACATCAAAACAATTGCTAGACGATGTGCAAGCTGTGCAAGAGATTTTGGGCGTTCTTATTGTACAAACTGTCAATTCAATCCAGCTCAATTTGTTGAATTTAATAGAGCAAAGATGCTCCGCACAGCCTTTTATATTAAAAATCAAGAGCGTATTGGATACCATAGTAAGCCCTCTGCTGGGGGACATAGTGAACCTTCTAGAGGTGAAGCTTTTTTAAAATTTCTTGCACTGTGTGCCGGTTTACTTATCATTATTTTAGCAGTTAAGAACAACATTGATACTACTCGATATCCTTATAGTGCACCGGCGAGTACCTATAATAAGCAGGCTCAACCTGTTAAAAAAGGTAAATCAAATACGTCGTTAAAGAATGTGGAACGTGAGGTGCAACGTGTGCTTTATAAGATTCACGATAATATACGAGATGTTAATAGAGATGGTGAGATAAACTGTCAAGATTATTGCTTGTTATTTTGTGATTATTATTCAACTGCCCAAATTGTTTACAACAAGCATATAGGGGATAATGGACACGTGTTTATTAGAGTTCATACCGATGACGGGTGGTTATATATAGAACCTCAAAATACAAATAATTATTATGCACGTAATGCGTGGTATAAAGATATATACCCTACAGTAAAAGAATATAATAAAGTTGTTCCATTGGAGTGGATACAATGAGTAAATAGTATGACTATGACAAAGATGGGAATCTCAAAAAGTATACGAAATACTATTTAGAGATGATTTTTGATGTCAGGAGGAAATTGAATTATGAGTAAAATAATAGGGTTAATTGCTTGCAGCAGCCGTAAACTAGGACAAAATAATCCTGCTGAGAAATATTGGGCTAAAGATATATACAAAGGTAATACTTTTATAAAGTCAAAAGAAGAAGGACTAAAAAAATATAAGTGCGAAGAATGGTACATTCTATCGGGAAAGTACGGATTATTAGATAAAAACGAACGTATTTCGTATTATAACTTGTATTTAGGAAAACAATCGGCCGAATATAAAAAGAAATGGGCGGAAAATGTATTGAATACATTAAAGTCAAAGTATGATTTAAAAAATGATATATTTTATATTTTTGGCGGCAAATCATACTATGAGCATTTAATACCTCATTTACATTGCATCGTTTTTGCCTATAAAAACAGTAATTGTATTGACTTAAATAAACCGACCGAATATCGAAACGGGGAGGTCTATGATAGTAAAAGCGATAGAATTAAGAGATAAAGAAAATTTACAAAAGATAAAAAAAGCACCGGGATATTATAAATGGTGGGCAAATCGAGCTGAGTTAGATGTGATTTTAAATGAATTGAACGTTAAGTTTGATGATATAAAATCCTCAATTGAAACGCAGTCGGATAAGTTTTGTATCTATATCGGTATTGCCGTAAAAGAATCTATTAGAGACCGATTGAATTGGCATATTAACGATACACATACGGAGACCCGCGTAAAATATGGAACATTATCTACCCTTAGACAAAGCATAGCCAGTATAGTTGCACATAATCAGTATGACAAGAAAACGACAGATGATTTTATTGATAAATTGGAAGTCGAATATTTTTTTAATGAGCAGCCGATAAAATCTGCTAATGCAAAAAATGAATTGACCGGTATTGAAAAGACGTTATTACAAGAATATTTGAGAATTTTAAATATTAGAGACAACAACCATCCTTATGCGAAAGAAATAAAAAAAGAGTTAAAACGGCTGAGAAAGATAAGTAAGAATACGATAAGAGATCAAGCAAATTTTTCTGCCGGTAAAGTTTGAATAAAAATGCTATACTCGAGTTTTTTCCATTTATTGAAACCAGGAAGGAGCTCATAGAGCAGCTCTTTTGATTTTGTATTATTTCTTTTACCGATGGCGGATGACGCGTTTCTTCAAGATTGATTCAGCAGTATTTGTGCGTTTCTTCAAGATTTTAAGAGTGGGTATAAAAATACGAATTTCACTCGGCATCTCCTATTTCCAAGGATGTACTGTATATTTACAAAAGGCAGATAAGGGGGTATTGTTTATATGCAAAATGATAGGAGCTTCAGATGTTTTATGATAATAATCCGGCAAAAATAAATCGGTTCACCAAACCTCATTTTTTTCAGGGTGAAGATAAAGCCATTTTGTTGATACACGGGTATACGGGTTCTCCGCGGGAAATGCTGTGGCTCGGCACGCAGCTGCATAAGGCGGGATACACCGTATCGATCCCGCGCCTGCCGGGGCATGGGACAAACAAAGAGGACTTTATCGCAACTTCGTGGAAGGATTGGCTGCGGCGCGTGTATGATGAATACCTCGATTTATCCGAAGCATATCAGACGGTATATGTCGGCGGTCTTTCGATGGGAGGCGTGCTGACTGCGCTCCTTGCGGCAAAATTTCAGCCTGAAAAAATCTTCCTTTGTGCGCCCGCATTTATGGCCGCCGATTCACGGATCAAACTGACACCGTACTTAAAATATTTTATACAGACCATTCCGACGGAAGGGAAAACATTTTATAAAGAACCCGAATATTATGATTGCGTCAAAGACTATTGCAACTATGATTACGTCGGAAAGGCCGCGGACTTGTACAAACTGCAGAAGATGGCTATTCAGCAGCTTCCGAATATCCGATCAAAGGTGATAACGGTTTTATCAAAATCGGATCAGTCGGTACCGTTTAAGGAAAAAGAACTTATCGACCGGCTGCTCAAGGCGCCGAATGAGTATGTCATCTTGGAAGAAAGCAGTCATATTGTTACCGACGATGTCGAGCGTGAACTGGTAGCGCAGCGTATCATCGACTTTTTGAATAGATAACTGATAATGTATTTTACTCACTTCCGTGAGCCTTTTGAAAACAGCTTGCTGAACAGCATATAAGAATATACGCTGTTCAGCAACGAGGGAACCGCCAAAAACTGATTCGCAGTCCGCGTTAGCGGATACGATGATTATTCCTTACAGAACAAGCCGATAGGCTTGCAGTTTTTAGAGGTTCCCAATCATTTCTTTACAGAAAAAATCGATAGCCTTTCAGCTTTTGGACAGTCCCTGCTACTGCTTATACCCGCGGACATCCTGTCAGAGTAGGTGTGCCGTATATTTTCAAAAGGAAACTAGGCCTTTCCCACCAAACACATCCACTCCGCTTCCGCAGCGACAGCATCACCGTTGTAGAGCTTACCGGATTGCTTAATCATCTGGGAAGAAACGCGCAAGTTTTTTACCTCGATGCGTACCGTATCTCCCGGGCGTACCTGTGCACGAAGTTTTACCTTATCGATAGTCGCCAAAAAGAACAGCGCACCTGTTTCAAACTTGCCCATAGAACTCAGTGCTGCGCCGCCCGCTTGAGCCATTGTTTCAACCAATACGACACCGGGCACTACCGGATATTCGGGGAAATGTCCTTTAAAAAAAAGAACTCCTCCGGCTTAAAGGTATACCGGCTTTCGCTGCCTTCATCATCGGCACGGATAATTTCATCGACAAACAAAAACGGCTTCCGGTGCGGAAGCAAGGCTTCAATATCTTTTGTCATCGTTTTCTCCTTTAGGGGGTAAACGCATCAGACATTCTTATGGATATCCCGCAGAACAATCTCCATTATTCTGCGATTCTTACCCATTTGTCTGATGCGTTTACCCTTCGTCTAAATAAATAGCGCGAAATTTTATCTAAAATTTCGCGCATCTCAAAAGGAAAGCACCCGCTTGAAATATTCCTAATGCGGTTTCCCAATTTTTCCTACTTTACTTTTTTGAACACTAACACGCCGTTGTGGCCGCCGAAACCGAGCGAACCGGATGCGGCGCAATCGACCGTGCAGGAGATGCCTTTTTGCGGCAGGTAATTCAGATCGCATCCTGCCTCTAAATCAGGTTCCGTTAAGTTCACGGTGGGGGGACAAAAACCTTCTTCAATTGCTTTTACGCAGATAATTGCTTCCAACGCGCCGGCAGCTCCTAAGCAGTGACCAATCATCGACTTTGTTGAAGAGATTTTCAGGTTATATGCATGTTGCCCGAACGCTTTTTTAATCATCGCGGTTTCGGAGGGGTCATTAATCGGGGTTGATGTTCCGTGCGCATTGTAGTACTGCACATCTTCCGGTTTTACCCCCGCGTCTTCCAAGGCCTTCGTCATCGCCAAAGCACCACTGATACCGGAAGGGTCGGGGCTGGTCAGGTGATATGCGTCGGAGGAGCCGCCATAGCCTGCAAGTTCTGCGTATATCTTTGCACCGCGCTTTTTTGCATGTTCGTATTCTTCAAGAATGAGAATACCTGCGCCTTCCCCCATCACAAAACCCGAGCGCTTTTTATCAAAGGGGCAGCAGGCTTTGTGCGGTTCATCGTTATAGTCCGACGCCAGCGTTTGCAGTACGCTGAATGCATTGATACCGAACCCTGTAATTGCGGCCTCAGTCCCTCCTGCAAGACACATATCCATTCTACCCGAGCGGATTAAATCGAGCGCATTGCCCAAAGCGTCGGTACTGGAAGCGCAGGCGGTCGTAATTGTCCACGAAACGCCGTGCAGTCCGAAATGCATACTGACGTTGCCTGCTGCCTCGTTCGGAATGAGTAGCGGAATAGCGAGAGGCGGTATCCGCGAGTGCCCCGCTTCAAAGTATTTTTTGAACGAGCTTTCATGGATTTCAAAACCGCCGATGCCGTTTCCAATCATCACGCCGGTACGGTCGCCCTCTATCGTTTCGTTTGAGAGTCCTGCATCCGCTACTGCCTGTACCGCTGCCGCCACTGCAAACTGCGAAAAGCGCGCCATTTTACGGGCATCCTTTTTATCCATAAATGCGGTAGGATCAAACTCTTTACATTCAGCCGCAATTCTTACCCTATCATCTCCGGGGTCATAGTTGACGGTAATCTTCTCGATTCCGCAGCGACCTGCTTTTATTCCTTCCCATGTTTCCGCAACCGTATTTCCCAAAGCGGAAACGGCACCAAGACCGGTAATTACAACTCTTCTCATTTTTTTCTCCTTCAATTAGGCGCCCATACCGCCGTCTACGCCGAGTACCTGTGCGGTAATATACACGGATAAATCGGATGCTAAAAAGACAGCCGCATTTGCAACATCAAGCGGCGTTCCTCCGCGTTTTAGAGGAATAGCTGTTTCTATCCAATTTTTCCGCATATCTTCCGGTAATGACGAGGTCATATCCGTTTCGATATAGCCGGGTGCAATCGCATTGACCCGTACCCCTCTGCTGCCGATCTCTTTTGCAAGGCTTTTGGTCATACCGATTAAGCCCGCTTTACTTGCCGCATAGTTAACCTGCCCGCCTTGTCCGTGCAGGCCGACGATACTGGCCATATTGATAATAGAACCTTCCCGCTTCCGCAACATATCGGAAGAGACAATTTGCGATGTTAAAAAAGCGCCGGTCAAATTGACGCGCAGTACAGCGTCCCAATCATCCTGCGGCATACGGAACGACAGCCCGTCCCGAGTAATTCCCGCGTTGTTGACCAAAATCTGAAATCCACCGGATTGCTTGAGTGCCTCTTTTACCGTAGCGGTCAGTTCTTCGGCATTTCCGCAGTCGGCGTATATCTCGTGGAATACGCTATTGTGCTGTGCGGCGAAGGCTTCCATTTCCGCCTTTCCTTGTGAGGGCTTTGTACAGAGCCCCCATACCTCAGCACCTTCTTCCAGAAACCTGCGGACTATCTCTTTTCCGATTCCGCGTGAAGAACCGGTTACTAATGCTTTTTTCCCTTGTAATAACATATAAACCTCTTATGAACGGCTGCCGTCTATCACAGCCGATAATTGTTCAGCGGTACCGGTGGGGTGGCAGTTTCCTGCGCAGCCGCTGTCCCGCCACAGATTGCAGAGCGTCATGCCCGGACCTATTTCCAACAGTGTAGCCGCATTTGCCAGCGCAGCGAGTTCCCGCTCTTCCTCAAGCCAGCGCACAGGATGCGTTAGGTGCAGTACGGCGTTTTTTTTCGCTTCTTCGCCGGTTAAAAGCCGCTTTCCCGTAACATTTGAAAAAATCGGAATAACGGGATCATTGAACGGAACATCCTGCAGCACTGCGGAAAATTCTTCGGCTGCACCGCGCATCAGCGGCGAATGGAACGTCCCTGCAACCGCAAGCCGGATAAAGCGTTTTGCTCCCGCTTCCTTGCAGAGTTTTTCCGCGGCATCAAGCCCTTCGGCTGTTCCCGATACAACGGTTTGCATCGGACTATTCAAATTTGCTGCAAAAACAATCCCCGTCGCAGGATCGGAATACGGTTTCAAAATTTCGACAATCCGCTCAGGATCAAGTTTGAGTACCGCCGCCATACCGCATCCGCTGCCGGACGCTTTACTCTGCTCATCGAGTTTTTCACAGTATTTCTGCATGATTTTTCCGCGCAAAGTTACCAGTTTTGTCATCGTTACAAGGTCTAAGACATTTGCAGCATACAACGCTGAAAATTCACCTAGGCTGAACCCTGCGGCGGCAACCGGCGTAATACCGTGTTCACGTAAAACTGCGGTAATTGCGACCTGCATTGCAGTGATGGCAAGTTGACTTCGGTCACTCCGTGCAAGTTCCACCGGTTCCATATTCCATAAGAAAGCAGCGATATCTTCTCCCGAAGCCTTGCTCATCTCATCGATGACGGTACGGGCTGACGGGTATTTCTTACAGATATCTTCTGCCATGCCCTTGAATTGGGAACCTTGTCCCGAAAACAAAAAAACGTACTTCATTACTTTTCTTCCATAAATAAATATTAGATCTATAAGGGGATATCTTCTAAAAACCTCAGTTTTTTAGAGATACTCTTACATTAGAATCGGATGATGGCACCGCCCCATGTCAAGCCTGCGCCGAAGCCGGTAATCAGTATGGTCGTACCTTCATGCAATTTTCCCTGTTCCGTAAGCTCGTTAAGGGTGATAGGGATGGAAGCTGCCGAAGTGTTCCCGTAATTTTCAAGATTGCAGACGAATTTTCCAAAGTCGATTTTAAGCCGCTTTGCAGCAGCCTCCAATATCCGCTCGTTTGCTTGATGGCATACGATTAAATCAAGGTCGTCAGCTTTCAAGTGCTCCTTTGCAAGGAGCGTTTTTACCGTTTCGGTAATATGGCTGACAGCAAAATCGTATACAGCCCTGCCGTTCATGTGTACACGGCGGTCGGGTGCAATATAGAGCTTATCAGCTCCGGTACCGTCGGCACCGAGTATGGTAGCGCCGATACCCAGACCGGAAGGTTCAAACGTGTTTTCAAGCAATGCTGCGCCTGCACCGTCACCGAATAAGACACACGTAGAACGGTCTGTCCAGTCCATAATCCGGCTGAGAACCTCCGCCCCGCACACAAGTGCAAACCGCCAATGGTGCCTTTCCATCATACTTGCTGCCGTGTCCAGCGCGTAGATAAAGCCGGAACACCCCGCCGTTAGGTCAAAGCAAACCGAATGCACTGCTCGCAATTTATTTTGAATAAGGCAGGCATTTGACGGGGAACCCGGGAAATCGGGTGTTGCAGTACCGCAAATAATAAGGTCGATTTTGTCCGCCGCTACAGGCTCGGAAATCTTACTGTTTTTAAGCGCATCCCGGCAAGCCTGGTACGCCAGCGATGCACTTGTGTCCTCCGAGCCTGCGATCCGGCGTGAACCGATACCGGTGTGGCTTCGGATCCATTCATCCGATGTGCCGAGCTCCGGTGGAAAATCCGTATTTTTCATCTCTTTTAAGGGGAGGGCTTTACCCAATCCTCGAATAACAATAGCCATAATTGCTCTCCAATAATAAATAAAGAAAAAACTTGCAAATGTCTCTAACGCCGGTTGCATTAGATATTCCCATGCAGTTTATAATAGTTTAGTATATTTGTTAATTCCGCGCTGTCAACCTTCCTTTTACAAATAAACGGTACATCTATCATTAAAAGTGTACATCCGTGTACACTTTTAATGGCGAGTTTCGCACAAGCGAAACATCGCTGCTGGTTAATACGAGCGGCATCCGTGCCGCTACTGAAAATCCTCAACGTATCAATACGTCCATGGATGTCCGGTGTGATAACCAGTAGCGAGATTTTGGCTATGCACAAATCTCGTCGTTGTACAGTTGTGCACGGACGTACAACTGTGCAACAGGCTATTTTCAAAAGGCTTACGGAAGGCAATATACTGGAATAGCCAATTCCATATCTATGCATTTTCTGCAGCAGACTCGATCTTTCCGTTAGTGAGGATTTTGGGATATACCGTTATGCCTAACTTTTTTTCGATACCTCGCAAAATGCGCAGTTCGTATTCATCCCCAATAACGATATTGATGCCTTTCTTCCCTGCCCTTCCAGTACGCCCCGCACGGTGCACAAAAACATCGGTATCTTTGGAAAGCTGCATCTGCACGATGTAGTCAATATCGGCAATATCGAGTCCGCGGGCGGACAGATCGCTGGTAATTAATATCCTCGTTTTACCCGACCTAAACCGTGCGATAATTTGTTTTCGTTCGGAACCTTCGAGTTTACCATATAACGGCACGGCAGCGATCTTTTTATATTGCAGCTTTTGCGCGAGGGTTTCAACTTCCTGTGCAGGCGCAGTAAAAATAAGGATTTTTTTTCTGTCGTCCAATGTTGTACTGCCCAAGGCATGGATCAGTGCGCGCAAGGTATCGGCTTTGCTCCGGCGATCGCTAAAAAGCGCCCAATGTTCGATGGACTTTTGAAGCACTCCCGTATGAGCAATCGAAACATATTCCGGCGCTGTAGCAGTTTTTGAACGCCGCAAAAAGCTGTTAAGCAGCTCAATATTTTTTCCATTAAATGTTGCCGAACAAGCAAGCGCCTGCACATCCTGCGGCAGCGCACTAAGAACGACTTGCAGCGCGTCTCTACTTTCCCGTGCAAGCTGGCGATCGGCTTCATCAATTACTACAGCCTTTATTTCTTGCAGCTTGAGTTTCTTTAGCCCGATTAAATCGGAAATGCGCGCCGGTGTTCCGATAATTACGGCAGGCTTTTCTTTTAAGCCGTCTATTTGCCGTTTTAACGAACTGCCGCCGACACAGAGCAGTGTCTTAAAACATTTCGTATCAGTTCCTTGCAGTTGAGCCGCCGCTTCTTTAATTTGAGAGGCAAGCTCTACCGTAGGGCTTAAAATAAGAATACGCGGAGCAGTTGACTTTTGCTCATCCTGCATCAGTCTTGTTAAGAGCGGTAATAAAAAAGCAAAAGTTTTACCCGTACCGGTTTCGGATTCAAAAAAAACGCTTTTTCCTTCCAAGGCAAGCGGCATCACTTTTTCTTGAACAGGGGTTGGTTCTGTAATCCCACCGGCAACAAGCGTTTTAACAAAAGGTTGGTACAATGGCAAATCTGAAAACTCAGTCATGTTGCAAGGATAGCATATTGTTACGGTAAATGCTACAATCATCAAAATACTTAAATCGTACAAGCAAAGAGGCTTATTTTGAAAATAGGGATTGATACGTTCGGATGCGATCACGGCAGGTCGGGAATCGGAGCTTACATTCTTTCATTAGTACATAACTTGCCAAAAACCGAACACAGCATTCAGCTTTTCGGACACGAGTTGGATAAATATACCTATACATCGGGCGTTGAAGGTGTCAGGTACACCTGTGTTTCCGTAGGGGATTCCGCCTTCGCGGAACAAACATGGCATCGCCTTTCTTTTAATACCTTTGCCCGTAAGCAGCAATATGACATTGTTTTATTTCCATCGGGAACAAAACTATTGCCCATGCGTTTTGAAGTTCCCGCAGTCCTCGTTATGCAAAATATCCTTACGGATAATGCTCAAGGATACTTAAAAAACATATCGTCATTTGTTTCCAAATTAACGCTTAAGTCTGCCAAAGGAATCATCAGCCCGAGTAACTATATCAAGAATAATCTGCTTAAAAACGGTGTTTCAGAAGATAAAATACAGGTTATTCACAATGGAATTGATACCGATCTGTTTCATCCGCATAACCTGCAGGCACAAGAGGCACTGATGATTAAGCCCTTTGCGATTCGGCGCCCGTATATCATTTACGCATCGCGGATTATTCATCCGGAAAAACGACATATTGAGCTGATTAATGCTTTTTCTATCTTTAAGCAAAAAACGAAGGCTCCACATCGGCTGGTAATTGCCGGTGCGGATGGCGAACAGGCAGAACAGGTGCATCAGGCTGTCCTTCGGTCACCCTTTGCATCGGATATTCTGCTCACCGGATATTTCCCACATGAAAATCTCCCGCTGCTTTATTCTGCTGCCGACCTATGTGTATTTCCTTCTCCCGTCGAAGGGGTTGGTTTGCCGGTAATTGAAGCAATGGCTTGCGGTATTCCGACAGCCTGTGTCCGTGCAGGTGCATTGCCCGAAATCGCAGGCGACTGTACGTGCTATTTTGAACCCGATAAACCGGAAGAGATAGCTACACTCATCGGCGATCTTATCAACGATACTACCGGCGCAAATAAAGAACGGCGTCAGAAATTAATCGATGCCGGAATAAAATGGGTAGAGCAATACAGTTGGAAAAAAACAGCCGAAGAAACGCTTGCTTATTTGGAAACGATTAGATAATGACAGGGTAAACGCATCAGGTAGAGTAGATAAAAACCGCGGAAAAATTGAGACTGTGAGACCATTTGAACCGCGAAGAGGTTCAACTCTGGTCGAATGGTTTCAATTTTTCTGCGGGAGTATTAAAAAAAGCGGCCTAATGCGTTTATCCTGAGATAATGAATGGTACCCCTGACATATCCCTATTTTGTAGGCATATACCTTGTAGTTTTTTTGCCGTTATGCGATGATAGCTTTCCAATGATCGATATCTATACTGAAATCCGCAAGCGGTACGGAAATGTTCGGCGCGCCCGCGGTTACTATTTATACACGGAAAAGAATGTCCGGCTGCTTGACCTGTGGCTTGACGGCGGAAAAGCAATTTTAGGCAGAAGAACGGGACAGGCAAATCTGGTTTGTAAGCAATTTCTGGATAAGGGACTCACCGGCTTTTTGCCGACCAAGGCCGATGTTCAACTACGGCGTGCGTTGGAAGCCCTGCTACCGGATTATCCCGTTATCCGCTGGTATGAAACGCAGGGTAAGGCGGAACGGATAGCCGCTTCTGCGATGCCGGCCGGTCAAAACGGTACGAGACAGCCGCTGCCGGTATGGCGGCCGTTTTTAGATATCGATCCCGCTTCCGCTTCTCAAGAGCCGATAGCCGATAGTATCATGTTGGTAACGCCCGCCTATCCGGTACCGTGCGGCATTATCGCTGCCGGCAGCCGGTTTGAAGAACGCTTGCCGCCTTCCGATGTGCTGTTCCCGCCGCTTGCGTACAGCCTTGCGCGAGCTTTTTTCGATTTGAAACATAAGATGGAAGAACTTCAACTCAAAGAAATTAAAATCGAAGACGGACATCATTCTGAGGCAGCAGGACGCTGCGCAAGGGTAAGCCATACAATAGTAAAGAAACGTCAGGCGGCGCTCAACCGGAAAGCCGAAGCGGAACGCCTCATTCCCAGCGTGTGGACACAAAAAGGTTGGTACCTCTTCCCTCATATCCCCGAAGCCGAATACCCTGCGTTTTTTTTGCAGGCGCTTGATGCCCACGTATTAATCTCTCCCGAATACGGCACGCCTTCCATTTTACCCGATTGCGAAAGCTACGCGGAATTAATCCGATTTTTAAAATTGAGGAATGCTTGATGAAAAAAACTCCCTTTACGCTGATTTATGCCGATGAGGATATGATTGCGGTGAATAAAGCCGCCGGTCTTTTAGTTGCTGCCGACCGTTGGGATATTGAAGCTCCGCGGCTCGACCTGCTCATTCAAAAAGAGCTGCCGCAGATTGCGCCGTTGTGTCAAAAACTCTATGCGGTACACCGGATTGATAAAGACACCTCCGGTATTTTGCTCTATGCCCTCAATGCGGAGGCGCACCGTACCTTGAATACCGCATTTCAAGAGAGGGAGATAAAAAAAACATACCGGCTGCTGATTCACGGGCGGGTACCGGAAGAACAATTTACTGTTGACCTGCCGCTGCGCGTCGACGGAGATGCGCTGCACCGTACCGTTGTCGATAAACGGCGCGGCAAGGAAGCGATAACGCATTTTACGGTACTGGAAACGTTCCGGCAATTCTCTCTGCTTGAGGCTCGCCCCGTTACCGGCAGAACTCATCAGATTAGGGCGCACCTTGCAGCCGCCGGTTACCCGATTGTCTGCGATTCGCTATACGGCAGCGGTAAGCCGGTACTCCTTTCCGAACTCAAACAGCGATGGCGCGGTGATGTGTATACGGAACAGCCACTTATCCGGCGGCTTGCACTTCATGCCTATCAGCTTGAAGGAAGGCATCCGCGGACGAGCGAGCCTTTCTCCTTTACTGCTGAATACGCGAAGGATTTTAAGAGTACGGTGCATCAGCTTCAAAAGTTATAGGAGAGTGTTACAGTTGTTGAAAAATTTAACGGAGGTATGCCATGGCAGATGAGCGCGGTGTTCAGTCTATTGAACGGGCATTTGATATCATCGAAGCGGTAGCGACAAGTAAAAATTCTGCCGTCTTGACGGAAATTGCCGAAAAAACCGGCCTGCATAAAAGTACGGCATATCGCATTATTTCGACACTACTTAAACGAGGGTATTTAAAAAAGAACGAAGACGGTACCTATAAAATCGGATTAAAACTTATCGAAGCGGCAAGCTATTATATCGACAGTTTACAATTACAAACTGAAGTGCGCCCGTATATTGCGCAGATTACGGCAAAGTTTGGGCTTACATCTCATTTGGGAGTTTTGGAAGGTGATAAAGTAGTTTATATCGAAAAAATGGATATATTTTCAAATATCAAATTGTATTCACAAATAGGGCTACGGATGCCTGCATACTGTTCTTCGCTCGGCAAGTGCCTTTTAGCGAATTTTTCAAATACACAGCTCCGCTCTATTATGGGGCAAACCGAATTTACCCGCTTTACCCACAATACGATCACGACGATTGAAGCGTTACAAAAAGAAATCGATACGGTTAGGCAACAAGGGTGGGCAATCGATAACGAAGAATTCGAAACCGGACACCGCTGTATTGGAGCACCGGTCTATGATTATCGGGGTGATATAATTGCGGCAATAAGCGCGAGCGGTAACACGAGCATACTCACCGATGCACGCATTCCGGAAATAGCGGAATATTTAAAGCAGACTGCTGCAGAGATTTCTCAAAATATGGGCTATGTGCTGTAGAAACGCTTCATTTTGCTTGCGGGCATAAAAAAAGCGCTCCCGAGTATTTTTTCTCGAAAGCGCCTTTTAAAGCTTTTTATGCTTCAATAATATTTTTTAATACAACTGTTTTTACCTTCGTCATTTCATTGAACGTAGACATAACGCCTTCCGTGCCGATACCGCTGTGTTTCCAACCGCCAAAGGGCATTTCAAACGAGCGATAAAAACTTGCGCCGTTGATAACCGCTTCGCCTGCTTCCATCGCATTCGCAACTTTAAATGCGCGTTTTTGGCTGCGCGAAAATACGCAGCTCGACAAGCCGAATATGGAATTGTTGGCAATTTTAATTGCTTCGTCGTCGGTGTCGAATCCGATAATCGGTACAACAGTCCCGAATATTTCCATATCTTTTGCAACCTCAGCAGTTTTGGGGACATCTACAATGACGGTTGGTTCGTAAAAAGCACCATTGCGCTTTCCGCCCAGTATAATTTTTCCGCCCTGTTCGACTGTTTTTTGCACTTGTTTTTCAACCTGTATTGCTGCTTTTTCGCTGATAAGACAGGCAATTTTCGTATCTTCTTCGGCAGGGTCACCGAATTTCAGCTGCTTTATTCTGGCAACGGCCTTTTTCGCAAACTCTTCTTTCAGCGAGTTGTGAATGATAAAACGCTTGCTTGCACAGCATACCTGCCCGGTATTGTACATGCGTCCCCATACGAGTTCTTCGACTGCTAAATCGACATCGCCATCATCCAGCACAATAAATGCATCGTTCCCACCAAGCTCCAAGGCCGTATGCGTAAGATTTGCTGCAGCCTTTATTGCAGAATCGATACCGACTTCCGTGCTTCCCGTCAGCGTAACCAAGCCGACCCGCTTGTCGGAAATGGCATAGCTTTTGACGGATCCGGGAGCCGTAACGCATTGGATGGCGCCGTCAGGTACACCTGCTTGAACAAGCAGCTCGGTCAGGCGCATCAGTGTCAACGGGTTATCTGATGAAGGTAGTACAAGCGCAGAGTTGCCCATCATCAATGCGGGAGCGACTTTTTGATCGAATAGATCACACGGGAAATTGAAGGGGATGATACATACGACAACACCAATCGGTTCTCTGAGCACCATCTGCATTGTTGTCTGCTGCCCAGCTTCCGTTCCCTGCGGAATAATCGTACCGTAAAAATGCTTTGCCCGTTCAATAAATCCGCTAAAGCCGATCGTAACATTTCCGATTTCGGCGCGCGCTTCGGTTATGGGCTTTCCGTTCTCGCTCGATAAAAGTCGAGCCAAATCTTCATGCGCATTTTGTACCAAACTCAGGAATTTATACAGCACTTCGGCGCGTTTAAACACAGGCACTTTTGCCCATTCTTTTTGCCCACGCACTGCGGCCGTAATTGCCAAATCCAAATCTTTTTCGTTGGCACGCGGCACGCTGTCAATTACTTTACCGGTTGCAGGCGCGATTACGTCAAAAGTTTGGCCGCTCGTGCTGTCCGTCTTTTTTCCGTTGATAATCATCTTCATAATAGTATACCTCTTGTTAGCTTACTTTTCGCCGAACGCCGTAAAGGACAGCATAAGACCGCCACACGTATTGCGTCCGTCGTCTTCGTAGCCGTATTCGCCGAATGTAAATTCAACGATAAACGGAATTGCCCCCACTTCTTTTTTAATTGCCGCTGTCAATTCGTTTATTCGGTCGCCGATACCGATCCGTCTGCCGCCGCAGTGAACCAAGTGGAAACCGGCTACCGGTACTTTCATCTTTGCCTTTAAGTCGGCAAGAGCTGTACTTACGGCTTTTATTAAACCATCGGTATCGCTTTCGAGGAGCGCGATCGCTGTTCCGATTGCCAAATTGTTTCCTACCGCGATTGAACCGTCATCATTGCCGTTCATCGGATGGCGTACCGCAATCAAATCACCTAAGGGATCTTTTACACCAAGGGGGTTTGTGATTGAACGCACCAGCAGATTACCTCCCTCCGTGTCTTTTGCGCTTGCTCCCGTCCACTCGCGGTACTGCTCAATGGCCGGCTTTCCGTTGATTTCCACAAGTGTCCGTTCTTTTGCTACTTTGGTGATGACACCGTATTTACCGGTCTCTTTGTAGCCGCCGGTATATTTGTTTGCGAAACCGGCTTTTGTATAGAAAAAGGCAACAGCCGCACCTTCACCGGTTATCGTTTTGTCTGTAAAAAGTTTCCATTCACCTGCAAGCGTGTTATCGGCCGCACTGCCGCCAAAAAGAGGTACTCTGCCTACGACATCGGAAACACCTTTTAGATAGTATTCTTCTTCGCCCGGAGGAGCGACCATGTACATATATGCAGGCGCTTCCTGTTTACCGGCGGCAGCGAGAGCCTGTTTTGCAAGGTTTCGCCCCGTTTCGCGGGCAGTTCCGCTTTTTGCCATCCCTGCCGTTCCGACCGTCAAATCGGTACCGGACAGCGCCATCATTCCGACATAGCCTTTTTCGCCGGTTACAAAACCGTCCTGCGTAACGACACCGGAAAATGATGTATTTCCGATTAACGGTACACCCGGAAGTTCTTCACCAATCGCTTTTAACAAAGCCTGCTGGTTATACGACACACCGCTGTATACAAACACAAGCTTCGGATCGTGTAGCGCATGCTTTATTTTTTGTGCGCATTCCTTGCCTGCCAGAGCTGCATCTGGAGTATTGCTGCTCGCAGTTTGTACTTTTAACATAAACGCCTCCTATTAAAGATTAAAAAGTTTTTATAAAACCTTATAATTTTATGATAGGAGCAGAATTTTCACCTGTCAATGAAAATAAAAAGAGCTGGTTCTGTATATCAAAAATCGAATTTCACGATACGAAACAATATGTCCCTAAGGAAATTTCGCACATTTTTTCGGCAACAGGGCAAATGCATCAGGCAGAGAAGATAAAAAATCGCAGAAAAAATGAAGCTGTGAAACCATTCGAACCGCGAAGTAATTCAACTCTAGTTGAGCAACCTTATTTTTTCTGCGGGGTTATTTAAACACAGACTGATGTGTTTGCCCTGACGAACCTCTTGCATAAGATATCGGTTTCTGCTATAGTAGCACCATCATCGGCGCCGTGCCCAAGTGGTAAGGGAGAGGTCTGCAAAACCTTCATTCATCAGTTCGATTCTGATCGGCGCCTTTTTCTTCCCTCTATTCGTTCAATCAGATAATCCCAATGCACAATTAAAATTCCGTACAATTATATCGCTGAATTCTTTTACAGCAGCTTCATCGATGCTGAGTTCTTCGAGCGCCGTCGCGCACGATTCATACTGTTTGATAACGCATGCCCGTTTTACCGCATCGGAGCCGGTTTGTTTTACCGAATCGGTTCTGTTGTACCGCAGGTTTGCACACTGCTTTGTAACGGCAATAATATCGTAGGGATGGGAGTAGGGTTCTGCCTTGAGCCTCATATACGGGGCGTCGGTTTCCGTTAAGAGGCGGGTACTATCGAATGAGGCAGCCATTGCACATACGGATTTCTGCCCGCGGAGCACTGCCTTACCGAGCGAAAAATAGGCGTTGACACCTTTTTTAAGAAATGCCGACGCCTCTTGAGGACTGCCGCCCCAGCCGTGAAAGATAACCGCCGGCAGTTTTTTTTTAGCCGAGGTACCGAATCAAATATGAGCGGCAGCGCTTTCCGGCAATGAATCACCACCGGCAACTGAAACTCCTGCGCCCACCGTAACTGCATATCCCATACTGTTTGCTGCATCGGCAAGAGTTGTTTATACTCATCATTAAAAAGATCGAATCCGCATTCTCCAATTGCGTGGATTTGCCGTGTTTCCAAAAGGCGGTATAAAAACTCCGCTTCATCGGTTACGGGATTTTGGGGATGGATGCCGAAGGAAAAGAGTACATGCTGTTGTGCAGACGGCTGTAAATGAGTTTCGCTTTGGTATAGGACTGTTCCCGTAGTAGGAGAATTGGCATCGCCGCATACATTGCGTTCAAAGAGGCGACGGTGCCGTTCATATTCGGTATGATCATGCGCCGAACAGCAAAGCGATGCCGGATACGCAAACGGTTCGTCTACATTTCCGGCACCGCCTACAGAGGCGCACATATCAAAATAATCTGCAGGATGGAGATGGGCATCAATGTACATACATACATTTTTAAACTATATCATAAAGAAATGTAAGCCTTAAAATTGTATTCTTGACAAAAACATCCGGTATCACTATAGTAAAAATACATTTTTGATTTCAAAGACAATGTTAGTAGTGTTATGCAATGTTTTTGGAGGTCAAAAATGCAAACGACTCATTGTCTCACTGTTAATTGGCACTTTACTGCAGCGTGCAATTTTAAGTGCCGGTATTGTTTTATGCACAATAGTCTTTCGTTAACGCGGAAAGATTATATGGTTGTGCTTAAAAAGCTTACAGGCTCCTTTCAAAGGATTAACTTTGTCGGCGGAGAGCCGACCGTATCTCCATTACTCATCCCGCTTGTCCGTGATGCTTATCACGCAGGGTTCGACTGCTCAATCGTAACAAACGGTTTTAATCTCATCCATAATGCGCAGCAATTTGAAGCTATCTATCCGCTATTATCGTGCATCGGTATCAGTGTCGATTCTTTAGACAAAAGAACGAATGCAGCAATCGGCAGATGCTGTAAGGGGCATGTTATTACAAGAAGCGAATACGAACAGCTGTGCGCTGCAATCAAATCACACGGTATTCGGTTAAAGATAAATACGGTGGTCAGTAAGTTGAATGTGCATGAGGATTTTACCCACTTTTACGAAGCCGTACAGCCTGACAGAATAAAGCTCTTCCAAGTGTTGAAGCCGAATACACAGCTTAAAAATGATTATGAAGATCTGCTGATTACTAAAGCCGATTTTAATTCCTTTGTACTGCGGCACAAAACCGCCGGCTCTTTCGGTGAGAATATCGTTGCAGAGGATAATGAAGCAATGACGAATGCCTACTACATTCTGGACAGCGAGTGCCGGTTTATCGACAACAAAACCGGTAAAAAGAGTCCTTCGCTTGCGGATGAGGGTATGACGGTGGAACAAGCTTTGTCATACATTGAAGTAGATACTGCAAAATATCAAGCACGATATATTGCGTAAAAATATTAAATATGAGGAGAAGTAAAATGAATGATTTATTAAAAGAAATGTCAGCAACTGTTATGAGAAACATATATAATTATGGTCGGCCTAATGGAAGTGATTATACAGAATATATGAAAATACCTGCTAATATATATTTTGAAAAGATAAAAAAAAGTGAAAGAGAGGTAACAATATTAGAATATATGCTTAATTGGAGCATGTATGAAGCTTTTAGTATTCATAATATGGGTCAAGAAAAGATAGCAGAGCAAGAAGAGTTAGCCTCTTTTATTGTGAAAGAGGCTAAGAAAAATAATATAGATATTACCAAAATAAAAGAAGATGTAGCCTTACTCAAGTTTATTAAACAAACAGCTTTTAATATTCTTGATGAAAAGGTTTTCTCTTTTATTTCTTATTGCCTGTTTGCATCAAAAGATTGTATTTTGAATGGAAATGCTTACTGGAAACAAATAAACACTGCTATTCTTAAAAAAGTCTATTTAGATAGCTTGAATACTAACAAAGATGAAACATGGGATTTTCCTTCAACATGTTTTATAACTACAGGAGAAGCTCCGATTCCTTTCGATCCTGATTATACACAAGGTCCAAAATACGAATTCAATGATAAAAATAAACTTTATGCAGAATTTTATCTTCCCCAAAGTGATAAATTTGTTGGTATTATCATAGAGACACTTCCACTTTTTTCAGAACTAACAATTCAAGAAGTTTACGATTGGTGTCTTCTTGATTTTATTATTAAGCCGGAAATAAATAAGCAATCTTATCCAAGAATGTATTTTACTGATAAACCTCGTTCTTCAAGGCGTGCAATACATAATCTAATGCAACTAATATTTACTGATTATGCAAAAAATAAGAAGAAAAAGGAAATAGAATTATTTGTAACTGATATTTTTAATGACTTATTTTGGGTGTTTTTAGGCGAAACGCCAAAAACAGAATTAGGTTATTTTGAAGCAAAACCTGCAATTGTTTATTGTCTATATAGGGCAATAAAATATCTAAGTAGAGATAGTTTTAAAAATATCGTTATTACAGTAAGACATAATGCATTACAGGATGAATTTTTATTTTTTCAAAACTTAAAAAAGCAAAAAGCAGCTCATTTCTCATTTACTGAAATGGCAAATAATTATGGAAATCAAAAAATTACAGATGCACGTTACGAACATTTTAAAAACCAATCTGAGGAAGATAGGGTAAATTCAGAAAAAATACAAAAGGAAATTGAAGGCGAAAGATATTCAATTTTTTGTATGATGTTTTATTTTTTTCTTTGGGACTTAGGCAAGCAATTACCAGTATCTCCTTACGTAACAGAAGAAGCATTAACACACTATTTTTTCCAACACGGAGAATTAATGGAGAAATTTTACGAGCCGTTTATAGATGAGTCGTGGAATAGAGAATATGGAGAGAATTCTGATGAAAGAAAAAAGAATAGGAGGATGAATACGACATGGACAGATCCCCAAAAATGGGTGGAATTGTTTAATCTTCTATTAAAAGATTATAAGATAAATAATACTGTTACCAATCAACCCATTAACATTTTTAATTTTGAAAATATTGAATTAAAAACCGAGCTTTTAAAAGTATTATTATCTAATTTTTCACAAATTGAAGAAAAACAAATTGATAAATTACTAAACGTAATGGATTTTGCAGGTGAACTTAAAGAACGCAAAAATCTTTATTGCCAACCTAAAAAAAACATGATGTTCACTTCTGATGATGCTGCTGAAGCAGAAATTATGACACTAAAAAACAATCAAAAAACACTTAAGGAAATTGACTGCGGATTTGAAGTTGATAATTATATACAAATACCAGTACCTTGTGTATCAGTGAGAGATAGATCATGCATGTTTTTAAGAAAATTTACCTGCAGGTTTTTTAGCGATACGGATAAAAAATATCGTTATGAAAAAAAGGAAAGAAGGAAGAAAACATATACTATACAGTATTATGAAAATTATAGAGAAACAAATAAAAACAACTTTTTTTGCCATACACTTTATGCTGCAGAAAGAAATACCGCTCGCCACTATGTTGATATGTATTCTCTTTCAAATATTCTTGATGACACATATCCTGCAAACTTGCTTGAGGCATTTATAGATGCAAAAGATTTTATTTTGAGCTTAAAAGAAGAAAAGAAAAATAGTCAGACTGAACTATTGATATTAGAATATCAATTGGATTTTTTAACACGGCACCTATATATGTATGCTGAAAAATGTAATTTGTTAGAAAATCCTCTTAAAGCAATAGGAGATATCTGGGATATCATTTACACAAACGATAAAAATATTAATGGAACAATAAAAAGTAAGTTTTTAGGCTCATTGGACTATGCTGCTACATTAGGAGTGCAATATCTACGAGAAATAAAATGGTTTTTTGAGAATTTATATTGTATTGATTCTACTTTTAAGGATTTTTATTATAGTTCAATCGCTACATATCTTGTATATCTTACGATAAACTTACAGAGCCAATAGCAACTGGTACTGTCTACCGGTATAGATGCCGTGCATATTCAGCTTGCTATTACGCTCAACGCTTCATTAACGGAGTTGGAAGTCTACCTTGATGAAAAGACCGATCCCGACGAGAAACCGCTTTTTGTACTCAACAGCACCGATTACCGACTATTGGCATCATTCTTTGCCGAATTAAAAGCACATCAGGTTGAAGATATGTTTGAATGCAAACGGATGCTTGATGAAACACCGTGCAACATTAAAGTGATATGCAGAAAGTAGAATGAGTGAATCGGTAAGGGAAGTTGAAGTAAGCGGAGAGAACCTTTCTAAATCTCTATCGGAAAAAGGCAATATGTGGAGAAGAAAAGACAGGGCAATGGGGATGTCTCGAAAATCGGTTACTTTCGGGACATCCCCGCGAGTTTAAAATTAAGTCTTTACAATAATGGCTTAATTTTAAACATCGTATCTAAATCTAAGGGAGCTGTTAGGTTTTACCTATTAACGATTTTACACCTTGAACGTCAAGCCGCCCTTTCCGGCATCCACCGTAATGTCGGTCTTGCCGACGAAAGCACCTGAAAGCAACTCTTTTGCCAGCTTGTTTTCAAGTTCGGTTTGGATAGCCCGCTTTAAAGGACGCGCACCGTACAAGGGATCGTAGCCGATATCGGCGAGGAAGTCCTTTGCAGCATCCGTTACAGTCAAATGCAGGCGGCGTGCTTCAAGCCGTGCGGAAACAGCCTGCAGCTGGATGTCGACGATCTTGCGGATTTGCTCCTTGCCGAGCCGTCTAAAGGTTAAAAGCTCGTCGATACGGTTTAAAAACTCAGGGCGGAAATACTGTTTGAGCAGGTCTTTAATCTGCGCAGCCATTGCTTCCGGAGTATCTGCCGATAGAATCAGCTCCGAGCCGAGGTTACTCGTCATAATGATAATCGTGTTGCGGAAGTCTATTACCCTGCCTTGCCCATCCGTCAGCCGCCCGTCATCCAGTATCTGCAAGAAAACGTTGAACACATCGGGATGCGCTTTTTCGATTTCATCAAAGAGCACCACGCTGTACGGACGGCGGCGGACTGCTTCAGTCAGCTGTCCGCCTTCGTCATAGCCCACATAGCCGGGCGGCGCTCCGATTAAGCGGCTCACCGAATGTTTTTCCATGTATTCGCTCATGTCGATACGGGTAAGCGCCCGGTCATCGTTAAAGAGGAAGTCTGCAAGGGTGCGCGCCAGTTCGGTTTTACCCACACCGGTAGGCCCGATACAGAGGAAGCTGCCGAGCGGTCGGTTGGGGTCGGAAAGTCCTGCCCTGTTCCGTCTGATGGCATCGGCAACCGCCTGTACTGCCTGATCTTGTCCGACAACCCGCTTCTGCAATACTGATTCCAGATCGAGGTACTTCTGCTGCTCGCTCGCCAGCATCTTTGCAACAGGAATCCCTGTCCACATCGAAACAATCTTAGCAATATCCTCTTCGGAAACCTCCTCGCGGAGAAGCTGTCCGCTGCTGCCTGCTTTTTTTGCAAGCTCTGCGGTAACGGCAGCAATCTTTTTTTCCAGTTCCGGTATGCGTCCGTATTTTAGCTCGGCAGCCTTATTCAAATTGCCGTCGCGCGTAAACTGCGTTTCTTCGCGGCGCAGCTGCTCAAGCTCTTCCTTATATTTCCGCGACTCGTTGATGCGGGTCTTTTCGTTTTGCCACTGCGCCTGCATCACATTCCGTTTTTCGGTTAAGTCGGATAGCTCCTGCTCCAGCTTTTCCAACCGCTCTTTTGAAGCAGCGTCCGTTTCTTTTGAAAGAGACACCTTCTCGATGTTCATCTGGAGGATTTTGCGTTCCACCTGATCAAGCTCAACCGGCTGGCTTTCAATTTCCATTTTGAGCCTACTGGCGGCCTCGTCCACTAAGTCGATTGCCTTATCCGGCAAAAAGCGGTTGGTGATATAGCGGTTGGAAAGCACCGCCGCTGCGATGAGCGCTTCATCCTTAATGCGCACACCGTGGTGTATTTCGTACTTTTCCTGCAAGCCGCGCAGAATGGCAATGGTGTCCTCTACATTCGGTTCGGGGCAGTATACCTGCTGGAAGCGGCGCTCCAAGGCGCTGTCCTTTTCGATATACTTGCGGTACTCATCCAAGGTGGTAGCGCCGATCGCCCGCAGCTCACCGCGCGCCAAGGCAGGCTTTAACAAGTTGGAAGCATCCATCGCCCCTTCGCTCGCACCGGCGCCGACAAGGGTATGCAGCTCATCAATAAAGAGGATGATGCTGCCCTCGGCTTTTTGCACCTCGGAGATAACCGCTTTGAGGCGCTCCTCAAATTCGCCGCGGAACTTCGCTCCGGCAACCAAGGCACCGAGGTCAAGCGACAAGAGCTTTTTCCCGCGCAGGCTGTCCGGCACGTCTCCAGACACAATCCGGCGGGCAAGCCCCTCGACAATAGCGGTTTTACCGACACCCGGCTCACCGATCAATACGGGGTTGTTTTTAGTGCGGCGCGAAAGTACCTGCATCACCCGCCGGATTTCTTCATCACGTCCGATAACGGGGTCGATTTTTTCTTCCCGGGCAAGTTCGGTTAAATCGCGGCAGTATTTTTCCAGACTGTTAAACGTCGCTTCGGGGTCTTCGCTGGTAACCCGCTGATTTCCCCGCACATCCTTTAAGGCTCTCAACGCCGCATCGTAGGTAATACCGTGCGAGCGGAGCAGTTCACCTACCTCGTCATCGCTTTTAGTAAGCGCAAGAAGAAGATGCTCCGTGGAAACATACTCGTCCTTGAGCGAAGCGGCGATCTTTTCCGCCTGAGCGCAGAGCTTTGTTAAAACCGGCGACATATATACCTGCGCAGAGTCTCCGGTTACCCGCGGTTTTTTATCCAAAATAGAATCGAGCGCATCGAGGATTTGATCCGTTGATGCACCGATCTTCTCAATGAGCGGCGGTACAATCCCCTCCTCTTGATCCAAGAGTTTGTATAAGAGGTGAACCGGCTCAATCTGACTGTGATTGTCCTGTTCGGCAAGTGAGGCTGCATCCTGCAACGCCTCACGTGCTTTCACTGTGTATTTGTCTATATTCATATAATAAATTTACGCACAAAATGGAAAAACGGCAATAAAATTTTTTGGAGAACGGCGGCTTATCCTATGGCGTAAAACGGATCCGCTGCCAAAAGCTGTTATACAGTTCTAAGTTTGCACCGAGGTCTTGTTTGAGAATGCAATCTTTAAGATCGTCGAGTGCGTAGTGAGGTCGTTTCTTTTGGTAGTACCCTGCCTCCGTATGGATAGAAGCTGGAAAGCCGAATGTATCTAAGAACTCGGCATAAACGGTAGGTTCAAGCACAAAGTTGATAAAGGCATGTGCAAGTTCCGGATGAGGAGCCCCTTCGGGAATACAGAAGCTGTCGATATACAGGGCTGAATGAACGCCTTGCGGAATAAAAAAATCGACATCCTGTGTTTGATCTTCTTGCAACTCCGCAAAAATCGATTCCGCGTATCCTTGCACTGCCAAAAAGTCTCCCGATGCGAAAGACTTTGCAAAACCGTCCGCATCAAACTTTACGAGATTCGGTTTCCAATCATTTTGGATCAACCGATATGCCTGCTCCAGTTCACTGGGATCCGTACTGTTCGGCTGGTAACCTAAAAAACCTAGTGCAGCACCGAGCACTTCCCGCATATCATCCATCATTGTCATTCTGTTTTTTAAATCACTCCGCTCAAAGATATTCCAGCTGCGCTCATAATCGGGCACTTCTTTGGTGTTTACTGCAATACCAGCGGCTCCCATATAATACGGCACTGAAAATTCCATTTTTGGATCGTAGTCGATTCGAGTGAGGATCTCCGGACGCAGATAGCGAATATTCGGGATTTTTGATACATCGATAGGTTCAAGCATGTTAAGTTTGATCATGATTGAAACATAGTCTGCCGATGGAACTACCAGATCGTAACCTTTTGAACCGGCCATGAGTTTGGCAAACATATCTTCGTTTGAAGCGAAATCATCGTAGACAACTTTGACATTGTATTTTTTTTCAAAAGCTTGGATAACGGAATCGGGGGTGTAGTATGTCCAATTATAGAGGTAAAGGATTGCTTCCCGTGTATCGCGGCAAGCGGTAAAAATGATGAGATAAGGGAGTATTACTACGATGCAGAAAAAAATGGAGACTGTTCTTTTTAAATGACGACTCATAGTTTACCTCACTCGCGGTGGAATTATACCATATATGAAATATATACGGAATATACAAGAAATACCCAATAAATGACAAGCTCGCAAACAGGTGATGGCAAAGATATTAGGCTTTTTTGAAAATCTCCACAGAATCGGGCTATCGCATGATAAAAAAACTTATCATCAACTAATGCACAGTATCATGCATCAGTTGATGAGTATCTTCTAATCGTTTACCGTCCTCTAAAGAATAAAACGATACTGATAATACCGTGATAAATAAAGTCGAAGCCGATCATGTACGCGACGAACAGGCTGGTAAAGAGCGGATGCATTAGCATGACGATGCCACAGATAATGCCCAATATGCCGACTAACAGTAAGTAAAAGCCGCCTCTTCTGGTTATGTAGCGAATTTTAAAACTGGTGGCAAGCCGCGTAATGCCGCTGAACAATATCCAAAAAGCAAATAGATACGGAATAAAGGTTGCAGCTGTGAACAAAGGACTGGAGAATACGAGAATTGAAAGCAGAATGGTGAGGATACCGTTCAGCAAAACAATCAAGATATGATCTTCTCTGTCTGCAAAATAATGGATAATTTCATACACACCGTTTATAAACATGACCACTGCTAAAAAAAATGAAAGCGACGCCAAGCTGGTAATCGGGCTGACGAACATATAGATACCCGCAATAATAGAAAGGATACCTACTATCAACGCCGTAATGCGGAATTCTTTTCTCATATCTTCCTCCTTTAAGAATGATATTCCTAATAAAAAGGTATATGCCGTATCATATTTTGTCAAGCAGGAAGCACTCTTAATAAGAAAATTGACATTTTTAAAAATTCCTTCTAATATAGTCTATCGAATATGGATACTGGAGAACCCCCGCATACGCTATTACTTCTCGTCAGTTTATTGGCGCTGTTTTTGCTGTCGATGTTTTTTTCATCGGCGGAGACGGCGTTCTTGTCTTTGAATAAGCTCAAGCTGCGTTTTTTGCGCGAACGGAATAACCGTGCAGCGGCACGGGCGGAAAAAATTCTGCAAAACAAACAAAAATTTTTATCGACGATTTTAATAGGAAACAGTATTGTCAACATCGCTATTTCCGTAGTGCTGACTGCTGCTGCGCTGCGGATATTCGGAGATTCCGGACTGGGTATTGCGGTCACTGCCGGTACGGTACTGCTATTGATCTTCGGCGAAATTTTACCTAAGTCAATTGCGTTGGTGTACCCCGATGCTTTGAGTCTTGCCTTTGCCCACTTCATCCTATTATTGATGGCAATTCTTTCGCCGATTGTTACGCTTTTTTCCGCAGTTACCGGTGTTCTGCTGCGGCTTTGCGGTATCCGTGAAGCACAAAACACAGCAGCCGTTACCGAGGCAGATTTACGCGAGTTTTTTCAGGCACGGGAGGAGGGCGGCTTTATCGGCAGCGATGAACGCACCGTGCTGACGAATATTCTCCGCTACGGCGATTTTTCCGTCCGCAGCGTAATGACGCCGCGGCGTGACATTGCAGCAATTCATATTGGAGCAGCCGCAGCAGAAATCATTGAGCTATCAAAAAAATCTCGATTTTCACGCTTCCCTGTATACAGCACGAATATCGATGATATACAAGGTTTCTTCTATATTAAAGACTTCCTTTTTTCTCCTGAATACTTGGACGAAAGCGACACCTTTCAGGTAAGCACCTATCTGCGTAAACCGCTCTTTGTGTTTGAAACAACGAAGCTCGCTCAAGTGGAAAAAAAATTCCATACCGAGCAGCAGACAATGGCGATTGTACTTGACGAGTACGGCGGCACTGCAGGGCTGATAACCGTTGAGGATGTCAGCGAAGAAATATTCGGCAATATTTTTGATGAGTATGATGTACAGGCAGACGTGGACACTCACACCGCTATGGCGGATGCAAACATACACGTTGATACGGCAGAAACGACACAGGCCGTACCCAATAACACATCACCAGCTCTATCGACGGTAAGTAAATCAGGGCAGGCAGCGGCTATAGCAGCAACCGAAGCCGACGCAACATCGGCAGCAAATGAATTCGGTATAACACCTGCGGAGATCGCATCAAACTCCATGCCGACAAGTGCATCACCAAGCGCACCGGTACGGACAGGAGCTGATGGTATAGGCAGCGATAATACAGGAACCGCTCGTAATGGAGCTGAAGAACAGGAAGCCTTCACCATCGCAGGTATTACCCGGCTTGCCGACTTAAACGAAAAGCTGAACCTCAACCTTGAATCGCAGTACAGCGACACCATCGGCGGCTACATTATGGAGAAGGCCGGAGAAATTCCGGCAGCCGGTTATTCGATCAGTATTGAACCGTATCTTTTTACCGTAACAAAGGTTGAAGCAAACCGCATTGAGCAAGTTGAAGTGCGGATGCAGGTGGAAGAATGAATCTCATTATTATCAGTGTTGAAATAATTATCCTGCTCGCCTGTGCAGCCTTTTTTTCCGGCACCGAAACCGCGGTAACGGCTATTACGCGTCCGGAATATCGCAGTCTTAAAAAAAGTTCCCGCAGGAATGCTCAACGGTTGGCTCGGCTGGTGGAGATGAAGGACAAAATTGTTACAACCGCGCTTATCGGTACCAATTTTGTCAATACGCTCAATTCGGGACTCATCACTGCTTTTACCCTCAATGTGTTCGGTGCGCAGGCCGTCCCTGCAGCAACTGCGGTTATTACCGTGCTGATCATCATCCTTGCCGAAATTTTCCCTAAAGCGCTGGCAGCCGAACGGGCGGAATCAATCGGTAAAAAAGCCTCGCTGCCGTTGTATGTCTGCTACACCGTACTCCGTCCCATTGTGGCGGTATTCTCGCTGCTGACAAAAGCGGTACTCAGGCTGTGTAATGCCCGCTCAAAAACAACGCCGGATACGCTTAAAGAAAAAGATCTCCAACTGCTCGTGCATATCGGGCAAGAAGACGGCGCCCTTGCTGCCGGAGAAGAAGCATTGCTGCGCAAAGCCGTTTTGCTGCAGGACGTAAAACTCCGCAATATTATGACGCCGCGTACGGCGATTACTTACGTTAATTCCGCCGCGACTTTCTCGCAGATTATCGAACAGTTCCGTCGCAGCCGTTTTTCTCGCCTGCCTGTCTACGATTCCAAAACAAAGACCGTTACCGGTATTATCCATTATAAGACACTGCTGTTTGCCGTGCAGGAGCGGAGGAAGCCCGGAATTGCGGCTTTGCAGCGCCCTGCAATTTTTGTACCCGAAAGCGCTTCCATCCTTTCGATTATCAGAGCGATGAATACCAATATGCAAAATATTGCAATCGTCATCGATGAACACGGCGGTGTGGCGGGACTCATTACGATGGATGATATCATTGCCGCAGTGTTCAGTACGGTGCAGGATGAGTATGGCAAGGCGCGGAACGACCCGATGCGTTCGGTCCGCTTTATCAATACGTCGCAGCTTATCCTTCCCGGCGCTCTGCGACTGGAAGATTGCAACGAATTGCTGCACACCGATTTTCACTCCGATTATTATGACACGCTCGGCGGTTTTCTACTTGAAAAATGGGGCTATCTGCCGCATACTAATGAGAGGCTCACTTGCAACCGGATAACCTTTACCGTTACCCATATCAGCAACAGACGGATCGACACCGTCGTCGCCGATCTTTCATCGGTACTGTAAGTACTGGTTATAAAACACCAGCCCACTAATGCCGAAAATAAGAGTAACCGTTGGACAACAGAATAAGGCAACCGTACCAAAAATATTTCAAACGGTTGCTTACCTTTTGTGTGAAATTTTGTCAAAAATTTCACACAGTTTATTTTATTTAGCAGAAGGATTATCACAGCAGACAGATAAATCAGAATCGCAGAATAATGAGGTTGAGCAACCATTTGAACCGCAGGTTCAATTCTGGTTAAGCAACCTCATTATTCTGCGGGGTTGTTAAAAAATAGTCTGCTGTGATAATCCTAAAGGGAGGGGCACTATGACACAGCATGAATTTATACAGTTTTTAACCGATTTGCCGGAAGATAAGATGAAGGCAGAATTGACCAAGGCCTTTATCGAGCGGTATGGAGCAGGTACGGAAGAAATCATGATGATTGCCTCCCCTGCCCGTATCAATATTATCGGGGAGCATATCGACTATAATGGCGGGAAGGTGTTCCCTGCGGCGATTAACCGGTATCTCTATGTGCTTTTGCGCAAGCGCCCTGACACAAAGATTATCTATGATGATATACGGTTTCCGGGTGCACTTGAATTTTCTTCTACGGAAACTTTCTGCTACCGGAGAGAAAATCAATATGCGAACTATCTGAATGGTATGCTCGCGATGCTGCAAAAAGGCGGATACAAACTGACAAGCGGTTTTGAGGTACTGTTTTTCAGTAAACTGCCTGCAGGCGGCGGTATTTCTTCATCGGCTGCGCTTGAAGTAGGCTTCGGACGAGCGGTCGACGAATTGTTCGGCTTTAAGGTTGATCCGGTAGAACTTGCCAAGATGGGGCAGGAGTCCGAGCATGTCTTTATGAATATGCAGTGCGGAATTATGGATCAGTTCAGTATTGCAATGGGTAAAAAAGAATGCGCGATGCTGCTCGACACGGCGACGCTTGAGTATGAATATGTACCACTCGTACTCGGTGATTACCGCATTGTCGTAATGAATACCAATAAGCAGCGTGCGCTGGTAGACTCAAAGTACAATGAACGCTGCGCCGAATGTATGGAAGGACTTGCTCTTTTTACAGAAGATTAAGCCTATTTATAATCTCTGCGACTTGACTTCCGCCGATTTAGGTATGGTTGCCGAAGCTATAGCCGATGAGCGTATCTTTAAACGGGTGCGGCATTGCATTACGGAAAATGAGCGGGTCCTTGCAGCGGTCGCGGCGCTAAAGGCCGGTAACTTGCCGAAACTCGGTGAACTGCTCAAGGCGTCCCACGACTCGCTGCGGCGCGACTATGAAGTAACCGGTCTTGAACTTGATACGCTTGCCGATGCCGCTAATGCCGAACCATGTTGCTTAGGCGCGCGGATGACCGGTGCGGGATTCGGCGGTTGTGCTATTGCCTTAGTGCAAAAAGATGCCATTGCGGAATTTACCGCCCGTGTCGGCAACGCCTATACCGAAAAGACAGGGCTGACAGCTTCCTTTTTTGCCTGCGAGGCAGGAGACGGTGCGCACAGGGTATAACGGGACAGCATGAGGTAGGTTATCTTCCCCTCACCGATAGTTACCGTATAAAAGAGAGCGGCTGCATCGCACCTTCTAGCGGATTATCGATGATACCTCCAAAAAGTCGTATAATCGGGAATTCAGGGGGCATCAACGTATATCCATCAATTTAATTGCCGTTACCAAACGTTTGTACAAACTGGTAAAATCATAAATATATCCGTATAGTTCTGCAACAATTTAAAAAGCTCAGCTTATCTATGGCGAAATTACTATGAAGAACTTTAATAGCAAGCTATTGACATTCACGGCAATTATTATATCGTTACGGTATATTAAGGAACCGACGCACCTACACCGCTGCTTCACAGATTTATACAAACGGGCACAACGGTTATTTTTTTTCATTTTAATATTGCGCTTTCTGTCCGGCGTATCGAAATCGAGGTAGATGCCAGTCACTCCTTTTTTTGAATTTCCCTACTTCCCCTCTAAATTCTCCACACACCCCGCAACACATGCTGCAACATCGGACATAGGGGCGGGCGGTTCAAAGCGGGCAACGACAGTGCCGTCCCGGGCAATAACGAATTTAGTAAAATTCCATTTGATGTCGGGGGTATTTTTATAATCGCTGTCGATCTTTTGAATAAAATCTCTCAACGTCTCCGCCATTTTTCCTGCGCCGAACCCCTCAAATTTTTTTTGTGATTTTAAATAGGTAAAAAGCGGCAGCGCGTGTTCTCCGTTTACATCCGATTTTTTCATTTGTGGAAACTTCGTGTTGTAATGCAGTGTACAAAATGTGTGAATTTCCGCATCCGTGCCGGGAGCCTGCTCACCGAATTGATTGCACGGCACATCGATTATCTCAAAACCGCTATCGTGGTATTTTTCGTAGATTTCTTCCAGCTCTTTGTACTGCGGCGTAAATCCGCAGGCTGTTGCCGTATTTACAATCAGCAGAACTTTGCCCTTATATTTGCTGAGTGAAACATCGTTTCCTTGTGCATCCTGCACCGAATAATCATAAATCATCATTGTTTACCTCCATAAAATTATATCAATTTTAGAATTATTGCCCGAACATTTGAAATAGCCAATCTTTCTTAGAATTCGCCCGGCTGCCTTGTCATTTCCCTCTATACCGCTTCCATAGGCGGATAATCAGCTTTTCGGCGATAATCAGGAAGAGTCCGAGCACGAAAGGCAGACCGATCAAGAGCGCCGGATGTTCCATACCGATCTGCGCCGCCGCGATGGTGTTTTCAAGATAGACGAACAGCAGCGCGGCACAGATTGTTCCGATAACGGAGCGTCCGCCTGCATACGCAAGCACGAGGGCGATCCACCCCTTGCCGGCGCTTTGGTTTGGAACAAAGGCTCCCAGCTGGAGGGATAATAAGCAGCCTGCCAACGCCGCCGCCGCCCCGGACATACCCATTGCCGCTATCTTTAACCGTGCGGTATGCACCCCAATCGAATCCAAAAATGCAGAGTCTTTTCCGAGTATCTTTATCCGTAAGCCTGTTTTGGTGTAGCGGCAAAAGAGCGCAAGTCCGAGGCCGGTCAAAACGGCGAGCGCTGCGCTCACCGTTTTGAGGAGCTGCGGCTGAAGCAGCAGCTCCGGCGGCAGCGCAACAATACTCCGGTTACCGAAAAACCGTGTGCTCAGTATAGAAACAAAGCCTGCAGCGGTTAAGTTTACTGCAAGTCCGAGTATGTAGATATTGGCTTTACGATAGAGAGCAAGATAGGTAATAAACATACTCAACCCTGCACCCAACGTAAGCGAGACGGCAAGCCCCGGAATAAGACCGCCGAGGTTTTCGGTTAATAGAATTCCGCCGATTCCCGTAAAGGCGCTTAAAAGCATCAGTCCTTCTATTCCGACGTTCAACAGCCCCGCGTATTCCGAAACGAGGGCAGCGCAGGCGGCAATCAGCAGCGGCGCGGCTTGTGCAATCAGTGTAATCGATGCGGTTATCATACAGGACTTCCTTTTCGTTTTTGCCGGAAAAAATCAACCGTTATCAATATAAACGCAATCCCCTGTACAATTGACGAAAGGTCAAAGGACGTGCTTGTCTGGAGCATCGCAGCCTTGCCGCCTGCTTCCATCCATGCAAAAAACAGCGCGCCGAATACCGCCCCCAACGGATGATTGCGCCCGATAAGCGCTGCGGAGATGCCGCTCCAGCCCAGTCCCGATGTAATGCCCGCATAGACATAGTGCCGCGAGCCGTATACGCTGAATGCGCCCGCAAGTCCGTGGGCTGCTGCGCCGAATGTCAGCGCCAAGACTGAAATCAAGCCGACCTTAATTCCTTGGGATTGTGCGAAGGCGCGGTTATTGCCGGTTAATCCGAGTTCGTAGCCGTAGCGGGTACGCTTGAACATCCAGAAAAGCAGCGCCGTTATTATCACCGTAAAAAAGATGCTGCTGTTCAATGTCGAAGGATTCCAAAAAGAAGTGAAGAACCACGCTTCGCTGGTATACGGGGTTGCCATCAGATTGCTTGAGGAATCCCTGAATATGTCATTCACGCCGTAGTCGATGAGCGGGAGTAGTGCGCACGATAATAAATAGGTGCTGATCAGTTCGGTAATGCCAAGAAATTGCTTCAAAAAAGCGGAAATAAAACCTAAAAGGCCGGAGCAAAGAGCCGCAAGTATGCATCCGGTGATAAGGCCGAAGGGCTGCGGGAATTGAGGTATCAGCAATGCGAATTCTACCGCGATAAACGAAGCGAGATACGCTTGCCCTTCTCCTCCGAGGTTGAAAAAGCCTGCCTTTGCCGGAAGGATAAAACCCATCGCACAGAGCAAAATGAGGGAGGCTTGGTCGAGCATATTGCCGAAATAAAAAGTATTGGTAAAAGGGGAAATAAAAAACGCGATGAGTGTTTCGAGCGGTTCTTCGCTCTGCGCCGCCAAACAGATTGCCGCTGCTGCTGCGCTTGCGGTTACCGAAATAATACTGTTTAAAAGCGGGGCTGCTTTTTTGAGACGGTGTTGTTGCGTATCTTTATTCATCTTTACTCGCCTGCATCATCGCCGCAATGATTTCCGCGCGGTTATATGCGGAACGTTCCATAAAGCGGGTCAGGACACCGCGGTATAATACATGAATACGGTCGCAGGTTTCAAGCGCGGCGTCTACGTCAGAGGTGAGTACGATAACCGCCGCCCCTTTTTCAGCGAGATTGCGGAGCCGCTGCAGCAGTGCGAGCTGCACCTTCCTGTCCAGCCCCCAATAGGGTTCGGCACAGATAACCAACTGCGGCGGCGGATTGTCGAGTTCGCGGCTGAAAATCAGTTTTTGAATCATACCGCCCGATAAGCTCAACACCGAATCTTTCCACGAACGGGGAATATCGAATGAACAGCAGCGTTTCCATTCTTCAACCGCTGCGGGGGAATAAATACCGAAGCGGTACAGCGAGGCACGTGCGCGGACATAGAGGTTTTCCGCAATGCTGTGTCTGCCGGCAATGCCGTTCCTCATCCGCTTGCTGGGGATGTAGGCGTAAGTTTCGCGCGGTATGCGGCTTAGGGGCTGCCCGTCAAACCGGATAGTACCGCTGTCCGGCTTGAGCGTGTTGACCAATAGATATTCCAAAAGCTCCAGCCCCTGTTTTTTTATGCCGACGACGCCGGTTATCTTTCCGTGCGGAGCATCGATTGAAAAATCCGAAAAGCGGACGCCTCTGCTGCTGACGGCAGCAACATGCGAAACAGTCAGTCCCGCCGCCGGTTTTGACGAAGAAGCCTGAAACTGCGATGTCGGAGAGACCGTACTCGATTGTAGCGTGCCCTTTAGCGCTGCTTTGGATAGGGATGCCGCAGATGGATGTTCCGGAGATACCGTGTCGGGTTGCGGTGAATTTGTATACGATGAAATATTAGTGTTTGATAAACCGGCGGCTGTACCGGAGTCGGCTTGAATCGGCGGAGTATCCGATTGTACTTCGGCGGCGGTCCATTCCGCCTGTTCGGAACCGAAAATTTCTTGCAGCAGGAGGTTTGCATTTACGGTAGAATCGATAGAACCGTTCCAGACCGTTTTACCGTTCCGCAGAATATGCACCGTGTCCATAAAGCTCAACACTTCTTGAATGCGGTGTGTTACTACGATAATACATGCGCCCCTGTCCGCGCAGCTGCGGAGTATGCCGTACAGCTGGGTAATTTCCTGCGGACTAAAGGAGGCGGATGGTTCGTCTAAAAAGAATACGGAAGGATTTTTAAGCAGCGCTTCTCCGATTGCCGCCCAGTGCAGCTGCGCCGTATCGAGCGTTTCCGCTTTTTGGGTGAGCGGCAGTACGATATCGTAGCGGGCGAGCGCCGCCGCAATTGCGTTTTGAGTTTTTTGGGGCGAAAGAACGTTGGCGGCGATATCTTTTTCGGTGTGTAATCCGATTGCAAGATTTTCCCATACCGTAAGCTCCGCCGAAAGCTGCGGATGCTGCGGCGTCAGCACGAGCCCCTGTGCAATACCGTCCGCAGCGGAACGTAAGTCCAGCGCTTCGCCGTTGTAAAGGATGCGGCCGCCGTCCGGCTGTAAATGACCGGTACAGAGGCGGGCAAGCGTTGATTTTCCGGCGCCGTTTTCGCCTAACAGCGCATGTATCTTACCTGCCTCAAACTCAATGCTTACCCCGTCTACAGCCGTAATACCGTTTTCCGGAAACGTAAAGCGTAAGTTTTCCGTCGAAAACACAAAGGAATCCTAGTGAGCGGATAAGGTCAATGCTCCGGTTTTAACGCCGTCTATCAGTTGTTTTACTTTTTGAGTAATGTCTGCCGGTACGGCGGAAGGTACTCCTTCAAAAGCAAAGTTTACCGCACCGTCTTTTATGCCGAGTTCTGCCGATGTGCCGAACTCCAAGCGTCCTTCCACAAAGGCAATCACGGAATCGGTACAGGCTGTCTTTTGGCTGACTTCCGTTGAACCGACGACAATGTCCTTCCCGTAGGAATAGCCCGGCCGGTCAAACCACATCACATACGCACCGTGTTCACGGGCGGCTGCCACAACGCCTGCATTTCCGCCGCCGCAGATTGTTAAGATGACATCCACATTGTTTTTAATCATCGAAGCGGCCAGTTCGGAGGCTTTTGCGGCGTCATACCAATTACCGAGGACACGGAAATCGAGCTCAAAGTTTTTATTGACGGCTTTTGCTCCGTCCAAGTAGCCTTTCCGTATTTTGTCATTCATAACCGGGAATTCCTGTCCGGCGAGAAGGCCGATCTTATACGCAGCGTTTGCATTCTTCATCGAACTGCTGCTTACGAGCGCGGCGTAGTAACCGTTGAGGTAACCCTGTTCGTACTGATTAAATCCGACTGTTTTTATTTGTGCGTTTCCGGCAAGGTAGCCGTCCAGCAGCAGGAATTTTTGTTTGGGCGCGGCTTGCAGCACCTTTTCCGCGATTGCCGGCAACGAAGGATTGGAACTGATAATGAGATCATACTTTTTGCTTAAGGCAAGCGCCGTCAATCCGTTTTGCCATTCACCCTGATTCACACCGCCTTCTACAACCTTGACGGTAACCGGTTTCCCCTTTTTGTCCAGCTGCACCTTCGCATCCTGCACACCCTCTACGAGCAATTCATACGTCGGATTTCCTTTGACAATACCGGGCACAAAGACCGCAACGGAAACCGTTTTTGGTTTTGCAAAAAGAGGTACGCCTGCGATTAGGGCAATACTACAACCGAGTATGATGATTTTCTGTTTTAACGTCATATTACACTCCTCTTTACTATATTAATTATAAATAAAGCGATTAATAAAATGGTAAAATTGTTAATCGGCAGGTACATACCGTATAATATTTATCGCTTCTTGTCTAGGATTTTTGATATGTCGATCTGCTGATGCTTGGCAACAGCTTCGATCGCGTTAGCCGATACCGCCGTAGAAAATACCAAGGATGTACACGATAAGGGTAAGGCCACAATAGATATACTTTCCCTGTGCGGCATAGACGCTGCCGACCGGCTTTAAACGGCCTTTTGAAACTTCATTTACCACAAAATCTTTACCGCATACCCAGAAGAACATAACACCGGCAAGTAAGGCGCCAAGCGGGATAATGTAGATACTGATAACATCCATCCATGTTCCGAGTATGTTTCCGTCTTCTACAATCAGCCCTACGGCAAATCCGAGACCGAGCACAATTGCAAGAGCGGACTTCCGGCTGAGCTTAAACTTTTGCTGTAGCATTTCTACCGGTGTCTCATATAGGTTGATTAAAGAAGTAATGCCGGCGAACAATACCGCAACAAAGAATATAATCGAAAACAGGGTGCCGGCAGGCATTTCTTTAAAGATCATCGGCATGGTGATAAACATCAACGGAGGCCCTGCTGTCGGTTCAAGGTTATACACAAAGACCGCGGGGATAATAACTAATGCCGCAAGCAGCGCTGCGAGCGTATCGAATATCGCCGTGAATTTTGCACTGGTCGGAGCATCTTCATTATCCTTCAAATAGCTGCCGTATACCACAGTACCGCTTCCGGCGAGGGATAACGAAAAGAATGCTTGACCAAGTGCATAAACCCACGTTTTTACATCAGCTAATTTACTCCAGTCTGCTTTAAATAAAAAGGTATATCCGTCAGCTGCTTTCGGTAATGTCGCAACACGAATGGCAAGAATAATAAACAAGCCGAAAAATGCAGGCATCATCACCTTGTTGACTTTTTCGATACCTGATGAAATACCTGCTGCCATAATTATAAAGCAGCCGATAATTGCGATACTGTGCCACGGTATACTTGAAAGCCGTCCGGCAATGGCACCGAAATATGCGCTGCTGTTCTCTGCTGCAAGCATGGAACCCGAAAAAGGCCCCACCGTAAAGCGGATAATCCACCCGACAACAACCGTGTATCCGATTGCAATACCGAGCGACCCGATAACGGGAATCCAGCCGATAGCGGCGCCGGAATTACTGCCGTGCATTTGAGTCGCTTTCAGAAACGCGCCGTGCGGGCCTGTTCTCATCGCCCGCCCTAAGCACATTTCTTCTACAATGCCGGTGTAGCCGATAACAATAACAAAAACAATATAAGGAATTAAAAACGCCGCTCCTCCAAACTGTCCGACACGGAACGGAAACAGCCAGATATTTCCCATTCCAACGGCGGAACCGATACAGGCAAGAATAAACCCAACCTGTGATCCGAATTGATCGCGTCGTGTTTCTTTATGTATCATAGCCATTTCTTTTTAATAGGTGGATTAGTGGATTAGTACGTTTTGCGCTCCGAATACCCGCTTGGCTATTTAATAGGTTCCAAATGAGCTTGGAAGTGGCGCAAAATCGGCGGTTCCCAAATAATACGGTACCCTTTCACCTGCGAAGCCCTATCCTTTATGGTGATTAACGCTTCGGCAATAACATCCAAATGAGCCTGCGTATACACACGCCGCGGGATCGCAAGCCGCGCAAACTCAAACTCGGACTTAATCTGCTTGCCCGTTTCAGGATCATTGCCGAGCATGAATGAACCGATATCGCAGGTACGGATACCTGCTTCTTTGTACAGCTCTACGCAGAGCGTATGGCCGGGGAATTCATAGTAGGGAATATGCGGGAACATTGCGTTTGCATCGACATAGACACCATGCCCGCCTGCAGGATTCTGAATGGCAACACCGGCATCAAGCAGCTGAGATGCCAAATATTCCATAGAAGCATTGCGGTATTTCAGATATTCTTCATCGATACCTTCGTAGAGACCGATAGCCAAGGCTTCCAAATCGCGGCCGGAAAGACCGCCGTAGGTAATAAAACCTTCAAACGAAATACAGTTGCCTTTAATCAGCTGGTAAATATCTTTGTTGTTTTTAATACCGATAAGACCGCCCATGTTGACGATTGCATCCTTTTTTGCGCTCATCGTAAAGGTGTCGGCATAGCTGAACATCTCGCGGACAATATCTTTAATGGATTTATTGTCATATCCCGCTTCGCGTTCTTTGATAAAATAGGCGTTTTCCGCAAAACGAGCGGCATCGATATTAAACAAGATGCCGTATTTTTTTGCGACCGCAGAAACCTCACGGATGTTTTGCATCGACACGGGCTGACCGCCGGCTGAATTATTGGTAATAGTCATAACAATCATGCCGACATTTTCTTTTCCGCATTCGTTGATATACTTTTCAAGTTTTTCAACGTCCATATTGCCCTTAAACGGAGCATAGACGGACGGTTTTTTTGCTTCCGCACACACGCAGTCTACCGGTTTTCCGCCGGATAATGTTACGTGAGCTCGTGTCGTATCAAAGAACATATTGGAAATAGCGAACTGCCCTTTTTTAAGCAATAAGGGGAACATAACTTTTTCCGCTGCACGGCCTTGATGTACCGGCTGGATAAATTCGTATCCGAAAATATCCTGTCCCGCTTCGAGCAATTTAAAGTAGCTTTTGCCGCCGGCATACGCCTCATCCCCGACCATGACGCCCGCCCACTGTCTATCGCTCATTGCGTTTGTTCCGCTGTCGGTTAATAAGTCGATGTACACATCTTCCCCGCGCAGGTTGAACATATTGTACTTGGCCGCTTCAAGCTTTTTGATACGCTCTTCGCGGGTTGTCATCTTGATGGGCTCTACCATTTTGATTCTAAACGGTTCCGGCACATACTTTTTCATACGGTTTTCTCCTTTTTTACTGCGCTAGATATTCGTTAATGCTCGCCGCCGCTTTGCGCCCTTCGCCCATAGCGAGGATGACAGTTGCCGCA
Organism: Treponema vincentii; assembly: GCF_010365865.1. Lineage (NCBI taxonomy): Bacteria > Pseudomonadati > Spirochaetota > Spirochaetia > Treponematales > Treponemataceae > Treponema > Treponema vincentii. The sequence goes on along the minus strand of NZ_CP048020.1, from coordinate 404,484 downwards.
CCGAGTACGATGTCTCCGCCCGACCACACTTTCGGGATACTGGTTTTCTGGTTTTCATCGACGATGATGTTGCCGGTCTTGGTTACCTGCAATCCTTCCGTCGTCTTTGCCATCAGCGGGTTAGAGCTATTGCCGAGCGCAACGATAACCGTATCCACCGGGATTTGGTGTTCGGTGCCCGGAATGGCGACGGGGCTGCGGCGGCCGGAAGCGTCGGGTTCGCCGAGTTCGTAGTTTAGTACTTCGACTGCGCACACCTTGCCGTCTTTGTCGCCGATAAAGCGTGTCGGGTTTTGCAAAAAGCAGAACTCAACGCCTTCTTCTTCCGCATGGGCGATTTCTTCGGCACGGGCGGGCATTTCGGCACGGGTGCGGCGATAAATACAGTACACTTTGTCGGCGCCGAGCCGGTATCCCATACGGGCGGCATCCATCGCGACGTTCCCGCCGCCGATAACCGCAACAACCTTTGCAGGATACAGCGGCGTATCCGCTTTATCTTCCTGATAGGCTTTCATCAAATTGGCGCGAGTTAGGTATTCGTTTGCGCTGAATACGCCGATGAGGTTTTCTCCCTCAATGTTCATAAACTTAGGAAGCCCAGCGCCGGTACCGATAAAGGCTGCATCGAATCCGTCTTCTTGAAGCAGCTGTTCCAGCGTTGCCGTCCGTCCGACTAAAAAGTTGGTTTCAAATTTGACGCCCATCTTTTTAAGATTTTCCACTTCTTTAGCGACAATGTCTTTGGGGAGCCGGAATTCGGGGATTCCGTACACCATAACGCCGCCCGTTTTATGGAATGCTTCGAATACGGTTACCGCATGACCGGCACGGCGGATATCGGCAGCGGCGGCAAGTCCCGCAGGTTCCGATCCGATAATTGCGACTTTCTTTCCGGTATCGGGAGCAACCGGTGGAATCGTCGTCTTATTATTGTTTCGTTCCCAATCCGCAACAAAGCGTTCCAATCTGCCGATTGCAACCGCCTTATCCACTGATTTATGCATTTTGCCGACGGTACATACTGCTTGGCACTGTTTTTCTTGCGGACATACGCGGCCGCAGATAGCGGGAAGCAAGTTCGTCGTTTTAATCGTATCGACAGAAGCCTTAAAATCTCCCTTCTGAATACAGGTGATAAATTCGGGGATGGGTATACCGACCGGACAACCCTGTACGCAGGGGCGGTTCTTACAGTTTAAGCAACGTTCCGCCTCTATCCGCGCCTGTTCTTCGGTATAGCCGGTTGCAACCTCGTCCATAAGGCGGGCTCTGGCATGCGGTTCAAGTACCGGCATTTCCTGTATCGGGATAGCGCCGCGATCCTTCATTTTTAATTCTTTATCTTTCAGTTCGCCCCAATATGTTTTTGCCTGTTCCGCAAGTTCTTCACGGGGCACATAGTGATGTTCGGTATTTGTATTTTCATTTTCCATTTCATACTCCTCTATCCGGCAAGTCTCCGAAAATGCCGGTTCATCCTTGTTCGGATTAATTGGCGCCGTTTGACAGTCCAATTCTGCATGCATGACGATCGTGATCTTCCCGTTCCTTAAAGGCCTTCATCCGCATCATCATATTGTCAAAATCGACTTTGTGTCCGTCAAATTCAGGTCCATCTACACAGACAAACTTTGTCTTTCCGTCAACCGTAACGCGACATCCTCCGCACATTCCAGTGCCATCAATCATAATCGTATTTAACGAGACCACCGTGTGTATTCCGAACGGACGAGTTGTTGCTGCGCAGAACTTCATCATAATCGGTGGACCGATTGCGATAACCTCTTGAGGCGGCGCTGCGCTTTCGCAGATTTCCTTTAACGGTTCGGTAACCAGCGCTTTTCGGCCGTAGCTTCCATCATCCGTTACGATAATGAGCTCATCCGCTATCTTGCGCATTTCTTCCTCGAAAATCACGAGTTCTTTTGTACGACCGCCGATGATAATGATAACTTCATTACCGGCACGTTTATAAGCTTGGGCAATCGGGTGTAAAGGCGCCGTACCAATACCGCCGCCGACACAGACAACTTTTCCGACCTTTGCAATATGCGTGGGATTACCGAGCGGACTGAGAATTGCCGCAATCGAATCGCCTACTTCTTTTCGGCAGAGCTTAATCGTGGTTGCCCCAACTGCCTGAACGACAAGGGCTATCCACCCTTCGGAAGGATCGGCATCGGCGATGGTAAGCGGAATGCGCTCGCCGTAATCGATATCAAGCTGAATAATAACAAATTGTCCTGCCTTTCTCTGACGGGCAATTTCCGGTGCCGCAACGCGCAGATAGAAAACATCTTTTGAGAATTGTTTCTTCTCTAAAATCGTGTGAATCATTCGACCTCTTTATATAGATAAAATATGGTATCATTTATAGGTGATACACATTTCGTGCTATTTTACTCGTAATGGTACGGAATATCAACAGGGCAACCGTATCAAAAATATTTTTAGCGGTTGCCTTCCTTCTGTGCGAAATTTCATAGGTATAAGATGAGCGTCTACAATGCTGCCGCTCATCTTAACCGTCAAGTTTTCTTTCGAAAACTTGCGTATTGACGTGTGCGCCTGAGGCGCACCAATGCAACGGTTTCAAAAATTCATATTTTATTCAACTGTTGCATTTCAGGGAAATAAAATTTCGCACAGTTTTCTAGCAAATAGGTAAACACATCAGGCAGGGTAGATAAAAATCGCAGAAAAATTGAGACTGTGAGACCATTTGAATCACGAAGAGATTCAACTCTGGTCGAATAGTTTCAATTTTTCTGCGGGGTTGTTAAAAAGACGGCCTAATGCGTTTACCCTAGGAATATCAATATAAAGCATTGCGAAAATTATCAATCTCTCATATACTGAATATATGGATACTGTTGCAACTATACCGGTAGATAAAAACAAAATTAAACAAGCGGTGCAGATGAATATTCCCATCTCGATTAATACTTATACGCTCCCTAAGGAAACGGAAACCTATATCGTCGATGTTGCAAAGGCTTTCCTCGGAGCAATTCATCAGGACGCAATCCAAGACTATATTGTCTATTGCCTCAATGAACTGACCACAAATGCGAAGAAGGCAAATACCAAACGGGTATATTTTAAAGAAAAGGGCTTCGATATCTATGACCAAAAGTCCTACGACGAGGGAATGCTTAATTTTAAACAAGAAAGTCTCGATAACATTGAATACTATCTGCAGCAACAAAAAAAAGCGGGTCTTTATATTAAAGTTATTATGCAGGTAAAGCAGGGACACATTATTTTCGAAGTACGAAACAATGTCCAAATGGTCGCAACAGAATTTAAGCGTATTTTCGACCGAATGGTGGTTGCACGAGACTATGAAAATATGGATCAAGCCTTTATGCAGGCGATCGACGATACGGAAGGGGCGGGACTTGGTTTAATTATTATGCTCCTTATGCTTAAAAAAATCGGTTTGCAAGAGGATGCATTTGAATTGATTGCCGAAAAAGATTTAACAATTAATCGGATTACCATTCCAATTGATTTTGAAGCAAACCGGCATTTGGTGGAATTGACTAAAACGATTGTCAATTATATTGAAGAAATCCCACAATTCCCCGAAAAAATCATGCAAATACAGCATCTCATCAACGATCCGAATGCAACGATGGGGACAATTGCATCTTTTATCAGCGATGATATTGCGTTAACAACCGATCTTTTAAAACTCGTCAATTCGGTTGCGTTCGGCCTTACAAAGGAATGTATGAGCATTACCGAAGCGGTCAAAATGGCCGGTTTACGGGGTATTCAACATCTGTTGTATTCCGTTGGGACGCTACAAGTTTTAAAAGTAACGGGAAATGAACAGAAAAGACTATGGAACCACACATATCGATGTGCATTTTTTGCATATAACCTTGCTAAAATGCAAGGGAAAACCCATCTTCTCGAAGAAATATATGTCTGCGCCTTGTTACATGATTTAGGTAAGATTGTATTCAGTTCCATTTATCCGGAAGTACTGGAAAAAATCAAAACCTTGCAAGCCGAAAAAAATATCCCCGATCAGGTCATAAAGAGCGTGATGTCGGGCATGGAGCACCAAGCAATCGGTGTTGCCGTTGCGGAAAAATGGCATCTCCCCGCAGCTATTATCAATACGATAAAATACCAATACGAACCGGAAGCTGCCCCTAAAAAATATTATGAGCTCGTTTCTACGGTCAGTTTTGCCGAATTTATGTTGCAGTTTTTTGACGGTAATATCAGTTATTATCAAATTCCACCGGTCTTATTAAAGCAGCATAATATTGAAAATGAGGCACAGTTACGTGAACTATGCGGGAAGCTCAATGCCAAATTCCACGAACCCGTATAACACATTAGTATGAACGAACAAGAATCTCTTCAACCGGCCTCTATTCCCGCACACGAGCACGGAGATGCATGCGGGATGGTCTGTGTTCAAGGCTTATCTTTTAAATACGGCGCCGGTAAAAAAGCATTATTTGAAAATCTCTGCCTTACGATTAAGAAAGGAGCATACATCTCAATTGTCGGCGAAAACGGTACGGGGAAAAGTACGTTGATAAAGCTGATTCTCGGACTTTTAACCCCCAACACGGGCAGTATCCGGTGCGGAGCGCGCAGTGTCGGCTATGTACCGCAAAAAAAAGCGTCGATAACGGGATTTCCCATTACTGTTTACGAAACGTTAAACTCGTATCGGATATTGCGCAAGCAGCACGACAAAGGCGTTATCGACCGCTATCTTTCGGATGTCCGGCTGCTCGATTATAAGTATGCTTTGGCAGGAACGTTGTCCGGCGGGCAGCTGCAAAAAATGTATATAGCGCGTGCGCTTATCGGTGAACCTGATTTGCTCATCCTTGATGAACCGTCAACAGGAATCGACATACAGAGCCAGCAGGAAATCTACGCTTTTATTAAAAAATTAAATACTGAGCAGGGGCTTACGGTTATCTCCGTAGAGCATAACCTCGACGCGGCAGTACTCAACTCAACCGATATTTTTCATCTTGCAAACGGATGCGGACACTTATGCAATCCGCAAAAATACGCGGCGGAGTTCCTTCACTTCCGCCGCCCGCCGTATACTGCGGATGCCAAACTTTAAAAAACTAAGCGCCCACAGCCGTCGATTAATACCGTTGTTCGACGCATTTAAAGGGTACCTGTAGATATCCGATCGTATTCAGAAGTCGTTTTTTTCATCGTACTGCCGTTCAGACCGGATAAATGCCGATAAAATACTGAATAGAGCGATCACATGAGCTGCGATAACGATACCGGCGCTATCTTCATAGATTCGCCAACTGCGGATTGCATTCAAACCGATACAAATGATGCCTGATATATATACTACGCGCCCCAGCCAGCGCAACGGATGCTTATTTTTAGCTGCCCGTACAAGGTTGATAATCCAGCTTATCGACATGATAAGCAAAAGAGCGCCGATAACACACAGTATCGCCGTATTTTGATTCATAAAATACCTCTTTACTTTCTAATTTATAGAAGCGTTAAAAACTCAATCGGTCATTAGCGGTTCTTTCCATTTGTCGGAAACCTTATACACCGAAACGGGATGTATGTTTCGACCGCATAACGAGATTATTACCTCATCATCCGTCAACGTATAGAGGCATTCGTAAATAGGTTGGGCTAAAACATCAACGCTTTTCGGTGAGCAATGAAACCCCTTCCCCGTGTATTTGAGATACGCCTCCTTTTGTGTCCACAACTCGTAAAACCGTTTATCAAACAATGTCATGTCTTGGTAAAGATAGCTGTTTTCGGCATCGGTAAAGCAGCGGCTTGCAACATGCGGTTTTGCAGCGCGCAGCCGTTCAATGTCAGCTCCGATCTCATCATCGGATAATGCAATAATATATGCCCCATGCGTATACGATAAACTGAATTGCAGCGCTGCATTTTTCAGGTACGGCTTTCCATACTTTCCGTATTCAAACCGGAGCTGATCGGGACAATGAGGAATCCGTTCGACAAGCGCAGCCTTCAACAATTTTCTTGCTTGCGTGCGCTCTTGTTCTGAAGATAACCCATTATGCCTGCAAATCCACAGCTCCGTCATTGTTCTATCTCATGGTACGATACCGCGGGATAGCAGCGCCGTCAATACCGCCCCACCGAGTGAGCGTGCCTTGTCGGAAATGGTAAAGCAATTGTTCAATTCGGTAAGGCGCGGGTCTATATCCGCCATTTTGAGACCGCGTCGAACGACAAACCCATCGGGCAGCATACCGCGGATTATCCCGTTAAGCGAAGCGGCAACATCGATAATGCTACCGTCCGCCTGTATGATGCGAGCGATGACTTCACCGCGGGTAACGGAAGAACCGATATCGTGTATAACGCGCAGCGTACCTTCCGCCGGTGCATGGATAACCCGCAAGACGCTTTCTCCGCCGACCAGTCCGGGAACGCCGGTGTTGGGAAGCGCCGTTCCTCGATAAATCAATCGCGCTAAATTATGCCCGCGCATTGTTTCGATAACAATATGCGCATCTTTTCCTGCGGTAAAGCCCGGCCCCAGCGCAATCACAAGCGGCGCCATATCGAGGCGGGTACCGCAATTTTTCTTTGCGATGACGGCATCTACGACGGCAGCTGGGTGCAAAATGTCGATCAGTTCTCCTGTAGGGTCAACCGCAATCGGGATAAAACTTGTAGGATTTGCTTTGGAGTCGGTCGCGGCGCCGGTTTCGGTCGCAAGAGTATTGATACCGGTTGCAATCACCTCTGCACCTGATAAGACGGTTGTAATCGCCTCTGAACCGTGCAGAGCGACCGTAGTATCGGCACCGGATTCACTATCATTTGCAGACAAAATAGCTGCGGCTTGTTCTTTTGCAATAAGGCGCGCTTCGATTCCTTCTATTATACAATGCCCAAGCCTAACAGCCTCACTGAACGCAACGGTGCGGCGGATGGCGGATGGGTTTGCGGTTTCCAGTGCAAGGACACGAAAACCTGAGATATGGATTACTGCGAGTACCCCGCTGGCTAAATCGCCTGCCCCGCGCACGATAATAAGCGGTGAGGATTGCTTCATGTTCGCTCCTCGGCGCGATACAGAGTACAAAACAGGTACCGCGTGCCTTAAAAAAAAGTCCGTTCGGATGAAAAACCGCTTGCATAATATGAGTAAGTCGCAGCGGTCTGTTCATCTTTGCGGTAGTAATGTTTAAAAACCGTTCCGGCCGATGAACCCATGTTTCATTCACCGGCTTGCCGAGCGTCCGCGTGGAAATAAGTCCCACCGTCTTTGTGGTACGAGGATGAATGACAGGCTCGGTATCGTTCCAGCCCTTAACCGCCCGCCGTTTACTGCCGTCCGCTTCAATTAAAACAACATCATAGTTATCGCAGAGACTCTCGATTACCCCTGACGGCGGTGCACTCAACTTTCCTCCTGCCTCCGTGCCGAAAAAGGACACGGCAGCATTAAGCCGTTCTTTTTCGCGTACGCCCATCTTTGTAGTAGTAGTTACCGCAACGCGCAACCCCAAAGCAGCGAGTTCATTCGCCGTCGTAATCATAGACGTAGTTTTGCCGCCGCTCCCGATAAACGAGACGACATCACCGCGACGGAGGCGGAGTTTTTCCGTAAGGGGGCATATACTTCTGCGATTAAAATTGAGGATACGACATTGTCGGTTTATGCGTGCCGGCATGCTCTACATCCGAGAATATGGACATGCTTATCTGTTTTACTGCGGTCAAATAACCGGGCAATCAGATATGAATCGGCTGGAATAGGCGCTTTACACACAGGACAAAAACGGTCTGCATCGGGCTCGATTATCGGATAACAGTGAGGACACCCATAGATTGAGCATAAGCTATCGGTTCCTTCCGATGGGTAAACCTTTGTTTTTAACTGCTCCCCTTTCTTTAATACAGTACAGCAAATAGGGCAGACGCCGGGGGCTCCCGGTTTTCCTTTCGGCAAATATTTTGCATCCCCTATTTTTCTACTTTTAAAAGTAAATAAGAAATAAGCGATCCCCATTAATAGTATACCGATAAATACCAATATAAACCATGAAAGCGGTGAAAGAAACGTACCCATATAAATAAGATACACGATTCATGGACTTGCGACAACCTATAAAACGCAGTATACTTTTGTCGTGGCATCGTTATATATAGTCGGAACACCGATTGGAAACTTGGGCGATATTACAGTGCGGGCATTGGAAATTTTCAAAACGGCCGACTATATTGCCTGCGAGGATACACGGCACACGCTGGGGCTTTTAACCCATTTTGAGATACGGAAGCCACTTATTTCGTGCCGGTCGCAGAACGAAGCGGAGGCCGCACAGAAGATTATCAGCCTATTGGCTGAAGGTAAAGATGTCGCTTATGCGAGCGATGCCGGTACTCCGGCTTTGAGCGATCCCGGCGCCGTTCTCGTCAAGCTGGTACGTGAGGCAGGGTATCCTGTTGTCCCTATCCCCGGGCGCTTCCGCATTTGCGGTTATGGTCAGCATCGCGGGAACGGGCGACTCTTCGGTGCTTTTTGAGGGGTTTTTATCCCCCTAAACAGGGGCGGAGGAAGCGACGGCTTCAGGAGTTGTTCGATATGCAAACGGGTTTTGTACTCTACGAATCCCCGTTTAGAATTATCAAGCTCCTACAAGATATTGCCGATATTGATAGCAACAGACAGGTTGTTGTCGGCCGCGAGCTGACCAAGCTGCATGAAGAAATTTTATCCGGACGGGTTTCGGATATTTTACATACATTACAGGAGCGGCAATCGATAAAAGGCGAGTTTTCTGTTTTTGTATCAGGGAAGACTTAATTTTTTTGATAAAAATGCCGATAAAAGCTATGGAAGGCGGAGAAAACATGACGATTGATAGACTAAACGGAATTGATCCTGTAAAACCTGTACAACCTATTCAACGGACACAGAGGGCTGAGGTGGTCGGTAAAGCCGATGCCGTTTCCGTTTCAAACGAAGCACGGGTGTTATCAGATGCAAACATTGCATTGGAAGCAGTACGAAATGCGCCGGATATTCGTGAGGATAAGGTTGCCGAGGTAAAGAAAAAGTTTGCAGATCCTTCATATATAAATAATGCTCTCTTGGAACTTGTTGCTGACAAGATATTAGACGATTACGGTCTCTAAAAGTGTGTGACAGTACGGTAAAGCCGTGGTGTGTCGTTTTAACGCAATTTTAATCGCAAATTAAAATCAAGGAAAACCTCTAAAAACTTCAGTTTTTAGAGGTTCCCGATAATATATTTTCCCGAAAAACCTGAAATGAGGGCGGAATACGAGTATGTCTAATTTTACCTTTAAGCTTACATCAAATATTATCCTCGGAAGCTACTCCATAGCAAAAATAGGTGCGGAAGCCGTTCAGTTCGGAAAAAAATTCTTATTTATTGTTGATCCGTTGCTGCACGAAACCGGTATTGCTAAAAAAGTTATTGATGCACTGGAAGAAAGGGGTATATCCGTTCTTGTATTCGACGGTGTAAAACGTTCCGCCGACTCCGATATCATTGAAAACGCATTAGGCCTTGCACGCGGAGTTTTTATCGATGCCGTCATTGCATCCGGCGGTATGGGACCCGTTGCTATTGGTCGTGCTGTTGCCTCGCTGTACAATGAGTCCGGCTCAATCTATGACTTTATCGAAGGAAAACCCTGTACAGCAGAGCCGCTTCCTTTCATCGAAGTCCCGGCTACTTGTAGGGAACCGTTCACTTTTACGCCGTTCAGCCCGATTGTCGATGTACGATCCCGAAAAATTCATTTGCTAAAAGTACGCAATGACCTTTGTAAACTCTGCGTCTTTGATACCGCCTGTTATTCAAACCTTGCGCCGAATGCAACCGTAGCAACCATTCTTCAAGGAGTCGGTATTGCATTTGAAGGATATATTTCCTCAAAAACAAACTTTTTGTCGGAAACGATTTTAGGGAAAGCTATTGACCGCTTCTTATTGTCGCTTGATCCGCAGTACGGACGGGCTACCGGTGCTTCCCGCGAAACGGTTATTGCAGAAGCAGCCTGTTTAACCGCCATAGGCATTTCTTTTTCCAGCCCCGGATTAGGTAGCGCCATTGCCCTTGCATGTGCAAGCCGCTATAATATTTCCAGTTCGGTAGTCGGAACAATCCTTTTGCCGTATGTCCTCACAAATGCACAAACATCGAGCCTCGATAGGCTCGTAAAAATCGGGCGGATGCTGAATGTCGATACACGCGGTGTCGATCCGCTTTATGTAGCAAAGTCTGCTATCGAAGAAATCCGTCGTCGTTTGGCTCAAGCAAATCTACCTACCCGCTTAAAAGATATCGGTTTATCCATTGAGCAGCTGGTTGCTATTTCCGAAGATGCCGTTTCGCTGAGTTTTATGAATTATATCCCCAAACCGATGCGGAGCGACGATGTGTTTGAGCTACTTAAACAAGCATATTAGTACATGATCGAGCTTTTTAAGCTTGTTCGGCTTCCTCATACTCAAAAAATACGCAAGATTATCAAAATCATCGAGACTCTCGAAACCGAATGCGTTGCATGCTCTTCTGATTTGCCGTATTCGGCTACTCCGCTTTCGTGCGATTCCTTTTATATCGAAGGGCTTTGCACGCACCTTGCGTCAATGTATCCGTCCGATTCCGTTATTACCGCTGCCGTCAAAACCTATATGTCCGCCTTACGTGCGGAAACGCTGACCGCAGGGGATTACCGTATACTGTTTAATGCACTACGCCATGCGCTGTACCGCCAGAGCGGTGTGCAGCCCTCCGAATGGGATTTAATCGCTCCCGGGCTGCGCTACGGAACCGATGCACTGAAGTACGATACAACCGCGCCGAATCCGGCAGTGTCTGATACAGAAACACAGATCGCTGCGCCTTCGGCAGTGCTTCCGATAACGCGCCCGTTTTATCCGGGGGTATATGTGTATGCCGAAGATATCCGCGCACCTTTTAACCTCGGTTCCATATTCCGTACCGCAGAGGCTTTCGGTGCGGAAAAGCTGCTCTTGTCGGAGGGCTGCGTTTCACCCGAACAACCCCGTGCGCAACGGTCGGCAATGGGCTGCACCCACTTTCTGCCGTGGGAGTATTGCTCGCTTGAATCCCTGCCTGCCGACTTACCCGTCTTTGCGCTTGAAACCGGTGGCACTCCGATTACCTCTTTTTCTTTCCCCAAGCATGGCATCGTCCTGCTCGGCTCCGAAGAACTGGGGCTTAGCGCAGAAGCTCTCAAAAAGGTTTCCGCCGGTATTGTCAGCATTCCGATGAAAGGCATCAAAGCCTCGCTCAATGTCGCGGTGGCATTCGGCATTCTCATGCAATACTGGATAGCCTCTTTAAAAGACACGGTGCTTGACAAAAGCTGTTAATTATACAAAACTGTCCACAAGATGCAGGTTTTTTTTACACAAGTTAAAATTATAGCCCAAAATCCGATTTTTTTAGCGGCGATTACAAGCTGGCTTTTGAGTCAATTCATCAAAACATTCATCGGATTTTGCGGTTCATCAGTACATTCTCTGCCGGTCTTTTTCGACTTATTGGTATGGCGCACAGGAGGTATGCCCTCAAGTCACTCTGCTCTTGTGACAGCTCTCTCGACTGCAATCGGTTTTAAACAGGGCGTTTCTTCGGATTTATTTATTTTTTCTATTTTTTCTGCGATGATTGTTATTAGAGATGCAATGGGCGTCCGCCGCTCAAGCGGCCTTCAAGCAAAAATGTTAAACGAAGTAGGCGCTAAAATGGCCGAAACAATGGACATACCTTTTAAGCCCGTGAAAGAAGTTCAAGGTCATACCCCTGTTGAAGTCTTTGCCGGTATGATTCTCGGTGTTGTAATCGGAAGTTATTTTTCACTCTATTATACAGTGTAACCCATGAAGCGGCTGAACGGTTTTTTATATTTCTTGTCGGCGTTCATCGCAACCGGAATTCTCTTGCTTTTTATCATCTTTCCTCTCCGTTTTTATGCTCCTGTATGGGCTGGATACCGGATAGCAGCGGTTCCCTGCTCGGACGATATTGAACCGTATGTTTCAGCTGCGGAAGAGGCCGGTATATCGGGAGTTGCATCGGAGTTTTCCGTTTCAAACCGCTTTTCATTACTAGGAACCGGCCGGCATGAACGGTTTCCATTTACCGATATCGGCCGTTATACCCGATGGTTCCGCGATGACGACGGCGGATATCAATATCTGTACCTTCCGTATACTTCGATTTTTAAATACCTTTCGTTCTATTTTTCGCTCTACGGTAAACGAGCTCATTTCTTTCTTGAAGCTGCTATTCCATATAGTCCGATACAAGGACTTCTTGCGCTTATTCTGTTTGCCTACTGCATTGCCGGTTCCCGTAAAAAATTGCTGTTTTTTGCCGCTGCGTCCAGCTTTGTCTGTTATGCTTTTTGTATTAAAAGCAGTTTATCGTCTGCAACTGCCCTGTTAAGTATATTGACTGCCGCATATTGGCTGGAAGCTCTTGAAAACGAATTGACTATTCAGTGGAAGCAACTTAAAGAGCGGATAAAGCATAATATATTCATGCTGATTCTCCCTGCTGCCCCGCTGTTGACTGCGGCTATCGGTGGAGTAGTTTCCTTGTGCTTTTTCTTGCTGGCGCTGCTGTTATCGGCAAGCATACTCTTTTCCGTATACAGCTTTTTGCAGCTGAAAGAGACCTATTGGGAGCAGTACCGTCAACATCCTTCGTTAAAGCTGTTTGCCATGCATCCGCAATCATGGGCACAGTTTTGGAACACACGATATGCAATTACTGCTACCGTTTTAACCGGCTGTTTGCTGCTGGTGTCTGCGATTATACCGCTTGTGTTCTCAACGAACCGTTTGAGTCCCGCTGCCGCTAAATTGAGTGCGCCCCAGTCGGTTTCACGGCAGCCGATTCCGTTTACCGATTCCGGCTTTTTCACCGTGCAGGCATCGCGGCCGCAAGATTATCTTCCCGATTTAAGTAACTATATAGAAGATTATTGGTATACGGCTGTTTTGCCCTACCTAAATGTGCATGAATCGCTGCAACCACTTACTTCGAATATGCGGGTGTACTTTGATTCCTTTTATGAGGATTCGAACGGAAGACTGCATCGTGAAGAAAAAGTTATATACTCCTTCGATACGGTGTTTATTCTCCGCGCATTAAGGAATGAACGGCTGGTACTGCTCCCATTAGAGAAAATGCTGATAGCTCAGACCGGTTTTTTAGCTGCTGCCTATCGCCCCTTACACGTATCTACACTGAGTCCGTTTACCTCATTTTTTATTATCCTCGGTACGTTGTTATTTCCCTGTGTTCTGATTATAATGAGCAAGGTACGATGATAGAATTTATACGGTTTAAACGGGGACAACAGCAAGCGAAATATATCCGCTTAGAGCCCCAATTTGAAGGAAACGCTTTTCTGCCGCGATATGCACTGGTGCCGCTTGCATTCAGGACACAAACGAGTGGCCTTCCGCTCGTCTCCATAGGAGAGTCTGTAAATGAAGGGCAGATGATTGCTCGTGCGGGAAATAGCGCATCAGCACATGTTCATGCCTCGGTTCCCGGCATTGTTTCGGGGATTGTCGATACGCAGCTGCCAAACGGCCATTCATTCCGTGGACTTCATATCAAAACAGGGGGCAGCTTTGGAATATTGGGTAAGCAACGCACTCCGTATTTATGGAAGCAAAGCGATCAGACAGGACTGATTCACTTTCTCGATCTTGCCGGTTTAGTCAATACCTCCGGAGAAACGATTTCTCTCGCAGAAGACATTAGAACGGCGGTAAAGCAAGGTATAAAAACGCTAACCGTTATGCTTTACGATAAAGACCCTACCTGCTTACTGGATTCTTTTTTAGCCCGCCGGTTTATCCGCGAAGTCGCAGAAGGAATCAACATTATCGCTCATGCGATGGGCGCCGCAAAAATCATTGTAGAAACAGGCACGGAAAAGAAAGAGCGTGCCCTTTTTGATACGATCGGAACCGTTATCCCCGACCGAGACCTTGCACATATTACTGTCTCGCAAACCTATCCCGCAGGAACTGCCCATACACGCTCGGCAGAAAAAGATGCTGTCGTGATCGACGCTTCGACTGCGTTGTCGGTTTATGAATCGGTGCAACAAAACCAACCGATGTTGACAACGTATTTGCTCCTTACCGGCAAGACATTGGAACACGCCAAGGTTATTAAAGTACGCATCGGGACACCGATCGGACACCTGATAGAAGAATGCGGCGGCTTTAAAAGCAAAAATACACATATCATTATTAACGGTTTGTTGCGCGGAACGTTGGTTGACAGTTTAGACTTACCTGCCGGCAAGGGAATTAAATCGATCCACGCGGTCGGGAAAGATATTGATATTCAACAACAACTGGAGGAATGCGGGCACTGCGGACAATGCCTGCGGAGCTGCCCTGCATATATCGACCCCATAAATACGGTGCGCCATATTCAAAGGGATCGGTACACAGCCGAAACGCTGCGTTCTATTGCATTATGCAGTGGTTGTGCCTGTTGTTCGGCAGTATGTCCGGTACGTATTCCGTTAAGCGCGATTATCAAATCGGCAGCAGCAAGAGGGGATAGTTATGCCGTATAACCGTACAATGCTCGCTCCTGCACCCTACATCTATACCGGTATGAATGCGCGGCAAACCGCTATACTCGTGCTGAGCCTCCTATCGCTTCAGCTTATCGCGATGGGCATTATGCACGATTTTGCAAGTATCTTTCTGGTCATATCTGCCGGAGCGGCAGCAGCGCTTGCGTCTTTTCTTATCGGTTATATGCAAGGAAAAAGTTCCTTTGATATTCATGCGCTCGTAACCGGATTGTTGATCGGTTTTTTCCTACCGGTTAACGGAGGCTTCGTTTTTAGCTTCTTGATCGCGTTTATGAGTTATTTTTTCAGCTGGGGTGTTTTCGGCGGAAAAGGTTTCTCATGGATTAATCCGGTCATGCTTGCCGCCTGCATTGCTGCAGTGTGCAAGCCCGATTGCTTTGTACAACCGGCCGGTATCAATCGGATAATCTCCGAAGGCAGTGTTTTTTCCGCCCTGAAAGGCTCCGGTTTGTTGCAGACACCGGCCGATCAATATATAACGTCAATGTTCAACTCGACATTTTTGCACGAAGTTGACGTAACACTTCCGGAAGGGTATATCGGACTTTTTCTTCACTATCCATCCGCCATACCGGCTTTTCGATATAATCTTTTAACGTTATGCTCTTCAATCGTATTGTTGTCAGTAAAAACGATCCATAAAACACTTCCTTTTACTTTTTTGATCGTCTACGGCCTGCTTGTATATTTGTTTCCCTCCGCAGGGCACACAAGTACATACGGACAGGGTGATGTATTATCTGCGATACTGACGAGCGGCGCTCTTTTTTCGGCCTTTTTTGTCATGAACGACAGCGGCTCCATTCCCCGTTCATGGGAAGGGAGATTTATCACCGGCATATTGACCGGCATCTTCGCTTTTTGTATTGCGGGTCCCGGTGCGATACCGGCCGGTATCCCTTTTGCCGTTTTATTTGTTGGTTGCCTCACTCCCCTCATCGAGTGGCTGGAAGCATATTTTTATAAAAGGAGACGAGGTGCATTATGACCGATGCTGCAAAACACCTTTTAAAAAAATATGCTGCACTTGCCGGAATTGTGCTTGTATTCTTAGCCTCATTTTTTGGGCTGTCATATCTACGGAAAAAAGCGGATGCCTTATGTTTGACCGCCGCTGCAGAAAAGCTTTGCCGGGCATATCCCGGCTTTAAAGGGCAGCAAATAATTATCTTAGGACAGGATAATTCAAGATTATCCGGCTTGCCATTTAGAGCCGTATTGTCCGCAACATACTCCGGACATGAGGCGTTAGTATTTATGCTTCCGATAACAGGCAAGTACGGCGTTTATCCTGCCGTCTTTTTTTATGAACGCTCGAGCGGCTGTGTATTCTGTGGACTTGCAGGGGTTGATGCTCTTCCGGAGCAGGCGGAGAGTTACGGGATAACGCAATCAGCTATTGCAATACATCGGAATAAAATCGGCACGCTAATGAAGAAGCAGGAGCGATAATTATGGTCAATAAATCGGTTGTCTTTTTTTTAGGTTTATGTCCGGTCATCCCTCTCGTAGCTCATTTTGCTGAAGGTCTGATCTTTATTGCGGAATTTTGGCTTCTTTTGGCGGTCGGAATAGTAAGTAAGATGCTTATCGCTTATTTTAAAATTGATAAATTTTCTCAGATTATACTCTTCCTTGATATTATTCTTGCGACAGCATTATATGCGCAAATCGTAGGGGCAATTTTTCCCGTGATGGCAATTAGCCTCGAAAGATACATATATATGGTTGGGTTTTCGTATATACTGATTATCAGCATCGGTATGTATGATTCAAGCCAATATCCGTTTGAAATGCCGATACTCTATTCAATTCTCTTAGCGGTTATTTCGATATTGCGGGAACTCGTGGTGTTCGGTACGGTTTCTTTACCTGCTCGCTCCGGCTTATTCAGTATTACGCTTATCCCGTTCCCTTTACCGCTTAAGTTTTTGGGGAGCAGCGCCGGCGTTCTTATGATGCTCGGTGTTGCACTCTGGCTTTTCCTCAGCTTCCACAAAGGTGAGTTGTTACCCTTCCAAACCGATGAAATGCATCGGAATCGATAGTAGTGAGAAGGCATATGTTTATCGTATCTATAATCTTTTTTTATACCCTCCCCGCTTCTTTAATTTTTTTACAAGGCATCGGTTTGGAACGCCTTTCGATGAATGCGCGTTCAACCCGCGTAGTGATTCCGTTTATTCTACGGGACGGCGCGGTGATGCTCATTTCTGCATCACTCAGCTGGCTGCTTGAATTTTCTATTTTATTACCGCTCGATATCGTAAGTATAACGCCGATTGCCGCATTGATAATCGTATATCTGTGCGATCTGGCCGTACACCGAATATTTTTTAAACATTCTGAAAGTCGGCTGATACGGGAACGCTTGTTTTCGGGCGGTACCGTTATCTTTGCCCTCTATCAGGCTTTCACCTATATCGAACTGATTGCTATTCTGGTGAGCGCCTTAGTAAGTATGCTTGTTTGGTCGTTTGTGCTCTGCGCTGTCAGACGGAGGGTTGAGGAAAGCAATGTCAGCGCGCAATGGAAAAATGCCCCGCTATTACTAATCAGTATGGGGTTGATTGCATTAGCGCTCTATGCATGGGACGTTGCATGGCTGACACCGGCACTTCTGTAACTTATGGTACAGGGTGATTGTTTAGAAATACTTTACGAGATAATTTTGATATTGTTTTATTGGGATCTTCTACAAATCTATACTTGAGTTTTTAGAGATGCCCAATCCTATAAAATGAGATGGAGTTGAATTCCTTTATGAAACGTTGTTGGTTATTTTTCTTTTTTTCTATTTTGATATGGAATACCTTTGCGCAAGAAGCTGCCGAAACTCAAGAACCGGAAACGCCGTCTGCGCAAGCCCCTATTGCTGCGTATGTTTATGAACCTATTCGGAAGGGCGATCAGTTTATCCGCATGGGTTTACAGCTGGGGATACCGCTTTTTAATACCTCGCCGAATAAGTTTGCGATTAACCCCAAGATTTATCCGGGCGGCAGCATCTTCCTCGGTTATACTCATTATCTGACGAAAGGAGTTTCCATCGGCGGTGATGTTGCTTTTACCTTTCATTTAACGCGCGGCAGCAATCTCTATTTTGCCATTCCCTTTACCATCAATTCAGGATACACTTTTGCAATCGAAAAATTCCGTATTCCGCTCACGTTCGGGATCGGCGGCGATTTTCAATCCTATAACGGTACGCGGTATTTCAGCTTGTTCTTTAGACCGCAAGCCGGCGTTTTCTATCAGTATTCCCCCGAATGGTCGTTCGGCGGCGAATTATCATGGGATATAGTTCCGCAATGGTATAAAGATTCAAGCTTTAATCGTACGGGCAATTTCTTGAATATCGGCTTTGCAGCCCGGTATCACTTCTAAAAAGGAACAGAACTATGAAAAAAATACTATTTGCCGCTACCCTCGCGGTTTCTCTTGTAATCGTGTTATCAGCATGTAAAAACCCGCCGATATTCGCTGCAATAGAGCAGGAAGTAAAACTCAACCCAGCTACCGTTAAAGGTCGCGTCCGCGGAATAGTTAAGATTGGCGATACGTTATATGCTTCAAACGGAAAAATATGGTACAAGGAAAAGGGAAAAACAGGAAAGTGGTCGGAGATGAAGGGTTGTCCCTCAGGTCTGTGTACAGGGCTTGCTGTCGATGGCCCCGACCTCTATGCCGCATTTGAACAAAGCGATACCTTTGCAATTCATTACTACGACACGGGAACTAAATCTTGGACTAAGGCGTCCGGACTAACGGCGCAGGCTGTTTTCGGATCGCGGCTTGTTTTTGCAATCGAATCGGGAAAGAGCGGTAATGCGACAACCTATACGATAAGAACCATTGAACATGGTACGTTATCGGCTCCATGGACGTCGCCTACCGACAAGGCGCCGGTCGGTGCAGCCGGTTTATACTGCTTATTGGAAGATGGTCTTTACAAGAAGGACAGGACAAAGATACCTGGTAGTCCTTCTTCGGGACTAAAGGGTATTTGTGAAGGACCTACAGACTCCTCCGTCTTTGTTGTTGACAACACGAAATTGTACTGTTATAACGGCAATACTTCGACTTGGACAAATATTGTACACGGAGTAAGCAGCCCTCAAAGTATTACCTATTTGGAAAATAAGCACTTAGTACTGATCAGCAGCGGTATAAAGGGATATGGAGAAATTAAGCTTGCCGGCGATGCGCCTACTCTTGCGGGTGCACAACCGATTAAAGCGGGTTCCGCAGATTCTTCCGTCCCGCCGGGGAATATTCTTCAATATAACAACAGCGTTGGAAAATATGTGATTAATCCTATTTATGCGTTTGATAGCAGTACCGGTTATGTCATCTATGCCGGTATAAACGATCCCAATACGAGATATACCGGTTTATGGGGCTTCTACAATCCCGGTCAAATAGAATGGAACCGTGAATAAAGATTTATTCGAGACAGCAGCGGCGGCGGAACGGCTTCCGCTTGCTGCACGAATGCGCCCCCGCAGTCTTGACGAATATATCGGGCAGGAACACATTGTTGGGAAAGGGAGGCTTTTAAGAAGAGCAATCCAAGCGGATAGGCTCTCGTCCGTTATCTTTTTCCGGCCGCCAGGGACGGGAAAAACCACCCTTGCTCAAGTTATTGCCAATCATACCAAAAGTAATTTTTTAAGTTTAAACGCCGTCCTTGCAGGCGTGCAGCAGATACGCGATGCGATTGCATCGGCGGAGCAATATAAAAAACTCTACGGAAAACCGACCATTCTTTTTGTCGATGAAGTACACCGATGGAACCGCGCCCAACAGGATGCTTTGCTGCCGTGGGTGGAAAACGGAACCGTTATCTTTATCGGCGCGACAACCGAAAATCCTTTTTTTGAAGTGAATAAAGCCTTAGTGAGCCGCAGTCGGGTATTTCAGCTCAAGGCGCTCACCGATGCCGACCTGTACCGGACTGTGGAACGGTGCTTGCAGGATACGGAGCGGGGCTACGGAAAATGGAAGGTCTCTTTTACCGAAGGCGCATTGGAGCATCTTGTCGAAACCGCTGCAGGTGATGCCCGCAGTCTCTTAAACGCTCTTGAGCTAGCCGTTGAGACATCTACCGAACACTGGCCGCCGCCTGCCGGTACGGAAATCATCATCGATATGCAGGCCGCTGAGGAAAGTATCCAGCAAAAAGCGGTACTCTACGATAAGGACGGCGATTACCACTACGATATCATCAGTGCTTTTATAAAATCAATCCGAGGGAGTGATCCCGATGCTGCTCTTTACTGGCTTGCCCGAATGGTGCGGGCAGGGGAGTCCCCTCACTTTATCTTTCGGCGTATGCTTATTTCCGCTTGCGAGGATATCGGACTTGCCGATCCCTATGCACTGACTGTCGTTACGAGCGCAGCGGCAGCTTTTGACCGTATCGGTTTGCCGGAGGGTAGGTATCATCTGACCCATGCTGCGTTGTATCTTGCGACATGCCCTAAATCGAACAGCTCGCTCGGTTTTTTTGATGCCCTTAAGGCGGTAGAAAAGGAACAGACCGAGGTGCCGAATCACTTGAAAGATGCAAACCGCGATGGAGAATCGCTCAGGCACGGAGAAGGGTACCTGTATCCCCATGCCTACCGCGACCACTGGATTGCACAGCAGTACTTGCCCGACGAACTGATCGGCAGGGTGTTTTACACCCCCGGATACACCGGCTATGAAGAAAAGATACGGAACGAGGTACTGGCAAAGCGGGAAACCCAGCTGGCTGCAATACACGAGGCTGCCGAGGGAAAGAAGGATGCCTTTACGGTTGAGGATTGGCAGGCACGGACGGAAGGCAGCAGCGCCGAAATACTGGAGCAGATACGGGACACCCTTATCAAGTTAGCAAATCTGTCCGCCGATGACCGTGTGCTGGTGTACCGGGCTGACGGGGGGCCTTTGCTGTGGCCGAGTACCCGTATCACCCTTAACGGATGTACCGCAGGAATCTTTGAACACCAAGAAGCCTTGCAATCCGCACAGCGGTACGCGGAAACCTTTGAATTTTTAGACCATCCGATTATGACCGTGCTTCCAGCCTGTACCCACCCTAGAGAAAAAATACCTGCCGCTACTCAGCTCGATGAAAACCTATCCGCTCCGTCAGATAGTAAGGCTCTTTTTCCCGAGCTGGCCTTTGATGTTGTGCTTTCGTATAACCCCGCTGCGACTGCGGACGGTTTTACCGCTTTCTTTTCCCGTATCGCGCAAGAACATGCCACCGGTGCGCGTATCATTTTTGCATTCGCGCTTCCGCAACAGGGACTCCGGCTGTCGGCACTGCTCCCGTCTGACGAATCCGTAAATCGTTTTTCGGCTGCCGAAGCCGCATTTTTTTCCGACAGCCGAAATAAACACATCGCATGGACGGAGAACACCGTTGTAGACATCGCCGAAAAAGCAGGCTACCGCATACAGCTGCTGAAAAAGGTAGACTATCAAGAAAAGCGGCTGGTAACACAGGCCGAACTCGGACGATGGTTCTCGGCAGAATCCGAATACGGCACGGCAATCCGCAGCGCTTTTGTTTCGGAGGAAGGTTCCCTCGAAAAAATCATTCAGCAGCTGGAACAGCGGTGTAGAAAACCTGCCGTGTATACCCGCACCGTCGTATACATGAGTGTTTCCCTTTAGAGAAACTCCACCATAACGGCGTTTTATCCAATCCTTAGTTTCTATCCCCATTATGAATTACATACCGCATCGATATGCCGGAGCAGCTGTTCACAGGTATATCCGCTGATGAGGTAGGCATTTGAGTTGCGGCTGTCGAAGAATACATAGTCGCCGCTTTGCAGGGGCGTAAACGAAAAGTGCAGCTCCGTGCCGTTGCCGAGCGCTAAACGCACCCATGCGGTTTGAGGACTTTGCAATGGCGGCGCGCTGTATATGTCGATACAGGAGAATTTTTCTAAAAAGCTTTCCAATGCACGGAACGCAGCACCGTTCGCTTCCGTTCTGATTACGCTGTGATTTCCATACTCCAAGCCTTGGATGCCCGTGCCGCGGAAAAGTGCCGCGTATATCTGTAAGTCGAGCCAGAACGGAGCGGCGACCGTTAAAAAAGGTTCAAACGCATTATCGATTAAAAACACCTTGACGCTTGTTCCCGTCCGCACATACCGACCAGCGCCGGCCGCATCGGTCATTCCGAAAAAGAGTTCCGAAAGAATGGTTTTATCCTTCCGCACAAAGACAATACGCGAAGCGTGTCCGTCATCGATTTCGTAATCGGGATAATCCTGCGGACGTGCCGATATGGGGAGAAAGGATCGTCCGGCGCCGAGCAGCGAAAAAAAACGATCGATAATTTCCTGCCTGACCGGATAGCTGCCGTTTCCGGTGCGGAGATAAAAGCGGGCGCCGTCTTTAATCAGCGTTATTTCGCCCATCTCTACCGGTTCAGCCCTTGTCGGAATGGAAAACCGGATTTCCGCAACCTCGCGGATATCCGGTTCATGCATCAAGCTGCTCGAAAAAATGCCCGCCCGGGAAGGCCGGTATAAGAAGCTCAGCGCATAGCAACAGAGCAGCACGCAGAGGATGATAAACAGAACCTTTGTTTCTTTTTTCATGCGTGGTTCCTCCGCCGGAGGATGTATAGCGCGGCGCCTGCACCGATAATCAGCATGGGTACCAGCACAAGGTTAAGGATACGGGCGGCGGCGATAATGCGGTTAAACGCCGCATCGCTTTCAAAGTAGCGGAAGGGCAAAACTGCCGGCTGTTTGTTTTTTAGCTGTAAAAGCGCATCCTGCCGCGCAATCCAGTACACGGTATTCACCATAAAGTCCAAATTCGCATCGGAATTTGTGTATTCTACGGCGGAACTCACGCAATACTCATCCGCAACCACCAAAAGCCGCGCATTGTCTGCGCCGCTGATACCGCTCACCGCATTGACGCCCCGCTCGCTGAAAGCTGCAAGCGGATAGGCTGCGTGTTCGCCGTTCGCGGCGGCTGTAAGCTGAGTTCCGTGCGGGTCGGTGTTATACGGCGGCAGTTGCAGCGCCGACTTGTTGCTTGAAACAAGCAGTGGAAGCGGCGTCTTTCCCCGCGCGGCGGTACACACCAGCTCCGACGGCCAGAAAAACTGCGCGGGCTTTGCCGCAGATAGCAACGGAGGAATCGCTTCCGCCTCTTGCCGGAACACCTGAACCCAAAACGGGTAGTTGATATGCTCATACCGAGAGCCGTCGGCGGCCGGTAATGTCATGCGGAAGTTCACGGGATCCATCACAAGATTAGTCTGCACCGCAAAGCCGGAGCGAGCGAGCAGTTCAAGCAGTCCGTCATCTTTTTTGGGTGTTGCCTCCCAGCTGCCGCCGATATCCACGGTGTTTGCGGACACAAAAAAGACGGCGGAACCGTGCCTGTTAATGAAGGTATCAACAGCCGTCAGCATATCGGCATCAAAGTAGGAAGAGCCGATTACCAATAGCGGAATTTCGGGGTGCAGCTCCGGATAAGGCTTGGTCAACGTAATCGGTACAAACCCCGCATACTCAAGCCACGGCAACACATATTTATAATTACCCGTTGCGCCGTTTTCTGCACCGCCTTCGGGAAACGCAACATAAACGGAGCGGTCGAGTTTTCGCCCCTGCGCATCCTGATTCATCTCGGTAATAAAACGCGCAATATCAGCTTCAAGGGTGTAGATATCGGAGAGGAACGGAATAACGCGGCTTTCCCCGCGGTACTCGCACAGCAATCCCGAATAGAGGTTTTGCAGTACCTGCGTATTATTGCTGTTCCGTTCAATTTGCCGAGCGACAATGCCGAGCTGATTCAGCTGCTGCGGGGAAAGCTTCTCCGTATCCTTGTATCGCACGAGACAGCGTCCGTCCGCAGTACGCTGATATTCTGCAAGGATGTCTTCAACATATTGAAGCGACGGCAGGAACCCGTCAATATTGTACGAGCGGAACCACGTGATTGTTACCGTCCCTTCGAGGCCGTTCAGTATCGATCGGGTATAGGCTGAAAGCGAATAGGTGCGCTGTTGTGTCATATCAAGCCGGGCATAGAACCGCTGTGAGAGCAGCGCTGCCGTTACGACGATGGCGCCCAACAGCAGGGCTTGAATACGATACTCTTTTACGCTGCGCATCTTTATGCTTATCGATTTTGTGTTCATCGGCTTTCCTCCTGAACGTACAGTAAAAAAACCGAAAGCCCCTGCGCCGCGACGATGAGCAGTATATAGAAGAAGAAATCACGAGTGTCGAAAATACCGCGCGCAGCCGATTCAAAATGAAGCGTAAAAGAGCAATAGTGTAGTATTTTTACAATGGCTGACGGGAGCGGCAAAACTTGAGCTAAGACGTGGCTTGCGGTAAAAAAGATACCGGTAAAAAAGCTGAGCAAAAAACTGACGGCAGTGTGCGCAGAGATATTTGAAAGTGCGAGCGACCATGCGGTAAAGGCTGCGCCGAAGAAGAGGACAGCGCAATATGAGAGAAAAAACGGAAAAAAATCAAAATAGACAAGCGGAATAACCGAAAGCGGAATCACCATCGTAAGCGTGGCGGCTCCTGCAAAACAGACGAGCAGGGCTGCGTATTTTGCCGCGGCAAGCAGGCGTTTATCCACCGGATAGGCGGCAAGGAGTCGGTCGGTGCCGTGCTTTTTTTCATCAGCCCAGCTGTTCATCGCAAGCAGAGGAATGACAATACAGAACAGGAACGGCAGATTGAGGAAAAAAGCGCGGAAGTCCGATAGCCCCGCCGAAAACCAGTAGCCTGAACCCACGAACGGGAGCGCCGCTCCGAGGTAAAGCACGAGCGCCGCCGCATAGAGCGCGGGGCTGTATATGAGGGTATGTAGTTCCTTGTTAAAAAGCGCCTTAAACGCCGGGAATCGATTCATCGCCGCCCCCGCTTACCGGATTCGGAAACGGCAGATTCACGGAACTCGCGGGTGGTAACTCCGGCGTACTGTTCAAAGGTCTTGAACAAAAGCGTATCGGAAGCAGCATCTTCTTCAATGCCGAAGTCCTCGTATAAACGCTCGGCGAGTTCCGCCCGTGTTCCTCCGGCAATCTGCCGTCCCTTGTGGAGCAGAATATGCTGCGAGCATATCCGTCCGGCCAGCTCAAGCTGATGGGTGCAAAGGATGACCGCCGCATACGTGGATAGCGCGAGTATCTTTTTTTCGAAGTCTTTCAGCTGGAACGGATCAAGGCCGGACGCGGGTTCGTCCAAGAGGACGAGGCGGGGGTGATGGATAATCGCTTGCGCAAGCCCTACCCGCTGCCGATACCCTTTCGACAGCTCTTTAATCCGTTTGGCGTATACCTCTTGCAGATCGGTAAACTCAACCGCCTCGTCAAGCAGGTCTTGCTGCACGATGTTACCGAAGCCGCGCATTTGCAGCGTAAAAAGCAGGAACTCTCGCACCGTCATCGAATCATAGAGCGGGTTTTGCTCATACAAAATCCCGATATTCCGCTTAGCCTCGATCGGTTCGTTCAAAATGGAGTATCCGCAAATCGATACATCTCCGGAAGAGGGCAAGCGGTACCCGCTGATGCTGTTCAATACCGTACTTTTCCCCGCCCCGTTTAATCCGAGCAGGGAGTAAATACCTCCAGCCTCAGCGGTAAAACTGATGTGTTCGCAACCGGTTTGCCGCTTCTTTCCTGTGCCGTAATATTTACAGATGTCTTGTACTTCAAGGATAATCACTATCGCCTCTGCCGGTACTATATCACTTTTCGAATAATCAACAAACCCCGGAGTAGAACGGAAACGACAGGTATTAAAGCCTTTGTATGAACCAATCACGTAGCTTTTCTATCGAAATCGGATTATAGTATTCGAGTGAGTAAAAGACATAAACTTATTCTAATGATATTAATACATCTGCTAACCTTTATCGCAGGGTTCCTGAACGGTGTATTTTTTATTATAGCCGGTACGGCGGTCAGCCATCACACCGGTACTATTACTCGTGCAGCGCTGACCCTTTCCCAAGGAGCTGTTGCAGAGGCCGCCGCATTTTTATTGCTTATTCTTTCTTTTTATATCGGCGCATGCATCTCCGGTATGCTTTTTCATAAAAGTGATTGTACATTCTCAAAACGCTACGGTATTCTATTATTGGTTTTCTCAACAGTGTTTTTCGCGATCGCCGTTATAAGACCGCCATTGCAAATCGTGCTTATCATAACTTGCGTAATACTTGGTATACAAAACGGTATGTTCATTCCTTATGACGGAATTTTAATACGAACTTCGCATTTTAGCGGCTATTTAACGGATGCGGGACTCGCGATGGGAAAGGTCATGCGTGGAAAACGACAAGAACTACGGCGCGGTGTACATTATCTGTCCGGTATCGTATGTTTTGCCGCCGGGGCAGCCGCTTCCGCATTTATCCCTTCCGCTTTGTTTTTTTATATTATTGCAATTTTCTATTTCTTTACTGCGATATTTTATTTTGCTTTTATTCGTGCGGTTTAATACCTGCCGTTTTTCGGCAACGCTCTGCGTCGGGGTTGTTGCTTCTAATGATATGATATTCTTACATGAAGATATTCCGTCTTAATACGGCAACTGCATCGGAAATATCCGATACAGTTGCCATGCATGACGTTAAATACCTACACCGCTTCGGATTTATAAATTTCCGGCTTATAGAGTTTAATTATTTTTGTAAACAAAATATGCAGCAGCAAAGCACAGCCGAACGGTACAACTAAGTATGCAATCAGCAATGCACCAATCCGCACAGCGGGAGATCCGCTTAATAGCTCGTATGCCTTAATCGGACTGACAAGCCCTGCAATACCAAAACCGGCACTCACCTTATCGCCCATAATACCTAGGAAACGCCCTGCGATCCCTGATGCAGCGGCCGTTAATACAAC
Source organism: Treponema vincentii (assembly GCF_010365865.1). NCBI lineage: Bacteria > Pseudomonadati > Spirochaetota > Spirochaetia > Treponematales > Treponemataceae > Treponema > Treponema vincentii. Next base: position 377,912 of record NZ_CP048020.1, on the reverse strand, counting down.
CGGCAATGCCATAATAGGGTAACGCACAAGGTTTGGAATCATCAGCTTCATACCGCCGAGGGCAATAGCTGCGGTAATTCCAGCCTTATTTACACGCCACGATCCTACAATAAGTACGGCAGTACAAGCAGCAACACCCAAGTTTGCAGCCCCGGATGCTAACCCTGCAAGTCCAATCGCAATACCGATTGCCACCGTCGAAATAGGTGAGATAATGACAATAGAGAAAGATGCGGCAATAAGAATACACATCAGTACCGGCTGCAGCACGGTAAACGAGTTAATACCGCGGCCGATTGCAGCGCTTACTTCTGCTACATACGGCAAGATAAAGAGCCCCAATGCTCCCAGCCCGCCTGCGACAATAATCGGCTGCACAATAATCGTAAGCGAGCCGAGCTTGTTACCCAACCACAGCGTAACAAGGGCTGCCAGTGCAACAATAATCATCACATTGATTAAGTCGCCGATACCGACAAGTTTAACAATACCGTCTACATGGCGTACTGCTCCAGACGCGATAAAACCGGCAAGACCGATCATAGAAGCCTTAATCGGCACAAAACCGAGCTGTATACCGACAATAAAGCCGATCACCGCAGATACCAAATATTGCACATCCGCAACAGACTGGTACAGCATACCGAATATGGCACCGTATGGCGCCAGCGCCTTAAATATCTGTCCTAAAACAGCGTTAGCAATAAGGGCAACAACAATTCCTGCAGCCATGCCATTTAAAAGCGTATTAATAAAAAATTTAACCGTAATTTTCTTTGTTTGTTCAGCCATAATGTTCTCGATCTTATATCCTTATACTATCAAATACGGGAGTACCCCAAAATGATACTCCCATTGCCCTTTTATAACCCGAATAATTTCTCTTTGCCGTGTACAAAGGTGGTAATAAGATCACAATACGGTGTAGGGATATGCAGTTCTTTACCTTTACGGGAAATATAACCATTTAAGAAATCAATTTCAGTTAAACGGTGATTTTTGATCAGATCCTGGTGCATCGAAGGATAGTGCTTTGCCCCGACAAAGTCCGGCTGCGTAAACCCGTAAACGTAGTCAGTTACGGAGTCGATATCCAATGTAACCCCTTGTGTTTTTGCTATTGCGGCAAATTCGGAGATAATACAGCGCATCATATCTTTACAACCTACGATACCGCCAAGCTCCAGCATATTGCATTCCATAATTGTGCAGGTACTGTTCATTGCTCCATTGAGTGCAGCCTTCCGCCAAATAGACCATAAAATATTGTCGGAATAAACGGCAGGCATTGTTGCTTTATTGAGCGCTTCTACAATGGCCTCCGCACCGGCTTTGCCTTCCGGTACAATATTCTGAATTTCTGTTTTTCCATGGCTTGACAACACTGCACTGCCCGGCCCCTTCATACCGGCAGTTACTACGGTAACACCCATAAAAATATTTTTAGGCGCGATAAACTTTTTCAGTGTTTCAGTATGCCCGAGGCCATTCAAAAAGACAGAGGATTTTTGTATCATCCCTCAGAACATGTTTAATACTACTCAGCATATGTTCCAACTGCATCGATTTTGTAAACACGATAACAAAATCGGCAGTGCCCTTAAACTCTTCCGGCTTATAAACATCGATCTTTGTCGATAGTTCCGCAGTACCGTCTTGCAAGTGCAAACCGTTTTTCCTAATTGCATCGATATTATCCTGCCAACCGTCCAGCAGTGTTACATCATTACCGCTTTTTTGCAGCATAAAACCGAAACTGCAGCCCATAGCACCTGAGCCGGCAATAACAACCTTCATAAAAACTCCTCTATTAGGATAGACCGGTATAATAGATAGTATATTATCTATAAAAATAGGATTATAAAACCCGTATAGAACACCGCTATCCTAATGGCCGGTATTTTATCGCTTTTCATATACAATGTCTATAAATCATACGCCGGTATCACGGAACTCACAGTGTTAGGCAAAAATCGAGCTCCCTGATAATGTTTATAAATTATTGCAGGTTTTCAGCTTATTTTCTTCCGTTTAAGACATATCGGTAACCCCAACAATCGATTTTCACAAGAGGGTGAAAATCGATTGCCGGAGGCGTTCATCCTGCGGGGATAATTTCAGCGGCTAATATGCCATCCCTTCTACCGCTAAAGAATCCATCCACAGCATCTTAACCACCGTAATGGTAAGCGAGCCGTTTTCGGTTTGGGTATCCTTGCGTACATAGACGGTAATACCGTCAGCATTAAAGGTGTCGTAGTCATCGAGCGAATCAGGCGAACCGGCAAACACGGCCGGTTGAGGTACGACGCCGCCTCACGTGCGGCATCCGCCTAAGTAGGTATACACGCTGGTTTCATTGTGTTTTGCAAGAAAAGCTCTTGCTTTTTCATCAACAGTAACTGTCATAGTTCCTCCTTTTTCTTCAATACATTAAAACATTAAAGAAATTTCTCAATTATAGGATTTATTCCTAGTTTCTGAAAGTAATATAAAAAAAATTTTACTTTTCGTCAAATCTATTAAAAAAATTTTGCGTAGCAGGAAGATCATTTACCTGATGGAAAAAAGAAGCTGGATGTGATATATTTGTTATAGTTGTAAATAGCTTATAAGGAGTTTTTTATGTCGTATGCAGTTGTTGCGGAGAAATTAAAGACTGTTCCGGAATACTATATGCAAGAGGTTTCAGAATTTATAGATTTCTTGTTGTTCAAGAGTAAAAAAACTTCTAAAAACGGCCTTGATGAAGCAATTTCAGAAGTTGAACGGGGTGAAGTAGAAATTTTCAAATCCTTTGATGATTTTAAGGCGGCAATGGTGTGAAAAGTGAACTTCATATTTCAAAATCTTTTCGCAAAGACTACAAAAAGTTATCAAAATCAGAAATTGAAGATACGGACTATGTAATAAAGAAACTTTTGAATAATGAAATTCTTGAGTCAAAATATCATGACCATGGCTTACATGGAAATTATGAGGGATATAGAGAATGTCATATACATCCTGATTTGCTTTTAGTTTATAAAAAATCTGTTAATGATGAATTATTAATCCTTACCGTCTACAGGATTAGCTCCCACACAAATATATTTGATATAAGTAAAAGTAAAAAGAATTAAAGCCTAATATCCGCTTCAACCCGATAGTATTGCTTACAATGAGTTTTTAACGAGTTGCCTTTCCGTATACGGCGGCGGCTTCTTTTGCGTGTCGGAATTTTTCCCAATCCGGTGTATGCAATATAAAGAAGTCATTGGTAGCAATGGGCTTGCTTGTATCGATGAGTTTCACTTTTTGCTTGGCAGTTAAAACGTGCAGCACTGCTTCGTCAAGCCGCTTTGCAAACGCGGTGTCGGTGCGGGCTTTTTCGGCAATGGCTTCAATCAACGGATAGATTTTCGACAGCGAACACATAACCATATCGCAACCGGCAGCGATTGCACGCACGGCATTTTCTTCAGGCGATGCGCCGTTCCGGTTTAATGCCTGCATCGCAATGTCATCGGTGATGATAAGACCGGAAAATCCCAATGCATTACGGAGCAGGGCAATTCCCTTTGCGGAAAAGCAGAACGGCACTGCTTCAATTGCCGGCACCGTAATATGAGAAATGAGCACCGCTGCCGCACCGTCCGTAATTGAAGGCCGGAATACTGAGCAATAGCGGCTGAGGAAGGTGTCATAGTCAACGGTTAATTCGGCAGCGCCTTTGTGCAAATCTGCGGTGCCGTTGCCGGGAAAGTGCTTGACCGTCGCAAGAATACCGGCTCCCTGCATACCGCGCACTGCGGCGGCGGCGTATTGTCCCGCTTGTTCGGGATCCGGGCTAAATGTCCGCGTACCGAGCGCCGCTGAAACGTCTTCCGATCCTGCTTCCGCAACCGGTGCCAGATTAAGATGGAGACCAAGCTCCCGCATCTGCTGTCCCAACAATCGATAGAGCTCCTCCGTTTCCTCGACAGAAAAACGCTTGGCGATTTCCTCTGCAGCGGGCAGCGGGGCGGTAATGCGGCGGGTTCGGTATACGGTACCGCCTTCATTATCCAGCGCGAAAAGCGGCGGGATAAAAATATGACCTGAACGGCGCGCCGCTTCCTGAAAACCTTGTACGGCCGATTCCAAAAAATCTGTGACCGCTTGGGGCGTGTCTGCGATATTATACCCGAACAAAAGCACGGCACCCGGAGCGGTTCCTTTAAACGAGGCGATGCTTTTTGCATCCGCCGTTTTGCTCCCTGCAATATTAACCATCAGTACTTGCGCCGCTTTTTCTTCAAGCGAAAGCTGAGAAACAACGGCACGTAGGGCTTCCTCATTTTGAGATGATGCCGTATGTTCGGGAGCTGCTGTTGATACGGCAAGATTGCGTGACAGTACGGCTCTCTTGCCGGTATATTCGGGAGAGCTGCCGTTCTGCGCTGATGTTGGCGCTGTTTGTGTTGAGAGAGAAGCCGCTTGTAGCAAGGCGGCAAAAGGTTGCGCAAATAAAGCGGGAATGGTAAAAAAGAAAACAGCTGCAGCCGTCATACAACAGCTGCAGCATATTTGTTTTAGCGATAACATAGAGAAGTAATACCGGCGGAGCGGCTATGAGCGTATTTCTGCGAGTGAGTCGCCTTCTGCTACCTGCGCACCGGCTGCAGCCACAAAGTGAATAACTCCCGCCTTATGCGCATTAATTTCCAACTCCATCTTCATCGATTCAAGCATCATGACCGTCTGCCCTTCGCTCACCTGTGCACCTTCCGCAACAGTGTAGCGCAAAAGGGTACCGGTTACCGGAGCGAGCAGCTTTGTACCACTGTCGCTTGCTGCTAATGAAGATGCCGCAACGGGTTTAGAAGCAGTCGGAGCCGCGGACGTTGCCGGTTTTGATGCCGGTACTGCTTGCGCTGCGGCAGGGGTTGCCGATGTGGTCGATGCCGAAACTGCGGCAGCCGTTCTTTGCGTAGATGCGGAGGAGGCGTTCTCTTTTACACTTACTGCGTATGCAGTACCGTTTACGGTGAATGTTCCGTTAGATGAAGAAACCTCATAATCGGTTCCGTTTACCGTTACCGTATACGAGCCGCTGCTTGCACTGCCTGCTACTTTTTTCTCCGCCGCCGGCGCCGTAAACACAACGGGGCCTTTACTGCGCTCTTTAAAGAATTTGGGGGCAACCTTGGGGAACATCGCGTAAGTCAAAACATCTTCGATGGAATTGCCCGCCCCGTTTTCTTTTGCTTCGGCTTTTATTTTATCCAGCTCATTAGGAATGAGGTCGGCAGGACGCGCTGTTACAGGGGCTTCAACTTTTGCTTCTGCCAAAGCGATTTTTACCAGTTCTTCGTTGCACGGAGCGGGAGTTTTACCATACCGGCCGATAAGCAGGTCGCGGGTCTCTGCGGTCAGTTTTTTATACCGTCCGAACAAGACATTGAATACCGACTGAGTGCCGACAATCTGGCTAGTCGGAGTAACAAGCGGAATATAGCCGCAGTCCTTTTGAACAATCGGGATTTCTTTTAATACCGCATCCATTTTGTCGGAGGCTTTAAGGTCGCGCAGCTGATTTTCAAGGTTGGAAAGCATACCGCCCGGCACCTGCGACACGAGGATACGGGTATCCGCGCCGAGGAAGCTCGATTCAAACTGAGCATAATGCTTGCGCACTTCGCGGAAATAGGCTGCAATTTCAAGGAGCAGGTTGATATCCAAACCGGTATCCCATTCGGTGCCGCGGAAAATTTCTACCATAGTTTCTGTCGGGCTGTGCGAGGTTCCCATCGCCATCGATGAAATCGCAGTGTCCAAGATATCAGCTCCCGCTTCGGCCGCTTTGAGCAGTGTCGCTACGGAGAGCCCTGTTGTTGCATGGGTATGAATATTGATCGGGATACTCGTCTTCTTTTTAATCGCCGTTACTAAATCGAATGCTTCCATCGGCTTTAAAAGCCCTGCCATATCTTTAATACAGATGGAATCGGCACCGAATTCCGTATACGTTTTTGCCAGTTCCGCATAGTTTTCGATAGTATGATACGGAGTTGTCGCAAAGGAGATAGCCATTTGAACATGCTTGCCGGTTTTCTTTGCTGCATCAGCTGCACGTTTAAGATTGCGCGGGTCATTAAGCGCATCAAAAATACGGAACACACCAACGCCGTTATCGGCGGCAGCTTTCACAAACGCATCGACGACATCATCGGCATAGTGCCGGTAACCCAATAAGTTTTGTCCGCGCAGCAACATCATAATAGGAGTATTTGGCAGCGCCTTATGCAAAGAGCGCAGCCGCTCCCACGGATCTTCATTTAAAAAACGAATACATGAATCGAACGTCGCTCCGCCCCATGCTTCCAGGCTCCAATACCCGACGCTGTCCAGCTTGTTGCAAATAGGCAGCATATCTGCGGTTGTCATGCGCGTTGCGTGTAAAGACTGATGCGCGTCTCTTAATACCAGATCGGAAATCCGAACTTTATGTGCCATATATTATTACTCCTATGCGGTTCATACAATGAACATCAGGGCACAATGATATTGCTTATTGGTGCTTTTTGCAAGGTATACACCTTTTGTAAATATGCGATGCACTTTTTACAAAAGGCTAACGGAAAGACTGGTTTTAAAAATCATAGTCTCATTATTCTGCAGTTGGTTTCTAAAGCTTTTAGAGGTTCTCATAAGTTGTGTTAGGAAGGGTAAAGACGAGAATCGCGCCGACTAATCAACGCCCTCGATGCGGCATGTGAGATAACCCACTGCACGAATCAGAACAAAGACTAATCGGCGGATTGGTACGTTTTAAATTCAGTTATTTTCTGATATAATTATTAACATCGTACGGCTTACCTGCGTTATAATCGTGCAAGACTGCCGCAACCGTGCCACTCAGTAGCAATAAGCTGATAAGGTTCGGGATAACCATAATACCGTTAAAGAAGTCTACCAACTCCCATACTAAATCGATTTTCAGCAAGCTGCCTAAAAAGATAAATGCTACAACCAACAGTTGATACGGTACTAAGCCCTTTGAACCGAACAGGTATCGGATATTGGTTTCACCAAAATAATACCAACCGATAATCGTAGAGAATGCAAAAAAGAACAAACAGATTGCAATGAAAAGATAACCGAAGGTGTGTCCGAAAAGGTGTTGCGAAAACGCCTCCTGAACCAGCTGAATACCTTTCATCACCGGCTGTCCGCCTTCAAACCTGATGATATCGGCACTTAAAACCGTAAAGACGGTAATATTCAAAACGACAAAGGTATCGATAAATACGGCAACAATTCCCAATACACCCTGCTCGACAGGATTATCGACGGTTGCAACTGCATGGGCATGAGGTGTAGATCCCATACCGGCTTCGTTGGAAAAAAGACCGCGAGCAATACCATAACGAGCAGCACGCCCTATACCGAAGCCTAAAGCACCTCCCCAAACGGATCGCGGATTAAACGCCCCTCTAAAAATCATAGAGAACATAGCTGGAATGTTATGCGCATTCATAAGAATAACGATGATACCGACAGCAATATAGATAATTGCCATCAATGGAACAACTTTTTCAGTAACGGATGCAATACGCTTCACGCCGCCCATAAAAATAACGCCGGCAACAACGGCAAGGGCAACCCCTGTTATCCATGTCGGCACGGAGAATGCATTTAAAAACGCATCGGAGATTGAGTTCGCTTGAACCATATTACCCATAAATCCAAGCGCGAGAATAATCGCAACGGAAAAGAATGCTGCAAGGAATTTTGAAAAGCCCGTATTTCCCAAACCGCGGGAAATATAATACGCAGGGCCGCCGACGGTCTGTCCCGAATTATCCTTTGTTTTGTAGACTTGTGCGATACAGGCTTCGGCAAAGTTCGTCGCCATACCCGCTAATGCGGCGAGCCACATCCAAAAAATTGCGCCCGAGCCGCCCATAATCAAAGCCGTCATTGCACCGACTAAGTTACCGGTTCCTACCTGCGCTGCAATCGCGGTTGCAACGGCTTGGAAAGAACTCATACCGTGCTTCCCCGCTTTTTCTCCTTTTAATGAGAAATTGCTGAACAGTCTGCGCCATCCGGCACCGAATTTTGAAAATTGCACACCCTTTAATCGGAGCGTGAAAAATAAACCTGTTCCGCAAAGCAGAGGGATAAGAAAATACGGTCCCCATACAAAGCTGTTTATGCCTGCGACTAGGTTAGTAAGATTTTGTAAAAACGCTTCCATAATTAAATAGAACCTCCAATTAATAATCTTGATATATGGTATCATACATTATCGGCACTCGCAAGTATATAATTATTTTTTTATCTATTTATAAATATTTTTAATAAAGATAGAAAACAAATAATAAATAAAAAGGATCTATTAAGAAGTAGAAGAGCTTGAATAATTGATTGGAGCGATAATTTATTCTCTAAACATAACCATACCGGATCCTTTGCACTCTCTGCGGATTTACCGGTTAATTAAAATAAAACCGCGCAGTACACAAAAAAACGCAGGGAAGCATCGAGTGAGACCCAACCATGCCTCTCCCCGCTCCCCTGCGTAAACCCGTTGTGGTTATATTATCTACCGCATATTTTCCAGAAGTTTAACGATAAATTTCCACATCCGTTCGACTGATGAGATACTCAGGTGTTCATTCGGGGTATGCACATCGTACAAATTCGGGCCTAAACTGACGGCATCGATATCGGGGATGGTCTTTTTGATAAGTCCGCATTCAAGGCCTGCGTGAACAGCAGAAACAACCGGTTCCTTGCCGGTGAGTTCTTTGTATGTTTTTACGGCAACGTCCCGGGCACGAGACTGCGGCGAATACTCCCATGCAGGATACTCCGACACCTTACTGAATATGCCTCCGGTACGCTCTGCGCATAGCTTCAGTACCTGCACAATTTCATCCAGTTCACTTTTTACCGAACTACGTACCGAAATCGTAAAGGTTAGGGTTTCTCCGCTCAGGGCGAGAATGCCGTTGTTCAAGCTGGTTTGTACCAATCCGGGGATGTCCATACTCATGTATTGCACGCCGTCCGGCACTATCGTCATAAAATCTATGATACCGCTGCTAACTGTTCCATTATACATCATCTTAGGCAGTGCTGTTGCCGGTTCTGCAGCGATGCGGATATCCTTATCGGCGGCACGGTATTCCGCTTTAATCGCTGTCGCTAACTGCCCAATTGCAGCCTGTGCACGGGCGGCATCTTCAACAGCGATAATTGCCAGCGCTTCTTTTGCAATGGCATTATGCTTCGAACCACCCGAAATCGATACGATATGCACAGCCTGCTCCACTTTTACTGCCGACAGGACCCGTCCCAGCAGTTTGATGGCGTTTGCACGCTGCTTAATAATCTCCATACCGGAATGCCCGCCGAGTAGTCCGTCGATTTTAATTGCAAGCGCCTGCCCTTTCAGTGGTTCCGTTTCAATCTTAAAATCGACATGGGTATTGGCGCCGCCCGCGCAGCTAACCAAAAATACGCCTTCTTCTTCGGAATCGACATTGAAAAGGATTCTCCCCTGTAAATGATCTGCTTTTAAGGCTCTCGCTCCGTCCATCCCAACTTCTTCGGTTGTAGTAATCAAGACCTCAAGCGGCGGATGGGCAAGCGACTTGGAATCAAGAATAGCCAGTGCATACGCGACCGCAATACCATCATCTCCGCCAAGCGTTGTTCGGTCGGCGTGGAGAGTGTCTCCTTCTACGATCAGCTTGATCGGGTCTTTAAGGAAATTGTGATTTGAATCCGCTGTTTTTTCGCAGACCATATCCATGTGTCCCTGCAATATAACCGTAGGGGATTTTTCGTAGCCGGCCGTCCCGGGCTTTTTGATAATGACGTTGAGCGCCTCATCCTGATACACTTCAAGCGAACGTTCTTTTGCAAAGCGTACTAAAAAATCGCTGATGGCTTTTTCATTGTGTGAACCGCGCGGCACAGCCGAAATTTCGGCAAACCAACGGAATACTTCTTTGGGTTGAATGTGTTCTATATTCATGCTTGTTCCTCCTGAACAGAAATAGTAGTTCTCTCTAAACCATAGTCGAAATATCGCTTAGAGCTCCTTTTCAGTGTATCACACTTTTACAAGTTTGGCAGTGCAAGATATTTTTTATGAACATGCTCAAATGTCATTGGCAAAAATTTAGGGTATTTCTTATTGTCATATCGCATATTAGGTGATACTATCAAAGCCTCTATATTGTTATTATAGGCAAAGAGGAAATGTTATGAGTACGATGCCGACAGTAAGAACACGGGAAGAAATTCTGTTTGATATCATGCAGACAACTTCCCGATTATATAGTATTCGGGATAAAGATATTTTACTGGAAAGGATATTAACTGAGGCACGGCAAGCCTTGAATGCCGATGCAGGCTCCATTTACTTGGTCGAAGGGAATCGTCTGGTTATCCATTATGCGCAAAATGCAACGCTGCAAAAGCGATTAAATCCTGGAGAAAAACTTCCTTTCCATATTTTTTCATTCCCGATCGATGTTACGACTATTGCCGGATCGGCTGCGATGACTAAACAGCTGATCAATGAACCTGATGTTTATGCCATTTCTCCTGATAAGTATTATAAATTCGGTACTGTCAGTGATGTGGCAACAGGTTACAAAACAGTATCGACGCTGACGATTCCGCTCATTGCCATCTCTGGTGACGTATTGGGTGTTTTACAGATGATTAATGCGCTTGACATACATGGCAAAGTCCGTGCATTTACTTCCGATGACGAAATGTTCCTCTCTCATTTTGCAGCAAACGCTGCAGCAACGCTTATGCATGCTTCGTTAACCCGCGAGATGATCCTGCGTATGGTGCAAATGGCAGAGTTGCACGATCCGCGGGAGACAGGGCTTCATGTGCATCGCGTCGCAAACTACGCAGTAGAAATTTATGATCGTTGGGCATTTAACCATAATATCCACCGGCATGAACGCGAAAAATTTCGCGATGCGCTAAAGATTGCTGCAATGCTGCACGATGTCGGAAAAATCGGTATTTCCGACACAATTCTAAAAAAACCCGGCAAACTCACGCCCGAAGAATACCGGATTATGCAGAGCCATACATGGCGCGGTTCAAAGCTATTTTTGTCGGGTAATTCGACAGTGGATACTATGTCGCGGGATATTGCATTACGGCACCATGAAAATTGGGATGGAACCGGGTATCCCGGCCATATCTCAGAGGAAACAGGCGCAATAGAAAAATACAACCGTATGCATACCGCAGCGCAAGGGCTTATCGGTGAGGAAATTCCCCTTGGTGCACGTATTACCTCGCTCGCAGATGTTTACGATGCACTTTCCTGTAAACGAGTATATAAAGAAAAATGGACTGAAGATAAAGTTTTGGGAGAGATACGAAGGTTACGCGGTATAAAATTCGATCCTGAAGTCACTGATGCATTTTTTGAAGTTGCCCCCAGGATTAAAGAAATCAAGGATCGGTTTTCAGAAGACGCTGCGTTTCCCGATCTAGCGCTTGAGCGAATTCCATAACTTCTTTTTTCCCGAACGCCTTCGTCCGCTCGGGAGCAAGACCGTTTATCGACAATTCATACATAAAATTCCGGATAGACAACCGTTCATCAATGTTTTCGGCAGTATACACGACACCTCGATCATTAATCACTTTGATATGGGCTTCGACAAGCTGTTTTGCAAGGGGAATATCACGGGTAATAACCATGTCACCTTGTGCCGCATAAGTAATGATATACATATCTGCAGCTTGATCCTCAGCTTTGGTTACGATAGTAGTGCAATAAGAATTTCTAGGGATTGGAATTGATCTATTAGCAACAAAGATCGCTTGAACGTGTAATCGCTGCGCCGTCCTGCAAATAATCTCGCGGATTCGTACCGGACAGGAATCCGCATCGACAAAAAGAGTCATACGTGTCCATCATTTGACGGAGTAAGCGAATAAATAATCGAATCGATATCTTCGATCATCTTTTTTGCCGATTGCTCGATTAAGACCTCTGTTTCATGCTGCGGAATCAGCGCCTGCGGATTAAGCCGCTCTTTGCTCAGTTCATCCGACAACAAGATACCGGCGATAATCGCAACGCGCAATGAATCATTAACGCCGGACGTTTGTTGAACCTCCGAGACGACTTTTTTATAATGCTTATAGATTGACTGTAAATATTCAGCGGGTTGATCAGCCTCAAGCGCAAACGACGTACCTAATAGGTCGATTTGCAGCCGCCCTTTGCGTTCGGCCATCGTTAAAAAATATCCAGTTGATTGGAATGATTTATAGGTTCCTGTGGAGCTTGCTGCGGCACCGTCTCGGCAACAGCAGTCGGCGATTGCGTTTCCGAAGCTTCTTCGTGTATGGGGTTGGGCTGTTCAGATGCAACGGCTCCAGTGGGATTTAATGCTGTCGGCTGCATTTCCGGCACTTCATTCGCGGCCGGAGCTGCTTCATGTACGGCAGAAGCAGCTGTCGAATTTGCCGCTTGGTATACAGTATCTTCAAATGCACTCAGGTGATTGAGTGCATTGATGATACCTTCCTCGATCTTTGCTTGGTCATTTCTAAAAACAAGAACTATATTCTCCAGCTCCTCAATTCGCTGTTGGCGATCGTGCAATTCAAGCTTTAATAAATCGTTCTCATCTTTGAGGGTCTGCATCAGCTCAATCGCTTTAGAAACCCTCGCTTCAAGCTGTTTAATTTGATCGAGGTTTACCATACTTTAAACTCCTAATGCTTTTTTTGACTGTTCGACAACGCTTTTAAAAGCGGCCGGATCTTCGATAGCCATATTGGATAAGGCCTTGCGGTTCAAAGCAATCCCCGCTTTGGCCATTCCGTTGATAAAGCGTGAATAGCTCATTCCTTCTGCACGAACAGCAGCATTTATTCTGCTGATCCACAAGCGGCGCATGTCACCTTTGCGGTCGCGGCGTGCTTCAAAGCTATGGGTAAGTGCTTTTACAACGGCATCTTTTGCCGCTTTATAGTTCGTACCTCTGCGTCCGCGGAATCCTTTTGCTAACTTTAAAATCTTCTTGCGTCTATGAATGCGTTTATTTGAACATAACGATCTCGGCATTGTATTCTCCTAAATAATCAAAACTTAATTAGTACCGTAAGGAAGCAGTTGTTTTCTTACCTTTTTGCTGTCGACTTCGGCTAAAATTCCGCCTTTGCGCAAATCACGTTTGCGTTGTGGAGATTTTTTTGTTAAAATATGGCGCAAATTCATTTGCTTATACTTTACTTTACCGCCGCCGGTAAACTTAAAACGTTTTGCTGCGGCACTCTTACTCTTCATCTTAGGCATGATACACCTCGTAAATTATTTCTTCGATTTGGGCGCCAATGTCATCGACATGGAACGCCCCTCCATTGCCGGAGGTTTTTCTACCGTTAAATCTCCGCCGAGTTTTGCCAGTACGTTATTTAATACGTCCAGCCCCAGCTCGGTATGGGCTAACTCCCGCCCCCGAAAGCGGATTGTTACTTTTACTTTATCGCCGTCATCAAGAAAATCTTGTATATGCCGTGCTTTAAAAGATAGATCATGGTCATTTATCTTAGGCTGCATACGAATTTCTTTAAGAACTTGCAGCTTCTGTTTTTTCTTGGAATCACGGAGCTTTTTTTCCAATTCAAAACGATACTTTCCATAATCTAAAATCTTGCAAACGGGAGGATCCGCTTGCGGAGCCACTTCAACGAGATCAAGATTAACGTCTTGAGCCATCCTAAGAGCTTCAAGGGTGGAAACAATACCCTTCTGCTCCCCTGCATCATCAATTAAACGAACCTCGCGGACACGGATTTGTTCATTAATCCGCAAACCTTTATTCTCCGCCAACTATTCTCCTCCAGCACACTTTTCTCAATGCACATAAAATAAAGCTATAGGCCGTAAGTATATCTAATTTTCTTTAGATATGTCAAGGCATCCTGCAAAAAACAACAGGGAGCCTGCGGTGATAAGCACGCTACCAAGAGTGGTTTTTACCGTAATTTTTTCATGCAAGATAACACATAGCAAAATCAATGTAAGCACAATAACGGCAAAAAAATTAAAGTGCTTGCTTTTTTTTAAGAAGTATGATATATTAAGAATCATTATTAAGATTAAGGAGATATTTATGGACGAAAGAATTAACATGCCGCTCTTGGGCGATGCATTTCCCACTTTGCAAGTTCAAACCACACAAGGCCCGATGACATTACCGGCCGATCTGAAAGGTTCATGGTTTATCGTATTCAGCCATCCCGCAGATTTCACCCCTGTATGCACAACTGAGTTTGTCGGTTTTCAGGAATTGATGCCCGAGTTTGAAAAACTTGGTGTAAAACTGGTCGGCCTTTCCGTCGATCAGGTATTTAGCCACATGAAGTGGATTGAATGGATGAAAGACAAGCTCAATGTGCAGATTACCTTCCCTGTTATTGCTGCAAATGATGCAATTGCGAATTCACTCGGACTTTTGCATCCCGGCAAAGGAACGAACACCGTCCGTGCAGTATTTATCGTTGATCCCGAAGGAAAACTCCGATTAGTACTATATTATCCACAGGAAATCGGTAGGAACATGAAAGAAATCCTGCGGGCGGTAAAGGCTTTGCAGATTTCCGACAAAGAAGATGTCGCGCTGCCTGCTAACTGGCCTGAAAACAGTCTGATTAAAGACCATGCAATTGTTCCTCCACCTTCAAACGTAAAAGCTGCCGAAAAGCGGCTCAAAGAATATGAAGGCTTCGACTGGTGGTTCTGCCACAAAGCATTAAAGTAACTGATACTGTAAAACAACAAATCACGCACAGTTGCCCGTAACGGATAACCGTACAGCGCTAAAGACATTGAACGAGCCCTCTAAAAAACTCAAGTTTTTAGAGGGTTTTTAATTGCCATTCAACCACTGCCCCTATTCCCGCAGGCACGAAACCACAGATGTGCCGTATATTTTTAAGCCAACGTTTTTGAAAATAGACAACGCAGATGCGCCGTATATTTTCAAAAAGTAAGCATCATTGACAGATACAACCGTGCCGCCTGATAAACTTGAGGAAGTTTAATATGCTCGTTTTCGCGGTGGACAACGGCAAGGTCGCCCGGGGGCCGATAATCACGGGTATGAGCCCCTGCTTTACCAATACGCTGCCGTCGGTAGAACCTGCAAAGATATCCGGAATATACGGAAGACCGACGGCTTCCAATGCCGTTTTACATCGCCGCACCAACGGATCGCTTTCTGCTGTAGTCCACGAGGGGCGCCTATCGATAACGGTATACGACACTTGGGCGGTAGGAACTTCTTGGTGCAATGCGGCAATCAGTTCGTCCAACTGAGCCCATACTGCATCGATGGGATGCCCGACGGCGAGCCGAGCATCCACGGTAAAGACACAAGTGTCGGGAACTACCTGAGGTTCTACGCCCGCCTGTATTGCCAGCGTCCGCCAAAAAGACTCACCGTTCTCCGCGGAAGAATAACCCGTTAACTCCGTACGCTTAATCTTTTCTATTAAATTGATTGCCGTGTAAATCGCATTATCTCCAGCGCCGACTTGTGAACCGTGCGCAGTTTTACCCTTCACACAAACATCTGCCCATGTACGACCCTTTCCTTTTATACACAGCTTTAAATCGGTCGGTTCGCACACCACCAGCGAGCGGGCTCCGTCAAACAACGGAGAGTATAAAAGCCGTTTCGAACCTTTCATGTAGTTTTCTTCGTCGATTGTCGCGGCAAAGATAATATCGGTAGGGGGGACAATACCGTGCCGCTGCAAAACAGCCATTGCATAAAGCGCAGCAGTCAGTCCGCTTTTCATATCGCTGCTGCCGCGGCCGTACAAAACACCATCTCGTATTTCAGCACCGAACGGATCAAAGTTCCATCGCCTTCGCTCTTCGTCAGAAACCGGTACAACGTCCATGTGTCCGGTAAAGATGATGCTGTTTTCACGGGTTTTTCCACGCACCCGAGCGACAATATCACAGCGGTTTCCTTCAACCGGAATCCGCTCATATTCAATCTTATTCGCTTGTAAAAAATTTTCTATATATTGCACCATTGGCGCTTCGTTCCCCGGCGGATTGATGCTGGGAATTTTTACAGCGCCTGCAAAAAACGCACGGAGTTCATCATCATCGATATAATCAAAAGAGTTTTGCATCGGTAGTATCCTTCCCACTACCCATTACCTGCCGCAGCAGTGCTTGTATTTTTTGCCGGAGCCGCAGGGGCACGGATCGTTTCTGCCGACTTTAGGCGCAGTGCGTACCACTTGGACGTTTTCCGGCTTGCTGCTGGAACCCATCGGGGAGCTGCTCTGATGGAAGGAGCCCATGGAGCTGTGGTGCGCGGAGCCCTGTGGGATGCGGCGGTTGGGGGTGCGCGAAGAGGGTTCTTCGGTGCTGATCCGTACCAATACCAGTAAAGAGGCAATGGAAAAGCGGATTTCGTCGAGCATTGCGTAGAAGATGTCGAAACCTTCAAGCTTGTATTCCGTGAGCGGGTTTTTCTGACCGTAGGAGCGGAGATAGACGGCTTCGCGCAGGGCTTCCAGATTTTCCAAGTGATCGAGCCATTTACGATCTATTGCCTGTAAATACTGATAGCGGATAAACATATTGAGGTTTTCATTACCGACGAGCGCAATCTTTTCTTCGATATTCGCTTTGAGCGCAGCGTAGATTTTCTGCTGCAGTGCGCTTGTATCACCAGCTTGAGCCAGCTTCGTATCCTCATCACTGAAGATGTAGCCGAATTTTGCCTTGAGGTTTGCTTGCAGCTCTTTTAGCTCTTCCGCTTTTTCCTTGCGGGAACCGTGCTTGAACTGCTCAAAGGCGTCATCGAGGTATTCTTCTATCGTGGTGTAAACACGCTCAACGAGGTGCTCGTCTTGCAAAATCTTATCACGCTGTTCATAGATAAAGCCGCGCTGCTCGTTCAGCACGTCATCGTATTCAAGGAGGTGCTTACGGATATCGAAGTTGCGCTCTTCAACCTTGGTCTGGGCCTTTTCAATACTCTTGTTAAGCCACGGATGCTCAATCGGCTCACCAGGTTCCATACCGACCTTTGTCATTACCCGCTTGAGACTTTCGCCGCCGAACAGTCGCATCAAATCGTCATCGAGGGAAAGGAAGAATTTTGAACGCCCCGGATCGCCCTGCCGCCCCGAACGACCGCGCAGCTGATTGTCGATACGGCGGCTTTCATGCCGTTCGGTACCGATAACATACAAACCGCCAAGCGATTTAACTTCCTTGTAGTCTTCCTGCCACTTCTTGTATTCTTCTTCGTATATTTTTTGATACACTTCCGGCTCGGCTTCGGTGCCTGCCCGCTTGCGTGCCCTAAATTCGGGACTACCGCCGAGCTTGATGTCGGTACCGCGCCCTGCCATGTTGGTTGCGATCGTAACAGAACCTTTTGCGCCCGCTTCCGCGATGATGAGCGCTTCCCGTGCGTGGTTTTTGGCGTTCAATACCTCGTGCCGGACACCTTTCCGGGTGAGCAGCGCCGAAAGTTTTTCCGATTTTTCAATGGACACCGTACCGACCAGTACCGGCTGTCCGCGTTTATGCGCTTCGGCAATTTCGTTACAGAGCGCATCCCATTTTTCCGCTTCGTTCAGGTAGACCACGTCGTGTTCGTCCTTGCGGATAACGGGCAAGTTGGTCGGGATAACCACAACATCGAGCGAATAAATCTTGTTGAATTCAACCGCTTCGGTGTCTGCCGTACCGGTCATACCGGACAGCTTGTCGTACATACGGAAGAAGTTCTGAAAAGTGATAGTCGCCATCGTACGGTTGCGCTGAGCAATACGGATATGCTCTTTCGCTTCGATAGCCTGATGCAAGCCGTCCGAATAGCGGCGTCCTTCAAGAATACGCCCCGTGAACTCATCAACAATCTGCACCTGCCCTTCTTTTACAACATAATCAACATCGATGTGATAGAGGATGTGGGCGCGTACTGCCTGCGTAAAGTAGTGGATATATTCAAAGTTCTCTTCTTCAAAGAGACTGCCGTTGATCAAGCCCTGTTTTTGCAGAATGTCCTGAATGTGCAGCATACCGGCGTCGGTAAAGGACACGCGGCGGCTTTTTTCGTCAAGCGTGTAGTCGCCGATAATCTCTTCCCCTTCCAGCTCATTGGGATACTCGCCGGTTTCGGGATTTTTCTTAACCTCTTCAAGCTGATCGACGAACTTATCGACATCGAAATACCGCTTGGTGTCATCCTCGGCAGCGCCGGAGATGATGAGTGGGGTACGCGCCTCGTCGATGAGGATGGAGTCTATTTCGTCCACAACCGCGAAGGAAAAGCCGCGCTGCACTTTTTCTTCTATTGTAAGTTGCATATTGTCGCGCAGATAGTCAAAACCGAATTCGTTATTGGTACCGTAGGTAATGTCCGCATTGTAAGCAGCTTTCCGCGCGGCGTTGTCCATGTTTGAGAGGATTGCGCCGACACTAACTCCGAGGTATGCGTAGACGGGACGCATCCAATCGGCATCGCGCTCTGCGAGGTAGTCGTTGACGGTTACAATGTGTACACCCTTCCCGGAAAGGCTGTTGAGGTATGAAGCGGCGATGCTCATCAAGGTTTTACCTTCACCGGTCTTCATTTCGACGATGCGTCCCGAATGAAGAACCAGCGAACCTAAGAGCTGCACGTCGTACATACGCTCATGTAAAATACGCCGCGCCGCCTCCCGTGCAAGCGCAAAAGCTTCGGGGATAAAGGCATCAAGGGATTCGCCTTTTGCAAACCGCTCCTTAAACTCGGCGGTCTTTTGCTTAAAATCTTCGGGAGCAAGAGCAAGCGCCCATGCTTCTTTTTCATTTATTTGATGAAGAACGGGAAGGAGAGCTTTAATATCCCGTTCATGCTGTGAACCGAAAACGGCTTTAATTATTTTATCTGCAATCATTATATCAATGTACTGCGATTTGAGCTAAATGTCAATTTTCGGAGAAAAAGAGATAATGCGAGGGCTTGTAAAAAGCCGTTTTTTTTTTTATACTCACTAAGATGTAGGCTGTTTAAAGAGCATAGCTGATATGCCGATCTAAGCAGCATAATCTTTTGATCCGTTAGCTCAGGTGGATAGAGCGGTTGCCTCCTAAGCAGCAGGTCGCACGTTCGAATCGTGTACGGGTCATACTTTAATAGGAGGTTGGTATGATTGCGCTTATTATCGGGGCAGCCATGATTCTCTTTACAGTCTTTGCAGCGCTTCCGCCGGAGACAGCCGGTTTTGGGCTTGGCTGGGGAAAGGATATTCTACTCTTTTTGCGCGGCGGTCTACCGATTTTTACAGCCTTTGTCGGACTAATTGCTGTATTCATCGGAATTGCGGATATCAAAGACAAACAGGACGCAAAAAAAGAAGAGGCTGCAATGAACGCAGGGGAAAATAAAACCGAATAAACTTCTACCGGTTGACTGTATAACTACTTTTTTGATATAGTGTTTTACCCACATTATCTGCAATAAAAACATATAAGGTACACGGAAAATGAAAACAATTTTTTATAAAGAGCGCGAAATACCACGGAGCTGGTATGTTATCGACGCTGCAGGAAAGCCACTCGGACGGGTTGCAGCAAAAGTTGCTGCAATGGCTCGAGGGAAACACAAGGCTCTCTACGCACCTCATCAGGAATCGGGCGATTATATTATCGTTATCAATGCCGATAAAGTTGCTGTTACGGGGAATAAAGACAAGGATAAGATGTATCACCACCACACAGGGTTTCCCGGAGGACTCAAGTCCGTCAATTTCAATACCCTTATCGGCAAAAAACCGACCGAACCGTTGTATATCGCGGTAAAAGGTATGTTACCCAAAGGATCACTCGGACGTAAACTGCTTAAAAATGTAAAAATTTATGCAGGTAGCGAACATCCGCATGCGGCACAAAATCCTGTTGCGGTAGCGTTATAATTTTAGGAGAAATGGTTGTGAAAAATATCGGAATAGGAACAGGACGAAGAAAGACCTCGGTAGCACGGGTTTATATCCGCGAAGGAAAAGGTTCGGTAACCGTCAACAATAAGAATATGGACGACTACTTTGCCACTCCCGAGCAGGTTCAAATGGCAAAACGGCCTTTGTTTGTTACCGGCAGCGATACCCGCTATGATATCATCATTACCGTATATGGCGGCGGTTTAAACGGACAGGCAGGCGCTTGTTCACACGGTATTGCCCGTGCGCTTGCACAGGTAGATGCCTCTAACCACAGCTCACTTAAAGCGAATGGCTTATTAACTCGCGATTCCAGAATGGTTGAACGTAAAAAGTATGGCCAACGCGGTGCTCGCCGACGCTTCCAGTTCAGCAAGCGTTAATCCTACCCTTATTGCGGTGGAGCATACATCCTCGGATACCGTCAAACTGGTACTCTCCGGGGATGTTTCTATCGTAAGCCGGTTTTGTTACTTTGATGAACCGCTTGCGATAGATGATCTCCCGCTCATCCTTACAGAATCCCAAACAGAACATCTCTATCAAGCAGGTCGGCGTTTCTTAGCTGAAAAACAAGCTGCCGCCTATCTTAACCGTGCCGAACATTCCTCTTATCAACTGACAGTCAAATTGCAAAAAAAAGGCTATATAAAAAACGAATATCAGCCTGCGTTGGATTATTTACGTGACGAAGGTACGCTTGACGACTCCCGCTTTGCCGGTGCATATTTACATACGAGGAGCCTTTCAAAAAAAGAGGGGTGTGCGCGTCTCTTTTCCGAACTGCGTAAACGTGGAGTAGCCGCAGACACGGCAAAGCAAGCGCTCAATGATTTTTTTACAGAGATTGACGAAGCAGAAGTATGCGAAGGAGCAGCACGAAGCCTTATCCGTAAGGGCTATACCGAGCAAAAGCTCTACAGCGCCCTCCAACGGAAAGGGTTCCCATTCTCTATGATCAAACGATGTCTTACACGCCTTTCCTCCGCCGCATCATAAAACTAAAGGGGACGCTATGAAATTTTCAAAATATTCTTTTCGGTTTATCATTATTGCCTGTCTTTGTGTGCAAAGCGTCTTTCTGTTTGCGCTTGACGTTCCGCCCCTGAACGGTCCGGTCAACGATTACGCACATATATTCACAGCAAGCGAAACACAGGAATTAAATGCATATTTATATAGTATTGATCGCCAAAGCGATTTACAGATAGCGGTATTGACCATTCCTTCGTTGGAAGGCGAAAGTCTTGAAGATTATTCCATCCGTGTCGCGGAAAAATGGCAGATTGGGCAAAAAGGCAAGGACAGCGGCGTTATCTTAATAATTGCAGTCCAAGACCGTAAGCTGCGTATCGAAGTGGGATACGGCCTCGAAGATCGCATCACCGATGCACAAAGCAGCAGGATTATCCGTTCGATCATCGCACCTTACTTTAAACAGCAGGAATACGGAAAAGGCGTCTTGTTAGGGGTTAAAAACCTCGCTGGACTTGCACTTCAAGACGAAAGCCTCATTAGTGAGACTGTAAAAGAAGCCGGCCGGCAGAATGACGATTCTATTCCGCTGCCACTCGTCATTTTTCTGATTATTATCTTTCTGTTCGGTTCCCGTTTTATGCCCGGCGGTTTATTCTGGCCGTTGCTGTTCCTTTCGTCAGGACGAAGAGGCGGTTATTCGGGACGCGGCGGAGGGTTCGGTAGTGGGGGCTTTGGCGGCGGTTTCAGCGGAGGAGGGGGCTACTTTGGCGGCGGCGGTTCTTCCGGCTCGTGGTAACATTGCCGTTATTGCACGTTACCGCACCGGGGCATTAAGTCAACCCCGTGGATAGAATGAGGTACCTGTTAACTAACATCGATAACCTCGCAGGATCATTGGGGCTG
Organism: Treponema vincentii; assembly: GCF_010365865.1. Classification (NCBI taxonomy): domain Bacteria; kingdom Pseudomonadati; phylum Spirochaetota; class Spirochaetia; order Treponematales; family Treponemataceae; genus Treponema; species Treponema vincentii. Next base: position 356,036 of record NZ_CP048020.1, on the reverse strand, counting down.
TTCAACCCTTGAAATATTTATAATGAAGAATTCCCGACAAAGCTCTGTGCCCTGCTTGACATTTTTATCCGGTTTATATATAGTCCTTTCTGTTATTAGGGCGCTTAGCTCAGCTGGTACGAGCGTTTGGTTTACACCCAAAATGTCGGCGGTTCGATCCCGTCAGCGCCCATAGTTTATTCCTTGCTGTATATAGACTTAACCCAAAAATACCGAAATTCATACTTTTATTCCATCGATTTCCTTTATGCGTTTGCCCGTTTCATACAAAAGATAGCACTCCACTTAATTCTGCTCTCCCCTCCTCTCTTTTGCCCCATCAATGTTCATTGTTCCTCTAGATTGCCAAAATCACCTAACAGTTGACTTCTTTACAATGCTAAAAAAGAATTAGCATGTCTAAAAAATTTTTAGAAGATTATGCTTGACAGAGGGATTTTTCAATTCTATAATTAAAATAACCTAAGGTTCCTTCTATAAATATGTTAAATATATTTTTACGGAAGCCCGGTTTATATCAATATCGCATCGAGCAAAATGCTCGAAAAAACGATAGAGGAGGAAGCATGAGTTTGGATTTTAATAAGATTAAAGCTGCTGCAGAAGGATATAAGGCCGATATGACCGCCTTTCTGCGCGAAATCATCCGCCTTCCCAGTGAAAGTAGTCATGAAGGGGAAAAAGCAAAGCGCATCCAAAAGGAAATGGACGAGCTCGGATTTAACAAAACATGGATCGATCCGCTCGGTAACGTAATGGGATGGATGGGCACCGGCCCACACATTGTCTGTTTTGACGGCCATATCGATACGGTCGGTATCGGTAACCGCAGCAACTGGAAGTTCGACCCCTACGAAGGATTTGAAGATGACATATTCATCGGCGGACGCGGGGTTTCCGATCAAACCGGCGGCGTTGTCTCTGCAATGTATGCCTGTAAGATGATGAAGGACTTAGGTCTTCTCAACGATAAATACACCGCGATGGTAGTCGGCTCCGTACAGGAAGAAGACTGCGACGGTATGTGCTGGGAGTATATCCTGAAAAAAGACGTCAAAGTTCCCGGTTATGAAAAACTCTGCAAGCCCGACTTTGTTGTTTCTACCGAACCGACTGACGGCGGTATCTACCGCGGACACCGCGGACGCATGGAAATCCGCATCGATGTTAAAGGTGTTTCCTGCCACGGTTCCGCACCGGAGCGCGGCGATAACGCAATCTACAAGATGTCCGACATTTTGCAGGAAGTACGCAAGTTGAATGAAAACGATGCGGCTGACGGCACCGAAATTAAAGGCCTCGTCAAAATGCTGGATAAAAAATACAACAAGGAATGGGAAGAAGCAAACTTCCTCGGACGCGGAACCGTTACCGTTTCCGAAATTTTCTATACCAGCCCGAGCCGCTGCGCCGTTGCGGACTCCTGCTCCGTTTCGCTCGACCGCCGTATGACAGCCGGAGAAACATGGGAATCATGCTTGGAAGAAATCCGCCAGCTTCCCGCCGTCAAAAAATACGGAAAAGATGTAACGGTCTCGATGTACAACTACGACCGGCCGTCGTGGACGGGAGAACAATACCCGATCGAATGCTTCTTCCCCACATGGGTATTGCCGAAAGAACATGTTGTTGCCCGTTCGATGATCGAATCGTATAACAATTTATACGGCGATAAGCGTATCGGCCCGAAAGATCAGCTTGCTATGCGCGAAGCACGCCCGCTCGTTGACAAGTGGACATTCTCTACAAACGGCGTTTCCATCATGGGACGGAATAAAGTTCCCTGTATCGGTTTCGGCCCGGGCGCGGAAGCACAGGCTCATGCCCCGAACGAAATTACGTGGAAACAGGACTTGGTAACCTGCGCTGCCGTATATGCCGCACTGCCGTCCATATACGTTGAAAAGTTATAAAAGGAGTCTCCGGAACTTCGAGTTTTAGAGATGCTCTATAGTATTAGGAGTAATTATGGCCTTGATTATGGATCCGTACATTACAAAGCTCAATAGCTTGAGCTTTAAGAAAATGTACAACAATGATTTTTTCCTTACATGGGAAAAGACCTTCGATGAAATTCTTGCAACATGGACGGTAGCCGATGCGCTGCGCACCTTGCGGGAATCAAACATTTCTACAAAGATTTTTGAAAGCGGTCTCGGCATTTCGCTGTTCCGCGACAACTCAACCCGCACACGGTTTAGCTTTGCCTCTGCGTGTAACCTGCTCGGTTTGGAAGTACAGGATTTGGACGAAGGCAAGTCTCAAATTGCCCACGGAGAAACTGTCCGTGAAACCGCTAATATGGTTTCGTTCATGGCAGACGTTATCGGTATCCGCGACGATATGTACATCGGTAAGGGCAATACTTACATGCACACTTTTATGAATGCGGTTGCCGAAGGCAATAAAGACGGTGTGCTCGAACAGCGCCCGACCCTCGTTAACTTGCAGTGCGATATCGACCACCCCACTCAGATTATGGCGGATACCCTCCATATCATCCACGAGTTCGGTGGGCTGGAAAACCTCAAGGGTAAGAAAATCGCGATGACATGGGCATATTCACCCTCTTACGGCAAGCCGCTTTCCGTTCCGCAGGGCGCAATCGGTCTGTTCTCCCGCTTGGGAATGGACGTTGTACTTGCACATCCGGAAGGATATGAAGTAATGCCTGAGGTTGAAGAAGTCGCGAGAAAACAGGCAAAGGCATCGGGCGGTTCCTTTACCAAGACCAACAGCATGAAAGAAGCGTTTAAAGATGCCGATATCGTGTATCCTAAGAGCTGGGCGCCCTTTACCGCAATGGAAAAACGGACGAACCTCTACGGCGCAGGCGATTTTGACGGTATCAAAGCGCTCGAAAAAGAGCTGCTTGCTCAAAATGCTAAGCACAAGGATTGGGAATGCACCGAAGATATGATGAAGCTGACCAAAGACGGTAAAGCGCTCTATCTGCACTGCTTACCGGCGGATATCACCGGTGTCAGCTGCAAAGAAGGTGAAGTTGCCGGTTCTGTGTTCGACCGCTACCGCGTGCCGCTCTATAAGCAGGCAAGCTTTAAGCCGTATATCATCGCCGCAATGATCTTCCTTGCAAAAGTACGCTATCCACAGCTTACGCTTGAAGAACTGGAAAAGCGGGCAACACTCCGCCACACCGGACTATAATAGTTAAGAATAAACCGTTAAGGAGCCGAGGATGCGCAGCTTTGGTTGTGTATCCGGCTCCTTAATCCCCGATAGCCCTTATCCGTAAAATTTGATAATATAACCGCTATGTTGAAATACGCTTTTATGCAGAATGCCTTTATTGTGTCGTTCTTTATCGGTATTCTTTGCCCGTTAATCGGTATTTTCCTTGTTTTACGGCGGTACTCGCTTATCGGAGACACCCTTGCACACGCATCGCTGACGGGGATTACGCTTGGGCTGGTTACCGGTGTCAATCCCATCATCGGAGCCTTTACCTTTACCTCTGCGGCAGGCGCACTCATCGAAGCGCTGCGCAACTATTTTAAAGAATACAGCGATCTCATCCTTTCCATCGTCCTTTCGCTCAGTGTCGGTATTGCCATCACCTTGATGAGTTCGGGGTTGATACGCACCAATGCCGAAGCCTATTTGTTCGGAAGCATCTTAACGGTTTCAACCTCCGACGTTATCACCGTTATCGTATTGAGCTTTTTTGCCGTTGCCGTATTGGCCGTTCTGTATCATAAGCTGCTGTATATAACCCTTGATGAAGACATCGCGTATGTCACCGGTATCCGTGTAAAGACAATCAACTATATTTTTTCGATTTTAGTAGCGGCGACAATTGCCGTATCCATCAAGATAGTAGGAATTCTCGTATTAAGTTCGATGATTGCCCTGCCGGTTGCGGCCGCACTCCAGCTGCACGTAGGCTTTAAGCGGACGGTGTTTTTTTCAATCTGTTTCGGGATCGCGGACATTATGCTCGGACTTGTCTGCTCGTACTATTTAAACGTCGCCCCCGGCGGCTTTACCGCACTGATTTCGGTTTTTATGCTGTTGCTGGTATTGATATGCAAAAAGCTTCGAAGTCCTTTTTGAAAATATACGGTGCATCTACTTCGTTACTGCGCACAAATTAATTCTCAACGTATCAAAGATACGCCTGCGATTAATTTGTGCTCGTGCCTCGTATCTGCAGCGTCTATTTTCAAAAAGCTTACGGAAAGAGCGCCTGATGCGTCGTATATTTTCAAAAGTGGTACTATTCCTGCAATACGGATTGCAGCACCCGGTCTTTTTGGCGCCAATTTTTATCGACGCGCACCTGTAAATCAAGCTGTACTCGATACGGAAAAATTTTACGCAGCTCTTTTTGGGATTCCACCCTGATTGCTTTAATCATCGCCGCGCCTTTCCCGATAACCATCGCCTTTTGACTGTCTCGTTCTACGCACAGAAAGGCACGGACAAAAAGCTCCTTTCCGTTCTTTTTCATCTCCATATCCTGAATATCAACATACAGCGCATGGGGGATTTCTTCGTAGAGGCGGCTGATTGCCTGTCCGCGGATAATTTCGGCAATACGGAAATCCACCGGCTGGTCGGTATAAAAGTCTTCGGGATACAAAAGTTCACCTTCCGGCAAAAGGGAAAACAGTGCGGCAAGCACGGGCTCTAGTCCCGTTTTTTCCTGCGCAGACAGCTCAAATATCCGCTCTTGCGGTAAATCGGGTAAGGCCTGCATCACACTCAGGCGGGTTTGCCCCGGACCCGCGGCTGGACTGTCGATTTTATTAATACCGACAATCAAGCGGTCTTGTTTATTTTTCAGCAATGCGCAGATAGCCAGCTCTTCTTCGCCGAACGGACGCGCTGCATCGATAAGATACAAGATAGCATCCGCCTCTTGGAGACGGTTTTCCGCAATGAGCTGCATACGGCGGTTTATTTTTTTTTCACTGATATGATAACCGGGCGTATCAAGAAAGATAATCTGCCCCAGCTCCGCCGTAAGGATACCGCGGACGGAGCTGCGCGTCGTCTGCGGCAGCGCGGAAACAATCGATACCGTTTCACCGCAAACACTATTTAGAAATGTTGACTTTCCGGCGGAGGGGCGTCCGATAATACAGACAACGCCGCTCCGCATCTTTTTATCCGGCATATTTACCAATCCTGCTCGATATTACCGAGCATTCATTAAACATGCCGGTAAGCCGTAATTTAAATATCTCGCACAAATTAACACGCTTCGCACGCGCTGCAGGGCGACAGCACTGCAATCTTATCTTCTACTAAAGCGAGCACCTTTGTCGGGCAGCCCTTTATACAGATACCGCAGGAATCGCAGAGCTCGTAATTCACTTCCGGAATACCGTTAATAACTTTGATCGCACCGGTTGGGCAGTTCTTTTCGCACTTCATACACTTGATACAGCCGCGCTTGCAGTTTTTCATGATAACTGCTTTTTTCGGATTTCTGCATGAACAAAGCGCAATGGAACCTTTCCGCGAGGTAGGTACCGTGGTCAAAATATGCTGAGGACAGGCCGCAACACATACTGCGCAGCCGGTACATTTTTCATAATCGACATGAGGAATACCGTCCGCTTCAACATGGATGGCATCAAACGGACAGGCCATTTCGCAGTCGCCGAGGCCGATACAGCCCCAATCGCATTCCCGCAGTCCGTTGACTGAAATCTTTGCGGCGCGACATGTTTTAACGCCGACATAATCCGCCTTTTCTTTGCAGACATCGTGCGAACCTTGGCAAAGCAGAACTGCGACTTTTGCATCGGCATTTGCCGAAACGCCCATAATCGCACCGACTTTCGCCGCAACGGGACCGGCACCGACGGAACAGCCGTTTACCGGCGCATTGCCGCTTGCAACCGCAGCCGCAAAACCGTCACAGCCCGGAAAACCGCACGCACCGCAGTTTGCACCGGGAAGCACCTCACGGATTTTCGCAACCGTTTCATCAGGTGCTACATAAAACAGCTTTTTAAAAAAGCCTAATAAAAAGCCTATCGCTAACGATAAAATCAGCGAAACGATAAGCGTTAAAATAATTATTTGCATACTCTTTTTTACACTCCTCTAAATCATGCCTGCAAAACCGCCGAATGCCAACGATAACAGGGCGGCAGCGATAAACAGGATAGGAGTACCTTTGAGGTACTTAGGTATCGGGGCAATGTCGATACGCTCGCGCAAACCGGCAAACAAAACCATCGCCAACATATAGCTGATTGCGACACCGATTGAGTATACCATCGACTGAATAAAGGTATAGTCGGCAGCGATAACATCGAGCGTAACCGCAAGAATGGCACAGTTCGTGGTAATCAGCGGTAAGTACACCCCCATCGCCGAATACAGAGCAGGCGCCGACTTCTTTAAGTAGAACTCGACCAACTGAACCAAACTCGCAATAACCAAGATAAAGAGCAGTGTCTGCAAAAAGCCGAGATGATATGGAGCAAGAACCAATTTATAGAGCGGATACGTTGCAGCCGTTGCGATAACCGTAACAAAGAGAACCGCCCATCCCATACCGGTGGATTTTTTCACATCGGAGGTCATACCGATAAACGAACACAGTGCAAGGAAGCGGATAAAAACGATATTCTTAACGAATACCGCAGCGAGAAAAATCTTAAACAGTTCCATTTTCAGTTCCCTCCTTTGCAGGCGCTGCAACGGCCGCGGGTTCGGCACCAGCCTCAGATTGGGTCGCAGGTGCGGCGGCTTGTTTTTCCGCTTCAGCCTTTAACGCGGCTTCTTTTTGTGCAGCCTCCGCCTTGAGCGCAGCTTCTTTCGCCAGCTCAGCTTCCCGTAATGCGGCAGCCTCTTTCAGCGCCGCTTCTTTTAACGCGGCTGCTTTCCGTATTTTCCGCTGCTTCCGCTGATCTTGTACCAAATACGTTAAGGCAATCATCACACCGAATACAAAAAAGCCGCCGGGAGAGTTTGCAAAGAACTTAATAAGGTAGTCATCCGGCAACAAGCGCACACCGAGCACGGTACCGGTACCCAAAAGCTCACGGATGGCAGACATAACGACCAGCACCCACGTAAAACCCATCCCCATGCCCAATGCATCCGCCATCGCTTTTAAAGGAGATTCCTTTGAAGCAAACGATTCGACACGTCCCATAATGATACAGTTTACAACGATGAGTTTAATAAAAATACCCATCGATTCGGAGAGCTCCGGTAAAAACGCCTGCATCAAAAGGTCTACGATAGTGGTAAACGATGCGATAACAATAATAAAGATAGGAATGCGGATATCATTCGGAATAAACTTTCGGAACATACTGATAATCATCTCGCTCAACACAATAACGAAAGTCATTGCGAGCCCCATTCCAATACCGTTTGCAACGGAAGTGGTAATGGCGAGCGCGGAACAAAGTCCAATCATCAGCATGATGAGGGGATTTTCTTTCACCAACCCGTTTGTAAAAATACGTACATACTCTTTCATAACCGTTCTCCTCTTAGTTTCCGCTGCCGGAGCCGCCAAGTCCTTGACTGCTCATATATGAAGAAGCGGCATCGACGGCAATTTTTACCATGCGGGTAACAGCCGTAGAGGTAATCGTAGCGCCGGCAATCGCTTGAACATCACTTCCCAGCGCAAAGGCATCGGTAGTCGGTTTATTGCGGAACTGCCCGATGAACGGTTCGTCCTTCGCCTTTGTTCCGATACCGGGTGAGTCGGTTAAAGATAAAAACTGAATCATCCTTAGTTTTTCTTCCGTATCGATACCGATAAGGATAGTCGCCTGATCATACGTATGACCGCTGACCGTTACGATAATTCCGACAGGTTTATCTCCGTTGAAGGCAAGGTAGGTATCGCCGAACGCGATTTTATCAACCGATTTCGGCATTCCTTCGGTAACGGGACGGAATGAATCCGCATCGGGGAAAATTGCTTGAAGCGCCAACTTTGTTTTGGCCTCTTTTGCCGCGAGGATACGGGGAGAGGTCAGCATATTAACCGCCGCAAGCGCAAGACATGCTACAACGGTATACAGCGCCAACGTAACGGATAATTTCATCATCTGTTTCATTTTGCGCCCTCCTTGGCCGGTTTTGCAACCTTAACGGGCTTCACATATCCGTATTTCTTTTGAATCAGTTTATTTAAGAACGTAACAACCGAATTCATAATCAAAATGCTGTACATAACGCCTTCCGGCATTCCGGCAAAGAGCCGCATCAAAGCGGTAATTAAGCCGCAGCCCGCGCCGAAAATGATCTGTCCTTTAAAGGTTACGGGAGAGGTTGCATAGTCGGTAGCCATAAAGACGGCGCCGAACAGCAAACCGCCGCTTAGCAGCGTGAGCAGCGGATCGATACCCGCAAGCGCGGTTACCGCTACAGCTGTTAGCACCATAGAAACGGGAATCTGCCATTCAATAACATGGGTAACCAGCAAGTAGACAAAACCGATGAGGATGAGCACCGCACTTGATTCACCGATACAGCCTCCGTGATCGCCTAAAAAGAGTTTAAGATATACATCGCTTGAGGAAGATAAGCCCATCTTCTCCGCGATTGCGGCTGCGGTGGAAATCCCACCTTCCGACATTTTAAGGTACGAAAGCGGCGTCGCCGTACTCACCGCGTCAAAGCCGTGATGAGGAGCAACCCACGAAGTCATCAAGCGTGAAAAACTGACAAACGCAAAGGCGCGACCTACCAGCGCCGGGTTAAAAGGATTGGCGCCGAGTCCGCCGAAAAATTCTTTTGCTACGACGATGGCAAAAATTGCGGAAACCACCACAATCCAGATCGGAATAAGCGGCGGCAAAACAAGCGCCAACAGCAAACCGGTTACGGCAGCAGAACAATCCTTTATGCGGATGTCCTTACCCATCGCTTTTCGAAATGCGGCTTCGGCACCGACTGCAACGCCTACGGAAACAATAATACGGATGAGCGCCGGAACTCCATACAGATAAATACCGTACAGCGCAAGCGGAGCAAGCGCAATCAGTACGTGTATCATCAATTTTCTGGTGGTTACGGGGCTCGCGATATGAGGCGCGGGGGAAAGATAAATTTCGTTCTTATCTGTATCAGCCATAGTCTATTTTCCTCCTTGCGCAGCGGCTGCTTTTGCGGCCTCTTTTTGTTTTGCTTCACGTAAAAGCTGCTTTCCTACCTTGAACCGTTGGACGAGCTTTATACGCGCCGGACACACATAAGAACAAATGCCGCACTCAACGCAGTCCATCAACCCGCAGCGAACGGCTTCATCCAGCTTATTCGCTTTTAATGCGCGGATCATCAGAACGGGAGACAGTTGGCAGCTGCAATGAGTTACGCATTTTCCACATCCGATACAGGGGCTTTCTTCATCAAGGTTGACTTCTTCCCTTGTTAAGAAAAGAACACCGGACGTATTCTTCTGTACGGGGAAATCCGCGTTTTTCATCGCAAAGCCCATCATCGAGCCGCCTGAAATGATTTTAGTAACACCGGGTTTTAAGCGGATGACATCAGGGATGAGGTCTCCGATGCAGGTACCGATCGGAGCAATTACGTTCACAGGATTTTCGCAAGCGCCACCCGAGAGTGTAAGCGGGCGATCTATAAGCGGGATACCTTTACGGAATGCATCGGAAATCGCTTTCATCGTGCCGACGTTTTGAACAATACAGCCGATCTGGAACGGAAGCCCGCCGGAAGGAATTTCTCTGCCGACAACTGCGGAAGTCAGATTTTTTTCTCCGCCCTGCGGATACTTTGTTTTGCATAATTCAACGGAAATGTCGTAGGCGCCCGGGCCGACAGGGTTTGCTTTTATCTTCGCAATCGCTTTTTCGAACACCGGAACCAAGTGCGTTTTGTTATCCTCAAGCGCAATAATTCCCTTGTCGGCTCCGGTGATGTGCATGATAATCGCCATTCCGTCTATAATCGTTTCAGCGGAATGATACATCGTAGCGGCATCGGTACACAGATACGGCTCACATTCCGCTGCATTGCCTAAAATGTAATCGATTTTCGCATCTTTAGGAGGACTCAATTTGACATGCACAGGGAAAGAAGCACCCCCCATACCGGTGATGCCGGCCTCACGGATACGCTTAATGGCATCTTCTTTTGTGCAGGTAAAAGGATCAAGCGGTTCCATAAAAGCTTCGGAAGGTTCCTCGCTTGCTTGAATTGCGATACAAAGTGCGTCCGTATTACCTGTAACGAGATGAGGTTCTATTTTTTTTACGGTACCGGAGATCGAGGCATGTACAGGCGCAGACATAAACTTGTCCGTTTCCGCTATTTTTTGACCTCGTACAACCGTATCGCCAACCTTTACCAACGGAGTATTCGGAGCACCGCCTTGGGTAACCGGAATCCACACCATCTTTGTCGACGGCATGACAGCCAAGACTTCGGATTCTGCGGAAATCGCTTTCCGCTCGGGAGGATGACACCCCCCTTTAAATGATTTAGTACTCATTCTTCTATTATATAAAACATCATATATTCAGTCAAGAAAAAGCTATTGCCAATTATGGCGTAATCATGCATTATAAACAACTAATATAGTAAGGAGTAAAGAGAAATGAGTATGAAACCAATGTTGAGGAGCAATATCTGTTTAAACGCGCATCCTCAAGGATGTAAAAAAGCAGTTGAAGATCAAATCGCGTATACAAAAAAGCGGGCAAAATCTCACCCGGCAGGAACCGCGGTACCGAAAAATGTGCTGATAGTCGGCTGTTCAGGTGGATACGGATTGGCGAGCCGCATTACGGCAGCTTTCGGGTACGGTGCGACAACCATCGGCGTATCGTATGAAAAAGCCGGTAGCGAAAAGAAGTGGGGAACACCCGGCTGGTATAACAACTTAGCCGTTGATACCGCGGCAAAAGAAGCAGGGCTGGTATCCGTTACCATCGACGGAGATGCGTTTTCCGATGCTATTAAAACACAGGTTATCGATGAAGCAAAAAAACTGGGTATAAAGTTCGACTTGATCATCTACAGCGTGGCAAGCTCCGTGCGTACCGATCCGGAGACCGGTGTTACTTATCGCTCGGCACTCAAGCCCTTCGGAAAGCCGTTTACCGGTAAAACCCTCGACCCGTTTACCGGTGCTTTGACGGAAATTACTGCGGAACCGGCAACCGACGAAGAAGCCTTCGCTACCGTAAAAGTTATGGGTGGTGAGGATTGGCAGCGTTGGATAGAAAAGCTCGGTGCCGCTAATCTATTGGCGCAAGGGTGCATTACGGTTGCGTATTCCTATATCGAGCCGGAAGCCACGCAAGCACTGTATCGCAAGGGAACCATCGGTAAGGCAAAGGAACACTTGGAAGCTACCGCCCATGCGCTGAACACAAAGCTTGCGGCCTTAAAAGGTCAGGCATTTGTGTCGGTCAACAAGGGTCTGGTAACCCGTGCAAGCGCCGTTATTCCGGTTATTCCGCTGTATTTGGCAAGTCTTTTCAAAGTGATGAAGGAAAAGGGCACGCACGAAGGCTGTATCGAGCAGATAAACCGTCTCTTTGACAGCCGCTTGTACACGACAGACGGTGTTATTCCGACGGACAGCGAACACCGTATCCGTATCGACGACTGGGAGTTAGACGAATCGGTACAGTCTGCCGTTGCAGAGATTATGGCAACCGTTACCGACGAGACCAGCCGCGAGCGTACCGATGTCGATGAATATCGGCATGACTTTTTGGCGATTAACGGATTTGATATTGCCGGTATCGATTACGATGCCGAGATTGACCGGTTCGACCGGATATAAAGGCTGACACAGAGTAACAGAGTAAGAATATGAACGAAAAATTTATTTTGAATGTCTTTGACAAGTTTGAAAAGAGCTCGGCTGTACTGCTCCATATAAAGGAAGGAGAAGCGGAGCTAACGCTTAAAAAAGAAGCTGCGTATCAGAATACACAGGCGGCCGTGCCGTATACACTGCGCACTGCGCCGATGCAGCCGATCGCCGGAACTGATACAAACGGATATGCAGCGATGGGCACCGGTATGCAAAGCCTTCCTGCAAACGGCGGAACAGCTTCTGCAGCAGGTACACAGGGGCACGCAAACGCAATGGGGGCAACAGCAGGTATACCGACTACAGCCGCGGCGGTTACCCCCGGCACTGACGCAAATCTCGTTACGGTGAAAAGCCCTATTGTCGGCTCATTCTACCGATCTCCGTCTCCTGATGCTCCCGCGTATGTAGACAAGGGATCCAAGGTTTCAAAGGGACAGCCGCTCTGCATCCTCGAAGCGATGAAGATGATGAACACCCTTGAGTGCGAATACGACGGTACTGTTGAAGAGATCCTTGCAGCAAATGGTGATTTGGTTGAGTTTGATCAGCCGCTCTTTACAATCAGGATTTAAGTATGATACGGAAAATGCTGATTGCGAACCGCGGCGAAATTGCCGTTCGCGTTATCCGCGCCTGTCGGGAAATGGACATCGAAACCGTCGCTGTTTATTCCACCGCCGACAAAGAATGCCTGCATGTGCAGTTAGCGGATCGTGCAGTGTGCATCGGGCCTGCGCCGTCGGCTAAAAGCTATTTGAATAAAGATACGCTCATAACTGCTGCACTATGCACCGGCTGCGATGCCGTACATCCGGGCGTCGGCTTTCTCTCCGAAAACGCAGGTTTTGCACGGGAGGTAGAAAAAGCCGGTATGTTCTGGATTGGCTCCAAGCCCGACACTATCGAAATGCTCGGCGATAAGGTGAGAGCTCGCGAGACCGCACAAAAAAGCGGACTCCCGATTACTCCCGGCTCTAAGGGTGCGATTACAACCAAAGAACAAGCTGCGGAAACCGCGAAGGAATGCGGCTATCCGGTTATTATCAAAGCAGCCTCAGGCGGCGGCGGGAAGGGTATGCGCATCGTTTGGAAGGAAGCCGACTTAGCTGAAAACCTTTCCATCGCATCTTCAGAAGCAGAAGCGAATTTTGCCGACGGCACAGTTTATATCGAAAAATACCTGAGCGACCCGCGACATGTCGAGTTGCAGGTTATCGGCGACGGTACAGGCGGTGTTGCAATTCTCGGTGAGCGGGACTGCTCGGTACAGCGGAATCACCAAAAAACTGATAGAAGAAAGCCCTTCGCAGGCGGTGAGCGATGCAATGTATGATGCAATGTGCGCGGGTGCGCAAAAGCTTTTTTTTCTTCGCTCAAGTATTGCGGAGCGGGTACCATCGAATTTCTCGTCTCCGGTGATCAGTTTTATTTTATGGAAGTTAATGCGCGCGTACAGGTTGAGCATCCCGTTTCCGAGATGGTAACCGGTACCGACATTATCCGTGAACAGATTTCTGTGTGTACGGGCGGCAAGATGACGCTCCCTGACGGTGTAGTGCCGATAAAGGGTTGGGCAATCGAAGCTCGTATCAATGCACGTACACCCGGGCTGATTACAAATCTACGGATACCCGGCGGAAATGGTGTCCGTTTCGATGGATTTTTATATCAAGGGTACAAGGTAGTGCCTTTCTATGATTCGATGACTGCCAAGCTGATTGTGCATGGGGCGGATCGGGCACAGACTATTAAAAAGCTGCTGTGTGCACTGGATGAGCTGCATATCGAAGGTATCCAAACCAATATTGAAGAGCAAAAAACTATTTTACGGTCGGCTCAGTTCCAATCGGGTACTTTCGGCACAAGTTTGTACGCGCAGTTATTCACTACTGGAGATAAATAAGGAAAGAGATAATGGAATGTCCTCATTGTAAAAAACAATATGAACGGGAAACGCTTTTAAAACACTTGATGGTATGTCCCGACTGCGGCTGCCACATGCGGATGGATGTGCCCGACCGGATTGCCTATATTGCCGATAAAGATACGTTTGAAGAGCTGGATCCTACCTTACGGACAATGAATCCCATTCAGATGGCGGGATATGAAGAAAAAGTTTCCGCTGCGGAGGCAAAAACCTCGATGAATGAGGCTGTCGTTACCGGTAAATGCAAGATTGAAGGTAGAGATGCGCTGTTGGGTGTTATGTCGTTCGACTTTCTCGGCGGTTCGATGGGATCCGTTGTCGGGGAGAAAATTTCCCGGCTTATGCTGAAAGGCGCAGCGGAACGGATACCGGTAATTATCTACGCAACATCGGGCGGCGCGCGTATGCAGGAAGGGCTTTTCTCGCTGATGCAGATGGCGAAAACCTCAAGCGCGGCGGCGGAACTTGATGACAAGGGCGTCCCCCCTCTTCCTGATGCTCTGCGACCCCACGACGGGCGGTGTCACGGCAAGTTTTGCGATGCTAGGCGATGTTATCGCGGCGGAACCCAATGCTCTTATCGGATTTGCCGGGCCGCGCGTTATCGAAGGCACCATCCACCAGCAGCTGCCGGAGGGATTTCAACGCGCTGAATTCCAGCTTAAAAAAGGTTTTGTTGACTGTATTGTGCCGCGCATAGAGCAAAAACACTTTTTTGCCGTGATGATTGACGCACACACATGAATCCGCCGTTCGGCAAGGGAAGGAAGTAATATGGATAAAGGAAACGAACAACTGACCGACCAAAGCGAAATCCTGTCGAGTTTGCGTGATATTGCCGACAAATACGGGCTCGACATCACCAAAGAACTCAAAACAATAAATGAAAAGCTGCAAGCAAGCTCTGCAATTTCCCAAGTATGGAGGAAGATCGAGCTTGCACGGAATAACGATCGACCGCGTGCCCTCGACTATATCGATATGGTCTTTGATAGCTTTATCGAACTGCACGGCGACCGCTGCTTCGGCGACGATCCTGCACTGATAGGTGGTATCGCCTTTATCAACGGAATACCGGTAACGGTTATCGGCAACCAGAAAGGGCGGAACTTGCGGGAAACCATCGACCGGAACGGCGGCATGGCGAATCCCGAAGGTTACCGCAAAGCACTCAGGCTCATCAAACAGGCGGAAAAATTCCACCGCCCGATTATTACCTTTGTTGACACACAAGGCGCCTATCCCGGACTTGGTTCGGAGGAGCGCGGTATCGCCGAAGCTATCGCGGTAAACTTACGTGAGTTGAGTCGCGTCAAGACGCCTGTTATCTGCTTTGTCATTGGGGAAGGTGGTTCAGGTGGTGCGCTCGGTATCGGAGTCGGTGATAAGGTGTACATGCTGGAAAATGCAATTTTCTCGGTTATCTCGCCGGAAGGCTGTGCGTCTATCTTATTGCGAGACTCAAGCAAGGCGAAGGATGCCGCCGCAATGCTGAAAATTACCAGCCGTGAGGTACTCGGGCTTAAACTGATTAACGGGGTTATTGAAGAGCCGGTAGACGGTGCTCATACCGATCCGCAAAAAGCAGCGGATAAAATACGCGCGCAAATTCTGCATGACTTAGCCGATCTCTGCAAACGTGATCCCAAAGTCTTGGTACGGTATCGCCGCAAAAAGATACACGCCATCGGTCTTTACTCGGAGTAAAAAAAGAGCCTCTCAAGCACAATGCTTAGAGAGGCTCTTTTTTTCGATTATTCAGACACCCGTCACTTATTTACGATTTAATGCACCGTTCACCGTTAAAATGTTATCTTTCAACGCAAATTTGAGCGTCCCTTCATAATGATAAGCGGCATCGGGAGCAAAAGTGTCGTTTTTCAGCGGTATCTTGTTCCAATCCAAATCGGACATCTTTGTGGGATCCCCGCCCTCTTTGAGATATTCGGGCTTAATTGCAAAACCGGTATCGGTTTTTTCCGCAATATCTTTTGCAATTTTTGCTCCGGTAAGCAGGTTAAAATTACCCTGATTGTCGGTTGTTAATTCATATGCAGTCGTTTTGCGGGCAAACCGTATCGTAAGAGCACCGTCGGTATTCGTTATTTGAAGTCCGTATCCCTCGACGAATTTCCAATCGGCAAGAGGGAACAAAAACAGACTGCGCAGTGCTGACGGAAGCGCCGCTTTTTTATCTGCAGCATTACCTGCATAGCGGACGGCATTAAATGCTCTTGTGGAACCTTTCAAACTTGCACCCGAAACAGCATCGAATTTGTCCTGCACAGTTGCTTCTTTCCCAAGCGTCCAATTAAAATAATTGGACTCATAATCTTGTTTGGCAATGTTCATTCTAAAGTCGATTTTGACATCGGCTGCAGCATTGGAATCGGCAGCACCGGAAGCAAACGAAAGAGCACTTGTCAAAAAAAGAACCGATAATACGAAAGCGAATTTTTTCATATTCCTTCCTCCTAAAAGAAAATTTCGGATATTCCCGTACGCCTTGCAAATGTTTGCAGCATACAACATTGAAATATCGAAACACAGCATACTGAATTTTCTACTAAAAGTAAAGTAATTCATAATATGCCACGGAAATTAATTTTCTCTTAAGTATTAAGAAGCCAGTAAGGGTCTAAAAGATATCCGAATATTTCAGAGATGAATTGAGGCATAAAACTGAATTCGTATACTATTACAAAAGAGATAAAATATGATATACAGTATTCCATACAATTTAGTGCGCATTTGGCGGGAGGTATACGATGAAAAAACGGTTTTCAATTCGTTATAAGCTTATTCTGATTTTCGGTATATTAATCGCAGCGGCGGGGATTACTGAAGGCCTTTTAGCAACTAAAATTGCTCGTACGGCAGTAAGTGAAAAAATTGAGGCACATCTTACCGATAAAGCAACCGACGTAGCGGAGATTATTGACGGGCGCCTTACGTCTTTCATTCAATTTCTTGAAGGAATTGCGCGGATGCCGATGTTTAGAGATGAAACGTTGTCCTACCGCGAAAAAACCGCATTTTTAAAAAGAGAAGTTGCCTACAATGATGTACTGCGCGATGCCGCCATTACCGATATGGATGGAAATTTATATTCCCTCGACGGTCGAAAAATCGCAGCGAGCGACAGGAATTGGGTGCAAGCCGGTATGCAGGGAAAATCTTTTATAACCGAACCGTATTTTTCACGCACGAACGATCAAATGATCATTACCTTTTCGGTTCCTATTTATGATAATAATCATCAGATAGTTGGAGTGCTTGGGGCGGCGGCGCAGGCCGAATGGCTCTCCGACACTATCAGTGATATTATTGTTGGGGAATCGGGGAGTTGCTACATCATCGGCCTTACCGGCATTACTATTGCCGATACCGATATTGAAATTGTAAAAAGCCAAGGCAGCAGTATCGAACGAGCTAAAACGGATCCTGCATATTCTACCATTGCCTCTTTCGAACAGCGAGCCATGACGGAGAAAGAACCCTCTACCGGATTTTTTTATTGGGAGAACGAACCGGAAATCGCATCTTTTGCAAAGATAAAGACAACCGGATGGACGGTAATTATATCGGCGCCGTATAATGAATTTATGGGAACGGTCAGCACACTGCGCCGGTCATTATATACGCTTGGCGTTATCATTTTAGTTGTTGCGCTTACGATTGTTTATTTTGTCGCCCGCACAATGGTTAAGCCGGTACAGACCGCTGTCAATGCTCTAAAAAATATTGCCCAAGGAGAGGGAGACCTAACGGTGCGGTTGCCGTTAATCGGTAATGATGAAGTAACGGATTTATCTGTATACTTTAACGAAACAATCGCAAAAATCAGTGCTTCGATACAAGCGGTCGGTGCAAACAGTGCTGCAATGGAAGAAATTGGAAATGAACTTGCCTCCAACATGACCGAAACGGCGAGTGCCGTAAATGAAATCAGTGCAAATATCGAAGGAGTAAAGCAGCAGACAATGACTCAGGCGGCAAGCGTTACCGAAACTGCTGCAACTGTCGAAGAAATTGTCCGTACTATTAAGCAGTTAAATATCGGTATCGAAACCCAGGCAGCGAGTGTCGCGCAATCCTCATCATCCGTAGAAGAGATGGTTGCCAACATTGCCTCCATCGGGCAAACGCTCGGTAGAACCGACGAGGCAATCAAGAGTCTTACCCTGGCAACCGGCGACGGCAAAGCAACACTCGTAAATTCCAATACTGTAACACAGAAGATTGCCGAAGAATCCGGTTCGCTTCTGGAAGCGTCGAGCGTCATTCAGCATATTGCATCTCAGACAAATCTATTGGCGATGAATGCCGCGATCGAGGCTGCTCATGCGGGAGAAGCCGGCAAGGGATTTGCCGTCGTTGCGGACGAAATCCGTAAGCTCGCCGAAGATTCTGCAACGCAAGGAAAGACGATCACTGCAACGCTCAAGACCCTCTCCGGCGAAATCGCAATGCTTTCTGCCTCTTCCAAAACGGTAGAAGAAAAGTTCAACGCAATCTTTATGCTTGCAGAACAAGTTAAGGATATGAGCGCCCGTCTAACCGAATCAATGAGGGAACAAGAAAACGGTAGCAAAGAAGTACTAATCGCCATTAAGAATATCAATATGGTAACAACGGAAGTACAGGCAGGGTCTGACGAAATGCTGAAGGGCGGAGAGAGTGTTGCGGAGGAAATGAGCAAGCTCGATGACCTCACCCGTATCATTACCGATAGTATGAACGAAATGGCAGCGGGCGCAGTGCAGATTAACAATGCCGTGCAGGAAGTAAGTGAAATTACGCAAAAGAATAAGCGGAGTATTGAAAATCTGGCGGCGGAGGTGAGTAAGTTTAAAACCAATTAGGGAAGACTTTTCTTGTTTCGATAAAAAGAATAATTTTTGACAAGTCTCATACTGCATGATATAATCCTTTTCATATTTATATTCGGTAGTGTTTATCGGATTATTTTTAACAGGGAGTACATTATGAAAAAAATGTGTCTGTTTTTATTGGTTGCCGCGGCCGGCGTATGGGCAGGAATGTCCAATGCTTTCGGCTGTACGGGGTTTGTTGCAGGAAAGGATGCAACAGCCGACGGCTTTCGCATTATTGCGCGTACGGAAGATTTGAGTGGCGCCCATAACAAAACCTTTAAGGTATATCCGCATCAGAAAAACAGGAAGCCGGTACAGTTTACCGACTCAATCGGCTTTAAAATTGAATTGCCGAAAGAGAGCTATCGGTATACCGCTATTTGCGATGCCGAACAGTCCGAAGGCATCTACGACGAAGTCGGTTTTAACGAGTACGGCGTTGCGATGAGCGCAACCGTTTCGGCATCTCCGGGGAAAGCTGCAGAAGCAGCTGACCCGCTGGTTGAAAACGGACTTTCGGAAGCGTCCATGACAACGGTTGTGTTACCGTATATTACGACAGCCCGGGAAGGCGTTGAACGGATTGCAAAGATTGTAGATACGTATGGTTCAGCGGAAGGAAATATTCTGTTTATCGCAGACGATAAAGAAAGCTGGTACATGGAAATTTATACCGGCCATCAGTATGCAGCGGTTAAGGTTCCGGATGATATGTATGCGGTAGTACCTAATTGCTTCTTACTCGGTTATGTCGATACGACAAGTAAAGATGTTATCGCATCAAAAGATTTAATCAATTTGCCTAAGTCGAAAGGCTTTTATAAAGAAGTTGACGGTAAATTCCATGCGGGACTTACTTATGGAGAAGAAATGAGCGACTACAACCGTGTACGGCTTTGGGGAGGACAAAACAAACTCTCACCATCCGCTAAGGTTGCGTATGACACGAAGCTATTCTCTTTGTGGAGAAAGGCTGACAAGAAAATCGCGCTTGAAGATGTAATGGAATTGCAGCGCTACCGCTATGAAGATACCGACAAAAATGCAAATTTACCGGAAAACGCAGGAGTTCGCGCAATCGGTACACCGACTTCTATGGAGTGCCATATCATTCAGATGAAAGACACATTACCGAAAGCTGTCGGCGGTGTGATGTGGATGGCAATGGCAAATGCGGAACATTCGGTGTATCTGCCCTTCTATGGCAACATTACGGACACCTACGCTGCGTATAAAGTCGACAACAAAATGTATACGCCTGATTCGTTTTATTGGCTGATGCGGACTATCAATGTCTTTTCAGCTTTAAACAGGGATATGTACGGAAAGAATGTCCGCAGCTATTGGAAAGCGTATGAGCAAAAGCTGATTAAAGAGCAGAAAGGCAAAGATGCTGAAATTGCACGGCTCTATACCAAAAAAGGTGAATCCGCCGCAGCAAAATATGCAACCAAATTAGGAAACGACCAAGCAGCCGATGTGTTTGAAAAAGCACAGAAAATATACCCGGAACTGGTAGGTTTTGCCGCACAGAACGAAGGCAGAACTCCTAAAAAAGCTTTTGAACCGTCTGTAGCAAAAGAAAAATAAATAATGTCTTCCGGCAGTTTAGCCGCTAAACTGCCGGAAATTGGAAACAACCAATGAATATACGTACTATGCTTGTATCCGACTATGAAGCGGTATATGCTTTATGGATGTCGTGTGCGGGAATGGGCTTGAACGATTTAGACGACTCAAAAGAAGGTATTGCTCGTTTCTTGAAGCGCAATCCGGAAACATGTTTTGTTGCGGAAAATGAAAAAGATATTATCGGCGCAATATTAGCAGGAAATGACGGAAGGCGAGGTTACATATACCATACTGCTGTACATCCGAAATGGCGGAGACAAAGGGTTGCTTCCCAATTGATCTCCACGGTGCTGAATGCTTTAAAACATATTGGTATTCACAAAACCGCGTTAGTTGTATTCACTAAAAATAAAGATGGTAATGCCTTTTGGGAAAACGAAGGCTTTTCCGTTAGAAACGATTTAGTTTATCGCAATAAAGCACTGACAGAATTAAAAAGAATAGACACCTAGCTTGATATCTTTGGGACAGTTTTTTAGCGGTATAAGGGTATTTCCTTTTTATCGAAAAACCTGTTTTTTCAACCCTTTTGCGAAATATCTTAGACACAAATAGAGCGAGTAGATACAAGGCGCAAACAAAAATAAAGCGGAGACACGGCAACGAATGCACACCTATACATTCGTTGCCTGCGAATTTAGTCTTGCGCCTAAATTCGTTTCTAATTGGCACCCCGTCCATCCGTGGACGTTCTGAAATAGGTTATCGTGGCAACCCCGACGGCCAAGCTTTTGTATCAGAGCTAAGCTCAAGAACAAAGGCGAGGCATATAAGGGGAGATTGTAAAGAGGGGGCTCCCTCTTTACCCGTCATTTTTCTTTTTAGGGGTTGTAGGGGGTATTTTTCTTTTTATCGGAAAATTATTTTTTTCAGCGCTTTTGCGAAATATCTTAGACACAAATAGAGCGAGTAGATACAAGGCGCGAACAAAAATAAAGCGGAGACGTACTTTGTGTACGTTGAGCATTTATTTTTGTGCAGCAACGCCGTAGATACCGCTCTATTTGTGTCTAAATTTTGAATTTAGAGACCTCGGTTGCCAGATTCTCGATACTCTGCTTGTTCTTTTGTGTAATCTCGTTTACTTCCTGCACGGCATTGTTAATCTGCACCGCGCCTGCCGCCATCTCATTCATACTGTCAGTTATGATGCGGGTAAGATTATCCAACTTTCGCATTTCCTGAGCGACCCCTTCACCGCCTTTCAGCATTTCCTCGGAACCGGCTTGTACTTCCATTGTTACCGTGTTGATGTTCTTAATAGCTGTCAATACTTCTTTGCTGCCGTGCTCCTGTTCTTTCATCGATTCGGTTAGATGGGCACTCATCTTTTTAACCTGTTCTGCAAGAGTAAAAATACTATTGAAATTTCCTTCTACCGTTTTTGATGATACGGAAAGTGTTTCTATTTCCGCTGAAAGCATTTTTAAGGTCGTGGTGATCGTTTTTCCTTGTACCGAAGATTCTTCGGCAAGCTTTCTTATCTCATCAGCTACAACGGCAAAGCCCTTGCCGGCTTCACCGGCATGTGCAGCTTCTATTGCAGCATTCATTGCCAATAAGTTTGTCTGCGATGCAATGTGCTGGATGACGCTTGACGCTTCCAGTAAAGAACCGGATTCTTCTGCAATTTTCTGCGTTACGGTATTCGATGTAACGATCGTAGCTTTGCCATTAGCAGTAGCAGTTGTAAGCTCTTTAATAGCACTATCGGTTTTAGTGAGCGTTTGCCCAATCGAAGCGATATTTGCGACCATTTCTTCTATAGATGACGATGACTGTGCAACACTTGCTGCCTGCATTTCGATGCCTGTATTCAATTGCTTAATGGTACGAACGATTTCCTCAACGGTTGCCGCTGTTTCGGTAACGCTTGCCGCTTGAGTCATTGCTTGATGTTTTACACCATCGATATTTGTACTGATTTGGTGCACCGCGCTTGCCGTTTCAGTCATATTGGTAGACAACGTATTTCCGATTTCTTCCATTTGATTGCAGTTCACACCTATCGATTTGATTGCGTTTCTTATTTTTGCAATCGTCTCGTTAAAATATTCCGATAAGTCCGTAATTTCATCATTTCCGGTTACCGGAAGGCTTACGGTTAAATCACCTTCGCCCTGTGCGATATTTTTTAAAGCCGAAACTGTTCGTTTAACCGGTTTTATCATACCTCTGGATACTAAATAGACGATAATAACGGATCCTGCAAAAATAACGAATCCGATTAAAATCAGACTGAGCCGGAGCGTGTTTACGGTTTCCATAAATTCATGTACGGGCGCACATACGATAGTAGTCCATGCGGCCGACTTCAATTTTGTATAAGCTGCAATTTTGGGAACACCCTCGTACTCATAATAACCGATGCCGGGTTGTGAAGAAGCTATCGCGTTCCTTTCGAATCTTCCGCAAGAATCCAATTCAATATTGCTCTGTCCTTCTTGACTTGGATTGAGCATACTTGTTACCGCATCAATATCCTGATCGGCAATCGTTGCTCCCGTAGGTCCTATGATGTAGCAATTGCCACTTTTGCCGATGGTAATGTCTTTGATATTATCTCTGAACCACAAGCCGGAAATATCAGCAGATAAAACACCTATAATACGATGGGTTTCATCGTAAAGCGGAATCGAAAAGGTGCTAATCAGTTTTTGAGTTGTTTTCGAAATCAATAAATCTGAAACGAAACGCTCTCCTTTTATTGCAGCCTTAAACCAATCTCTATCGCTTACATTTACCGTACCGCTTTCTACATAGCAAACGCCTGCGGTATCACTGATATTGAGTTCTTGTATTGTATTGTTGCTCACTGCATTTTTCTGCAGCTGTTCCAATTTTTCTTGATATGAAGCGGTTGGATCATACAGTATCGGGATATGGGATAGTCCCTCTAAAAACTGAAAAAAAGCAGTTATTTTTGCGTCGATGATCTCCGCTTCATCCAAGGCCTTATCGATGAGCTGTATTTCCAATTTTTCGATTACGGCCTTCCGTGCAAAGCTGATTGCCAGCGCACCTTCCGTCAACGAAGCTACTGCAATTAAAAGTCCAAAGATAATAATCAATTTGTTGCTAATTGAAAAACGTTTTTTTGCCATATTACAATCCTATTTTTATCTCACTTTAAATAATTTTGAGTCGAGCGGTATATATACCATATTCCATACCTTTTGAAAATAGGAAAAAACTTATTTGGTAAAGGAAAAAAATTGTTGACGGGTGGGGAAATCTCACGGTATACTTTTACAAGAGAGTATGCAAGAAAAAATATTCGCAGGGGCAGTGCTGATCATTACGGTGCTGCTCTGCATCGGTATGCCGAAAATTTCAGATAAACTCAAGCCTGAATCGCCGTTTACGCAAGAATTTGCTGAGGGTATTGTGGAGGAGGTGCTCGAGGAAGACCTTTCTCCCGATCCGATTGTGCAAGGAAAGTTCCGCGGTACGCAAAAGCTCCGTGTTAAAATCCTCGAAGGAACTCATAAAAATACGGAATTTGAAGTGTATAATACGCTCAGCAGTCTACACAGCAATTTTGCGTATAAGGGCTTAAAAGCGGTGTTCACACTGCGGAACAGCGGAGGGAAAACAGCCGTGTGGCTTTATAACCTCAAGCGCGATGCCCATGTTTTTATGCTGCTGGGGCTGTTCTTTGCTGCCCTTATCCTCCTCGGCAGGGGACAAGGGTTAAAATC
This sequence comes from Treponema vincentii, assembly GCF_010365865.1. Classification (NCBI taxonomy): domain Bacteria; kingdom Pseudomonadati; phylum Spirochaetota; class Spirochaetia; order Treponematales; family Treponemataceae; genus Treponema; species Treponema vincentii. Next base: position 332,099 of record NZ_CP048020.1, on the reverse strand, counting down.
CGCACTCGGACTGGTGTTCACCTGTGTACTCATTGTTACCGTGCTTATTCCCGCCCTGTTTGCAGGCTTTCCTCCCGTGCCGGTTTCTATCGGTCTTGTTTCCATTATGACCATCGTCAGCTTTATTTTGATAGGCGGCTTTACGCGCAAAACATATACCGCAATCGCAGGCACCGTGTCCGGCATTACCATCGCGGGGATTATCTCTGTCGTTGTATCCTACTCGGCACAGCTTTCCGGTGTGAATATGGAAGGTGGCGAGCAGCTACTCAACTTGGCGCCTGATTATAACCTCAAACTGGACGGGCTATTGTTTACCTCAATTTTGATTGCTTCGCTCGGCGCTGTGATGGATGTCAGTATGTCCATCGCATCTTCCATGCAAGAAATTTTATCCGCAAATCCGCGCCTCAGCAAAAAAGAACTCTTTCAGTCGGGCTTGACTGTGGGCAAAGATATTACCGGCACGATGAGTAACACGCTCATTCTCGCCTTTGCCGGCTCGTCCCTGCCGCTTGTGATGATGATTTGGGGCTACGGCATGAGCTTTACGCAGTTTATCAATATACCGCGCATCGTCATAGAAATTATGCACGGTATTTCGGGGAGCATTGGTATTATTGCGGCAGTTCCGTGTACGGCACTGGTAGCTCTTTTTATACTGAGAATACCGGCTGCGGAAAAAATGCGAAAATAGACGGAAAATATCCGTACTATTATAGAGAGGGAATTGATCACCGCTCAGTACAGCTGGTGAAAGAGACCCAAAAAAAATGTGAAGGAGTATGCACATGATCAAGAAAAGAATGCTAGGTTTTGTTGCTGCATTGATCTTTGTTTTTTCGCTGACAGCCTGCGTGGAGACAAATTCATCGGCACGAAGCACGGAAAAAACTTCCGCACGCACAGCCAAGGCACACGGAAAGCAATCTGATGAGGTAAAACTTACCCACAAGGTTATCCAAAAG